>JAKFWA010000099.1:17692-128586 GCA_021732995.1 Planctomycetaceae bacterium | reverse complement strand
CAGCCAAGTCCCGCAGTCGAATCCGCAACGCCGCCCGTGGATCCCTCACACTCTGGTAACGATGGCTCGAACGAGGCACTTTCAAGACCTCGCAGGCACGACGCTCGCTCACGCCATGAGCCACCTGTAACCGCTGCACCAAAGCCCGCCCGCGAGCGGGCTTCACACATTTTTTGAGAGCACGTCCTGCAACATCTTCTTGTCCAGACTCAAGTCCGCGACCAGTTGCTTGAGTTTGCGGTTCTCCTCCTCAAGCTGCTTCAGACGTCGCAACTCGGCTATACCCATCCCGCCAAACTTCTTCTTCCAGCGGTAGAACGTCTGTTCGCTCACTCCCAGCTTCCGAATCAATTCCGCGACCGGAGTTCCCGCCTCCTGTTGCCGCAACGCGTACGCAATCTGCTCCTCAGTGAAGTGCTTCTTACCCATCGTCTCGACCCCCCTCAACAGAATGAAAAGATCCAAAAATCTAACATTCCGTGCGGATCAAGAAACGGGGAGCAGGTCAAGAACGCTTGCACGAGCCGAAGCGAATCCGCTCGGTCGATTCGTTGACCGCCACCAGATCAATCTCAGTATTGGATTTGTCCCAGAAGCCTTGAACTCGATAAGTGATAGGAAAGTCCCCCAAGCCCTTGCGACTTCTTTCCTCGTAAGGCTGGCCTGCGAGTTTTTCGAGTGCCCCACCTCGCGCAGCTAGTTTCCGGAATGCGTTTTATCCAACCGTTAGCAAAGCATTGGCGAATGCGTCAGCAAAACAAAGGCCCCTAAAAATCTGGGGCTTTTGCCAGCATCAGGTAAGGTCCTACGGTCTATGGAACCGAGGCCTTAACAGCGGCAACGCTGGCTCAATCTTTCGGAGGCTTTTGTTGGTCGATTTCGGGCATCGCAGCGAGACTGCGAAGAGTCGCATGTTCCCACAGGCCGTGAGGCAGAATCGGGCACAAGATCTAAGGGAGGGGACGTTCTGCCTTCCGCTCCACGACTCGAACGAATCTCAACGATCCACAACCATCGCGTCAGGTCGATGAATTGTCCGAGCTTGAGCAATGCGCACAACCCAATACAAGCAAAGGAGTTAATTCCAATACTTGAAGTTTCCGCAGCCCCGCACCCCTGACCTCTCGATCGTGGTGAAGCCAGCAATCCGAACGATGCACGGCAGATGCGGTTTTTCGGAAACGCACGGGCTCGCGCCGATCGTTGCAGGAATAGTGGCACGAAGTTAGATTGCCTGACCCTTCGCACAACAACACACCGTGGTTGCGGTGAATCATTAGTTCAAACTACTACAGGGCATGAGGAGTCTGGCACGCAATGGGAACGAAGAAGACCGGTAAGGGCCGACGTAAGATTGGAAGTCGTAAACGTCGCAATCGTGCAAAAATTCGTCATCGCAAGAAGTAATCCCGCTGCGCCGAGCCGCACCCGCGTGTGACTGCCAGAGTTGGTTCACGAATCACGTCGTGATCTGTCCGCTCTGCTGGAATTCAGTATTCAACAGTCATGTCGCGCGGAAAAATCAGCCGCTGAGTCCCTCGGGATCTGGCGGCTGTTTGCATTTCCAGAACTCACCCCGGCAAGCTTATTGAAAGTCAGCCATCATGCGTCTCACCTTAAAAGCTTTCGGTGTCGCTCTGCTGTTCACTCTGGGTTGCCAGCCCAACAGCGTTCCTCCGGCGGGCAAGCCCGCAGATTCAGGGACCGAGTCGGCAACGGCTGCTCCGGAAACTCCCAAGCCGGTGGATGGCACGGCATCGGTGGACGCGCTCAAAGCCAAGGGTGTGAAGCTGGAGCTCAACAAAGACGGCCTGGTAACCATCGCCGACTTCCGGGCGACCAACACCAGCGACGAAGACTTTGTGCATCTGAAGCGGCTGCCTGAACTGCGTCGCGTCATCATCTTTGGCCCGAACTTCACCGACGCCGGGTTGAAGACGCTGGCCGAGCTACCCAAGTTCGACATCCTGGACGCCGCCAGTACCTCGATTGGTGATGAGGGCCTCAAGACACTGGGCACCATCAAGCGTCTGCGGTCGATCGGCCTGCGCCGTACCGACATCACCGACGCCGGACTGGTGCACCTGAAGAACCTGCCGAATCTCATCGAAGTCGATCTGCGGTTCACGAACGTCGGCAATGACGGTGCAAGGATCCTGTCCGAGATCAAGACTCTGAAGGCAGTGAAGGTTCAAGAGTCCAAGATCAAGGATGACGGCGTGGCTCTGCTGGCGACGCTGCCGCAACTGGAAAACCTCAACATCAGCAAGATGGCGGGTTTGACGGCGAAAGCACTTGAGTCTCTGAAGGACTGCAAGACGCTGAAGATTCTGGAACTGGAAAACGACGTTGGCATTGAGGGCAGCGCGTTCGTTCACATCGCCGGATTAACGAATCTGGAGTTGCTCAACGCCCGCTTCAACAACGTGAAGAGCGCTGATCTCGTGCACCTCGTCGGCCTCACGAAGATGAAAGAACTGGCTCTGCGAGACGCCCCCATCAAGGACGCGGGGCTCGCCCATCTGAAGACGTTGAAAGACCTGCAGGTTCTCGATCTGACTCAGACCATCGTCACGGACGACGGGCTGGCTCAGCTCACACAGTTCCCCAAGCTCAAGGAACTGCGGTTGGAGATGGTCAGCACGATCGGTGACGACGCCTTGAAGAATATCGCTCAAGTGAAGTCGCTGACGTCGCTGGACCTCACTCAAACCAGCATCACGGTGGCCGGCCTTGCTCATCTGATTCCGCTGGAGAATCTGGAAGAGCTTGAAGTCGACGAATGCACATCCATCGACGGCAGCGCTGTTGAGCATCTCAAGCAGTTGAAGAAACTCAAGAAGCTCAAGCTCAATGTCACGCCACTCGGCGTTGACGATGCGGCTCAAGCGCAGTTGATCGAAGCCCTGCCCGGACTGACCATCGAGAAGTAGCAAACGGGGCAACCAGATTGCTCAGCTGGGGATCTCGTGCTTGCGGGCGATCAGGTTGAGCATCATCTGCACGGCCTTTTCGGCGAACGCGGCGTCGTTGATGTTGGCGTCGAGTTCCACCACGGGAATGTCTGATCGCAGGTTCGCCTTCAATGCTTCGTTGAAGGCGGCATCTGCCGCGCGGTCGCAGAACACTCCGTCATCGCCGTCGAGCATCGACACACCCCGCAGGGGGATCAGGAACGCGATAGGCCCCTTTGCGGCGTTGGCTTTGCGAGCAAAGATTTCGCCCATCTGGCGGTTCTCTTCGATCGTGGTGCGCATCAGCGTGACCGTCGGCGTCCATTCATAGAACAGCCGGTTCGCCTCGCGATAACGGTCGGGCACAGTGCTCATTCCGCTAAAGTTGCACATGTCGATGCAGCCTGGAACGATCAAGTGCGGCAGCCCGCGCCGACCGGGTGCATCCAGCCGCTCGGGACCGGCAGTCAATGCGCCGCCGCAGAGTTCGTCCGCCCATTCGGTCGTGGTGATGTCCAGCACTGCATCGACCATACCGACATCAGCGAGCGACTCCAGGATTCGTCCGCCCGTTCCCGTCGCATGGAAGACCAGCACTTCGTAACCCGCTCGATCGAGCGCGGCCCGGCAGGCGTCGACGCACTTGGTCGTGTTGCCAAACATGCTGGCCGCAATCATGGGACGATCACCCGCACTCGGCGGAACCACAGCCTGCACCATGCCACACACGGCCGCCGCAGCGTGAGTCAGCACTTGCCGCGAAATGCGATTGATACCCGCCACGTCGGCGATCGCGGGAATCAGGACGATGTCTTTGGTGCCTACATACGGAGCGACGTTGCCCGATGCCAGCGTCGAAACGCACACCTTCGGCGCCCCCAGCGGCAGGGCACGCAAAGCCGCAGTCACAATCGCCGTTCCCCCCGAACCGCCCATGCCGATGATCGCATCAAAGCGACCTTCGTCGTACAGGCGCCGCACGAAGACAGCCGCGCCATCGCTTAACACCACGATGGCTTTGCCGCGGTCCTGCACCTCACGCAGTGCCATCAACGCTTCACCGCCGCAACGAGCGACCTCCCCGGCTTCAAAGTCCACAGGAAACAGCAGCGTTGAGCCGTTCACTCCGACATTCATCGCCAAAACTTCACAGCCGTGTTCGAGCAGTCGCTCGCGCAGAAACGCGTACTCGGGGCCTTTGGAATCGAAGGTTCCAATCATCAGCACGCGTTTTGCCATCATGTTCTCCAGAAGCGCGGTCAGGGATTGTTGAGGCAGTTCGGATCAACAATCTAAGCCACGTCAGCCGCGACAGCGACCGCACGCGAGGCAAATTGCTACGGGTCCGGAGCAAGCAGCGACCGGGCAAGACTCAACGGCCGGACGCGAGACGCGTCCGTCACGGTGGAGCCACTGACCTCACGGCTGGCGCAGTTGCACGGGTTGCATGCTGTTGATGACCAGCAGGTCGGCGTTGAGTTCCTGACGGAATCCACGCTGACCGAAGAAGCCCATCGACTGGCCCAGATGGCGGTCAAGGTCGATGCCCTGACCGGCTTGCAGGTACGTCAGCACGCGGCCGTTCGGAGCTACCAGCACATGCCGCGGCATGTCGGGTCGGTTCAGCGCTGAACGCTGAATGATGCCGGCTCCATCAAAGCGTCGCGGAACACCGACCCCAGCGTTCAACGGCGCGCCGGGTAGACTTGGAGTCGGTGTTCCCGATCGTTGCCACTGTCCGGGCGCGGGTTGTGGTTGCACCGCCTGCGGTTGTTGTGGTTGCGGCTGAGTGGGCGTTGTCCAGCGCGGTTGCTCTGCGGTGGTTGTCGGCAATTGTTGCTGGGCCGGTTTCGACACGTCGCGATAGATGCGCGTGGTGGGGGTCATGGACGTCGAAACCACTTCGCGAGTCGCCAGGAACTGCTGACGCAATTGCTCGTCGCGAGCTTCCGTCTGCTTCATAATCTGCACGAGATCAACGTAGTCCGCGTAGTTCTTTTCGTAACGAGTCACCGAAGCCAGACGGCGGTTGACCTCACGCTGAAAGCCAGCGTCGGCCAACTGCGGCGAGTCCTTGAGCTCCGTGTACTGACCGCGAATAGCCTCGAGTTGCCAGGCATCAACTGGCTGCGCGACCATCGCCTTAAAGTCACGATCCACCTGAGCGAGTCGCTCGTACGCATTGATCGTGCCCGGCGGAAGCTGCTCCATGACTTCGACATCGTCTGTCTTCACGGTCGCTGGCGCCGGACGCTCCTCAGTCTTCGAGCCTTCAACGTGCGGCGTCGCAACTCCTTCTTCAGCATTCGCCGGCAGCGCGGGAGCCTTCTTCGTGTTCTTGGTCTTTGCCGGAGCAGGGTCGTCGCCCTTCTTCGCTTCTGCGAACGCGTCTCCGTCAACGGACTTCGGCGCGGCAAAGACGTCATCGACGGCTTCTTCCGCAGCAACAATATCCCGTTTGTTGAGGTAGCGGAACTCGCCACGTGGTGGGCGGATCTTGAACATCTTCTCCGAGCCTTGCTCGGTCGCCTGGTCTTCTTCGCCCAGAATTTCGACGGTCTCACCCTTCTGAATGACATGGCGAGTATTCAGCAGCGGCTGCGGAATCTCGGTGCCGATGCGGTCAAATGTCCGGGCGGTCACGACGCCACGATTGTTCGCACGTCGTTCGACGAACTGCTGCGGAATCCAGCTGTGACTACCGGCTGGCGGCTCGATGAGTAGCCAGCCACCGAAGTCTTCACGCATGACTTTGACGCGCGCACCTTTCTCCAGCTTGGAAGTGGGATAGTACGTTTCTTCGTCTGGACCACTCCGCACAAAGGCCTCGTCTGAACCAATGACGGCGTCGTAAGGAGGCTCGCGACCTTCAGCGACCGCGCAGGGAATGGCGATCATCGCGAACAGCAACCAGGCGCAAGACGCAGCAAGCTTGCGACCACCGGCGATAAATGAGTGCGTCTGGTGAATGGCCCAACGCATGACACTTCCTCCCTGAAAACGGCGCATCGGATCCATCCGAGCGAACCAGCGAATGTGAGGTTCTAGGTAAACCGATTTAAGGGCGGCAAGATGAGTTTCACCGTCGAGGCTCACGCCCTGCTTCCACAGCCGCCGCCACTCAACCCACTCACCCCATTTGCTCTATTTTTAAATCAATAGAGCGTGTTGCTTCACTAGCGGACGCTGCGGATTCCTCAGACAGTGCACGTGATGTTGGCTCTTGTGCGAGGCGTTTGAAGGAAGCTGATGGGATACCGGAACCTGCAACAGTGCGTCATCGATCTGGAACGAGCCGGGCAGCTTGTTCGCATTCGTGAAGAGATCGACCCGTGCCTCGAAATGGCCGAGATCCAGCGGCGGGCCTATCTGGCGAAGTCCCCTGCCCTGCTCTTTGAGCGCGTGAAGGGTTGCCGCTTTCGCATGCTCGGCAATCTGTTCGGCACGCGCGAACGAACTCACTTTATATTTCGCGATACGCTCGATGCAGTGCGACGATTGGTCGAACTGAAAGTCGATCCGAACGAATTCTGGAAACGACCGCACCGCTATCTGGGAGCTCCGTTCACCGCGTTGCACATGCTGCCGCGACGGGCACGTAGTGGGCCAGTTCTGACTCACGAGATCCGCATCGAGGACCTGCCACAACTGAAGAGCTGGCCCAACGACGGCGGCGCGTTCATCACTCTGCCTCAGGTTTATTCGGAAGACATCACTCAGCCGGGCGTCATGCACTCCAACCTGGGCATGTATCGCGTGCAGCTCAGCGGCAATCAGTATGAGCCGAATCGACAGATCGGCTTGCACTACCAGATTCATCGCAGCATCGGCGTGCACCACACGCGATCGATCGAACGCGGCGAGCCGTTTCGAGTCAATATTTTCGTCGGCGGAACTCCGGCCATGACTCTTTCAGCAGTAATGCCACTGCCAGAGGGCATGTCGGAACTCACCTTCGCCGGCGCGTTGGCAGGACACCGCATTCCGATGATCACCTCGGCGAATCGCCCGGCGATCTATGCCGAGGCGGATTTTTGTATTTCAGGGACCATCGACCCACAGAAACTGCTGCCCGAAGGCCCGTTCGGAGACCATTTGGGTTACTACAGCCTGGCCCACGATTTTCCGGTGCTGAATATCGATAAGGTCTATCACCGGCCCGACGCCATCTGGCCCTTCACGGTCGTTGGTCGTCCGCCGCAAGAAGACACCTCGTTCGGCGACATCATCCATGAGATCACGGGACCGATCATTCCGACGGTGCTGCCCGGCGTAAAAGGCGTGCATGCCGTCGATGCCGCAGGTGTGCATCCGCTGCTCTTCGCCATCGGCAGCGAGCGTTACACACCTTACGCCAAACCCGGACGCCCTCAAGAACTGCTCACTCAAGCCAGCGCGATACTCGGGCAAGGTCAGCTCTCGCTCGCCAAGTATCTGCTTATTGCCTCACACAATGACGATCCGCAGCTTGATATTCACAACGTCGCAGGGTTCTTCGCACACATCCTCAGACGAGTCGATTGGCAGCGCGATCTACATTTCCACACCCGCACGACGATCGACACGCTCGACTACAGCGGCTCGGGACTGAATCAAGGTTCGAAGGTCGTCATCGCCGCCGCTGGGCCGGTGCTGCGCGAACTTCCAACCGAAATTCCCTCCGGACTGCAGCTACCAGACGGTTGCTCTGATCCTCAAGTGTGCCTGCCAGGCGTGCTGGCCATTACCGCTCCAAGATTCGCGCCGGATGCCGAAGATCGAGACAACTTTGGCGAACGCTTCGTATCCCGAATCAACAGCGACGATCCCATCAATACGTTTCCCCTGATCGTGCTCGTCGACGACTCGCGATTCACAGCGCGGACGATCAACAACTTCGTCTGGGTGACATTCACCCGCTCGAACCCCGCCGCGGACATCTACGGCGTTCAGAGCTTTACAGATCAAAAGCACTGGGGCTGCCGAGGTCCTCTGATTATCGATGCGCGGATCAAGCCGCATCATGCCCCGCCGTTGATCGAAAACCCTGAAATCACTCGCCGAGTCGACGCCCTCGCCGCCCCCGGCGGCCCGCTGCACGGCCTCATCGACTAACGCCCAAAAACGTTCTAAAGCTTTCATTTTCGCAAGTTGCCCCCCAGTCATTTTGCAATGGACCGATCAGAGAACTCGGATCGGTAACGTGTGGGTCAGATATTCGGCTTCCGCGAACACGCGCGTGGCATTCGACCTGTCGGGGGCTAGAATCCGCGACTCGACCAATCGCGGCGATATGTCGGTTTCACGTGTCAGACAGGTTGTGCTTCATGCCCGGAATTCAGCAGGACATTGATTTCTTCTCTCCTTCAGACGGCGCTGAGGGCGAACGCTTCGCCAAAGGGACCTATGCGTTCGTTAGCCTCGGCTGCCCCAAGAACCTGGTCGACAGCGAGAAGATGCTCGGCAACCTAGCACTGGATGGCTACGCGCTCGTGCCTGACCCGGAAGGTGCCGACTTTGTCATCGTCAATACCTGCGGCTTCATCGACAGCGCCCGTGCAGAATCGAAATCGGTCATCAACGAAATGCTGGCCCTGAAGCGTGAAGGCAAGACCAAGGGCGTTATCGTCGCGGGCTGCCTGCCGGAACGCCTCGGAGCCTCGCTGCTCGACGAAATGCCTGAAGTCGATCACATCGTCGGCGTTTTTGGCCGCGATGAGATTACGCGCGTCGCTGATCGTCTCATCGGTGGCCGCCGCGAGCAGCGCGAACTCTTCCGCCCTGCGCCGGTCAAGGCGATGAATGACACATCGCGCCTGCGCATCACGCCCGAGCATTACTCCTATCTGAAGATCTCCGAAGGCTGCGACCGGACCTGTACCTTCTGCGCCATTCCCAAGATGCGCGGCAAGCACGTCACCAAGCCCATCGAAATGGTCCTGGAAGAGGCCCGCGAACTGGCGGCCGACGGCGTGCGTGAATTGATCATCGTCGCCCAGGATACGACCTATTACGGACTCGACCTCTACGGCGAGACCCGCCTGAGCCAGCTCCTGAAAGAACTGGAGAAGGTTGAAGGCATCGACTGGATCCGGTTGATGTACCTCTACCCGATCTTTTTCACCGACGAGTTGATTCAGACAATCGCAGACTCTCCCAAGATCCTGCCCTACCTCGACATGCCCCTGCAGCACATCAACGACACGATGTTGAAGCGCATGCAGCGTCGTGTGAATCGGGCGCAGACGGTGGAACTTCTGGACAAGCTGCGCGATCGCATTCCAAACCTCTCAATGCGCACAACCTTCATCACCGGCTTCCCCGGCGAGACCGACGAGCAGTTTGAAGAACTCCGCGACTTCATTCAGGACGCCAAGTTCGAGCGGATGGGCGTCTTTACCTACTCGCTGGAACCGGGCACACCCGCTGAGAAGCTCGGCGATCATGTTCCGGAAGACGTCAAGAACGCGCGCCGCGACGAGTTGATGGCGATCCAGCAGGAGATTGCCTTTGAATGCCAGGACGCTCTGATCGGCTATGAGTTCGATGCCATCATCGACGACCGCATCGAAGAGGGTGTCTTCCAGGGTCGCCTCTACGCCGATGCTCCCGAAATCGATGCCACCGTCATCGTCACCGGCGAGAACATCGATGTCGGCGATCTGGTCCCGGTCGAAATCGTCGGCCGCGACGACTACGACCTGATTGGTGAATTCGTCGGCGATCAGGAAGAAGCCGAGTAGTCACATCCGAACTTCGGCATCTGCTCCGGCGATTGCGCCGCTCAGATCAAACGTTCCGCGACATCGGCCAGAATCTGCTGGAGTTTGGCGAAGTCAGCAGGCTTTACCATGTGATGATCAAAACCTGCGTTCCGCGAAGTCTGCCGATCGGAATCTTGACCATATCCGGTGAGTGCTACCAGGACTACATCTTTATAAGAGGGTATCTGGCGCATGCGTCGGGCGACTTCGTAACCATCCATCCGCGGCAAACCAATATCCAGAACTACGACGTTGGGTTGAAACTCGGAAGCGACATCCAACGTTGAGGGACCGTCGTGCGCCATACGCACTTCGTGCCTCGAAGACTTCAGCAGCATCTCCAGAGTCTGAGCCGCGTCCACATTGTCGTCAACGACCAGCACTCGTAGCGGACGCGAGGTGGATGGAGCAACTTCAGGCCCCGGCGGTGGTGCCGGAGCGTCATGCGGCGCTAACGGCAAGCGGACTACAAACTCGCTGCCCTGCTCCAGTTTGCTATAAGCCTCAACCCTGCCACCATGCAACTCGGTCAACCGCTGCACAACGGCCAGGCCAATACCCAAGCCACCCTTCGACCGATCCAGCGAGCGTTCGGCCTGAGTGAACAAATCGAAAATCCGTGGCAGCAGCGATTCTGGAATTCCGACACCTGTATCGCGCACACGAATGATAACTTCATTGGCTGACGACTCATCAGCAGCATCCAGTTCCGCGTTCAGCCAGATCTGCCCTCCCTCTTCCGTGTACTTGGCAGCATTGGTCAGCAGATTGATCAGCACTTGTTCGAGCCGCGCGGCATCGGCATACAGCCAGATGGGCCCAGGTGGCATAGCGACTGACAACTCGTGCCGATGCTGATCAATCAACGGCCCCACCGATTCCACGGCACTTTCAATAATACCGCTCACTGCAACTCGTTCGCGGCGGAGTTGTACTCGCCCCGTCGTGATGCGTGATACTTCCAGCAGATCATCAATCAAACGCTGCAACTGGCCAACCTGGCGTCGAATGATATCGCAGGCTTCTCGCTGGATGGGTGTTTCCGAACTGCGCTGAAAGCCCAGCAGGTGCACCGCGTTGCTGATCGGCGCCAACGGGTTACGCAGTTCATGGCTTAACATCGCGAGGAATTCGTCCTTGCGACGATGCAGGTCCGCCAGAGCTTCCGCCTGCTCACGCGTCTTGCGTTCGAGATTCGTGCGTTCCGTGATATCCCGAACGTTGCACTGAATAACGGCGTGATGGTCCTGCAGGTACTCGTTGGCGACAATTTCCAATTCAGCTCGCGCCCCGTGTGTAGCCCCCATCGGACAATGCTCACAGCGGAGATAACCATTGGCCTTCAAATCGCCCAGCGCCGCGTCGTTGGCCAGCTTGTCTTTGAAGAGACCGATCTCCCACAATTCCCGACCCGCAAACTCGTCGTATGTATAACCAAGCAATTCGCTCATTAAGGGGTTGGCATCGAGAATCCGTCCGGTGCTCTTATCAAGTATTAAAATGCCGTCTTTGGATGCTTCGAAGAGTCGACGATAGCGAACCTCTGAAATCTGCAGAGCCTCCTCCGCCAGCTTGCGATCCGTGATGTCGATCAGCATGTTGATACCGCCGATCACCCCGCCCTGAACGCCATACAACGGCGTCGGATACGCCTCAATCCAGCGACGCGTGCCATCCGGACGCTCGATGATGAGTTCCTCACCCTTAATTGCGCGACCATCTTTCATGGCCCGCGCCATGGGGCTTTCTTCGTGCGTGAGAGGCGTACCATCGGGGCGGAACATCCGCGGACTCAGCCGCCATTGATCAGTGGCAACCTCAAGAGCTTTGCCGGTGCAATCTAATGCGGCGGGATTCGCATGAGTGATCCAGCCTTGAGCGTCCACCGTATAAACCGCCGCCGGGAGCGCATCGACCATCTCGCGAAATCGACGTTCGTTTTCACGCAACGTTTCCTCAGCTCGCTTGCGTTCCGTGACATCACGCGCGATGCAGGAAATGCCCACGAGCTGACCATCGACGATGGCGGGAGCACTGCAGATAAACAGGTCCCGATGTTCGCCGGACGCCGTCACGAGCGTGGTCTCGAGCGCCACGGACTCCTGCCGCAAAGCGGCTCGGAACGCTTCTTTGCCGGCTTCCCGCTGCTCGGGCAGGCAGAGATCCAGAAACTGAAGCTTTCTCAGTTCATCCAGCGTGTGGCCCGTCAGCCGAATGGCGGCAGGATTCGCCGCATCAAAACGTCCTTCGGGATTCAGCGAGATCACCGCATCGAGGCTGTTATCGAACAAGGAACGATAGCGTTTGCCGGTTACATCTAACGCAGCATTGGCCTCAGCCAAAGCTTCCGTGCGCTCCACGACGCGCAGCTCAAGCGTTTCATTCAACTCACGCAGTTGTTCTTGCGCACGGCAGCGTTCTGTGACCTCAGCCAGCAGCGCGCGATTCGCTGTGCTGCATTCGCGGCCAACACGGTACAGCTCTGCGAACACCGACACCTTGGAGCGCAGAATCGTCGGGTTCACCGGCTTGTGAAGATAGTCCACCGCGCCGGTCCCATAGCCTTCCAGCATGTGCTGGTCTTCGTTGTAGTAGGCCGTGAGAAAGATGATCGGCACGCGCGAGGTCTTCTTGCGTTCCTTGATCATCGCCGTCAGTTCGAAGCCGTTCATGTCCGGCATGCGAATGTCGAGAATGATCAAAGCGAACTCATCTACCACCAGCGCCAGGAGCGCCTGATTCGCGGATTCCGCACGGACCAGTCGATAGCTGGGATCGTTGAGAATCGTTTCCAGAACGGTGAGATTCTTCGGCTCATCGTCCACAATCAGGATATTGATCGGCCCATCCGGAAACACAGGCTGAGAAGCCGTCGGCGCAGGCCGACGCTGAGGCATCCCGCCTAGCGCCTGACCCTGAATTGGCTCCGACAATGTGTCGTTGTTCATACAGTGCCCTTCTCGCCCCATGCTTTCTATCGGAACAGCCACATACGCATCAGCGACAGCAACTGGTCGGTATTCACCGGCTTGGCGATGTAGTCACTCGCCCCCGCATCCAGGCACTTCTCCCGGTCACCCTTCATCGCTTTGGCTGTCAGCGCGAGAATTGGCAACGTGCGGAACTCTTGCACTCGTCGAATCTCCTTCATGGTTTCGTAGCCGTCCATGTCAGGCATCATGATATCCATCAACACGATCGACAAATCGGGAGTTTTCTCAATCACATCAATGGCACCACGACCGTTCGTCACGCTGATGACGTCCATTTCCTGATTCTCCAGCACGGACGTCAAAGCAAAAATGTTGCGCGCGTCGTCGTCGACAACCAGCACCTTGCGTCCCTTCAAGATTTCGTTGGAACCGTGCAACCGTTCGAGCATGTTCTGCTTCTCGGCCGGCAGATCTGTCACCACACGATGCAGGAACAGAGCGGTTTCATCCAGCAGCCGCTCGGGGGATTGAACGTCCTTCAGCACAATACTCTTGGCCATAGCCTTCAGGCGGGTCTGCTCTTCAACGTCCAATTCCTTGCCTGTGAAGACGACCACCGGCGTATCGGCCAGCGATGGTTCGGAGTGCATCTTTTCGAGCAGTTCGAAGCCCGTCATATCCGGCAGACGCAAGTCGAGTACGACGCAATCGAAGGTCTTGTCCAACATCGCTAGCAACGCGGCACCGCCGGTGCCGACCGCCACCATCTCGATGTCGTCATGCCCGAGCAATTCGACGATGGAATCACGTTCGATGGTGTTGTCTTCGACAATCAGCAGCCGCTTGGTGCGCGGAGCGGTGAAGTCCTTGATCTTCTCAAACGCAGACTCGAGACCTTCCGTCGTTGGTGCTTTCACGAGGTACGAGAACGCGCCGTGAGCCAGACCGTGCTGGCGTTCCTCTTCCAGAGTGACAATCTGCACCGGGATGTGCCGCGTGGTCGGATCCAGCTTGAGCTGGTTGAGCACGGTCCAGCCCAGCATGTCCGGCAGGAAGATATCCAGCGAGATCGCTGACGGGTGGTACTGCCGCGCGAGGGACAGTCCCAACGCGCCTTTCATCGCGACCAATCCCTTGAAGCCCTTGTCACGGGCCAGACCCAGCAGGATTCTCGCGTAGTGCGGATCGTCTTCGATGATGAGCAGGACCAGATCACCTTCCGCGATCTCGTTGCGATCGTCCTCCACGACTTCTTCGCGAACGACGGGCAGGATCGTGATACCGCGCGACTGTTTCGGAGCCGCCGCAGAAGTCGGTGTGGGCTTCAAGCTGTCTGAACCCACATAGTGCAGCGGCAGGAACAGCGTGAACGTACTGCCCTGACCATGCACACTGGTAAGCTTGATTTCGCCACCCAGGAGCGCGGCCAGTTCGCGGCTGATCGCGAGTCCCAGACCAGTACCACCGTACTTGCGGGACGTGCCAGCGTCGGCCTGCTGGAAGGCTTCAAAGATCAACCGCTGCTTCTCGGGTGCCACACCGATGCCGGTATCCTCAACCGAGAACGCAATGACCTGCGGAGCGGCGTTGAGCACCGGATGGTCGGGGCTCCAGCCTTCGGTCGCAAAGCCCACTCGCAGTTCCACGTGACCGTGAGCCGTGAACTTCACCGCGTTCGACAGCAGGTTCTTCAAGATCTGCTGCAGACGCTTCGGATCGCTGTTCATAGCGCGCGGCAACTGATCAGAGAACTGCACTCGGAACGGCAGGTTCTTCGCTTCGGCCACGTGACGGAAGTTGCGTTCCACGTTGTCACGCAGACCACCGAACTGAATCTCTTCGACTTCGACAGTCACCGTACCAGATTCGATCTTCGACAAGTCCAGAATGTCGTTGATGAGGTGCAACAGGTCGGAACCTGAAGAATTGATATTACGGCAGAATTCGATCTGCTTGTCGCTGAGGTTACCGGCCGTGTTACCAGCCAGTTGCTGGCTGAGAATCAGAATCGAGTTCAGCGGCGTGCGGAGTTCGTGAGACATGTTGGCGAGGAACTCAGACTTATACTTCGACGTCAGAGCCAGTTCCGCGGCCTTCTCTTCCAGAGCGCGGCGAGCTTGTTCCACTTCCGCGTTCTTGCGTTCCACTTCCGCGTTCTGATCGGCGAGCAGCTTGGCCTTCGTACCAAGCTCCACGTTCGTCTGCTGCAGTTCGCTTTGGCGCGACTGCAATTCCACGGTCAGTTGCTGCGACTGCATCAGCAGGGCTTCCGTACGCATTGTGGCCTCGATCGTGTTGAACACCACGCCGATGCTCTGCGTGAGCTGTTCCAGGAAGGCGATGTACCCGCCTTCAAACACCTTCAACGTCGCCAGTTCAATCACCGCCTTGGTCTGGCCTTCGAACAGCACCGGCAGCACGATAATGCTCATGCGCTGGGCTTCCCCGAGACTGGACGAAACCCGCACGAAGTGCGGCGGCACATCGCTCAGCAGAATTCGCTTCTTCTCAACAGCACACTGGCCGACCAGCCCTTCGCCCACCGCGATCTCTTCGCTGAGTTGCCGCTCGCCACCGTGGGCATAGCTGGAAAGCAGCTTCAGCACGTAGTCGCCTTCGATCTCGGCGAGGTGGTAGATCGTGCCTTGATGCGCATTGACCAGCGGAGCCAGCTCGGTCAGCAGCATCTGCCCCACCGTGTTGAGTTCGCGTTGCCCCTGCAACATACCGGTGAACTTCGCGAGGTTCGTCTTGAGCCAGTCCTGCTCGCGGTTGCGTTCCGTGGTCTCACGCAGGTTCGAGATCATCGTGTTGATGTTGTCTTTCAACTCGGCCACTTCACCGCGCGTCTCCACCTGAATCGAACGGGTCAAGTCGCCCTTCGTCACAGCCGTCGCCACTTCAGCAATAGCGCGCACCTGAGTCGTCAGGTTGGCCGCCAGCAGGTTCACGTTGGCGGTGAGGTCCTTCCAGGTACCTGCCGCACCAGGCACGTTTGCCTGCCCGCCGAGGCGCCCATCCACACCCACTTCGCGAGCCACGTTCGTTACCTGCTCAGCAAAGATCGCGAGCGTGTCCGTCATGTTGTTGATAGTGTCGGCCAGAGCGGCCACTTCGCCCTTCGCCTGCACAGTGAGGCGTTGAGTCAGGTTGCCGTTCGCCACGGCCGTCACAACTTTCACGATACCACGCACCTGCTCGGTCAGGTTCGAAGCCATGAAGTTCACGTTGTCGGTCAGATCCTTCCACGTGCCACCCACGCCCGACACCTGAGCCTGACCACCGAGCTTGCCTTCCGTACCCACTTCACGAGCCACACGCGTCACTTCGTTAGCGAACGAGTTCAACTGATCGACCATTGTGTTAATGGTTTCCTTCAACTGCAGGATCTCGCCCTTCACGTCAGCGGTGATCTTGCGGTTGAGGTCGCCACGCGCCACGGCCGTCGTCACTTCAGCGATGTTACGCACCTGAGCGGTCAGGTTCGCGCCCATCGTATTCACCGAGTCGGTGAGGTCCTTCCACGTGCCAGCCACACCGGGCACCACGGCCTGCACACCGAGACGTCCTTCGGTACCGACTTCGCGAGCCACACGCGTCACTTCCGAAGCGAACGAACGGAGCTGCTCCACCATCGTATTGATGGTTTCCTTCAGCTGCAGAATTTCGCCACGCACGTCAGCCGTGATCTTCTTCGACAAGTCACCGTTGGCCACGGCGATGGTCACTTCAGCGATGTTGCGGACCTGACCCGTCAGGTTCGACGCCATCGAGTTCACGTTATCGGTGAGGTCCTTCCACGTACCCGCCACGCCGGGCACCACGGCCTGACCACCGAGCTTGCCTTCGGTACCCACTTCGCGAGCCACGCGCGTCACTTCCGACGCGAACGCCGAAAGCTGCTCGACCATCGTATTCATGGTCTCTTTGAGCTGCAGAATCTCGCCCTTCACGTCCACCGTGATCTTGCGGCTTAAGTCACCGCGGGCGATAGCCGTCGCCACGTCGGCGATGTTGCGGACCTGACCTGTCAGGTTCGACGCCATGGAGTTCACGTTGTCGGTCAAGTCCTTCCATGTACCGGCCACACCGGGCACCTGTGCCTGGCCGCCGAGCTTGCCGTCCGTACCCACTTCGCGAGCCACGCGGCTCACTTCAGCGGCGAACGAACGCAACTGGTCGACCATCGTGTTAATCGTGTTCTTCAAGGCGAGAATTTCGCCGCGCACTTCCACCGTGATCTTCTTGGACAAGTCGCCATTGGCCACGGCGATCGTCACTTCGGCGATGTTGCGGACCTGACCCGTCAGGTTCGACGCCATGGAGTTCACGTTGTCGGTCAAGTCCTTCCACGTACCGGCCACACCTTCCACGATGGCCTGACCACCGAGCTTGCCTTCCGTACCCACTTCGCGGGCCACGCGCGTCACTTCCGACGCGAAGCCGTTGAGCTGATCCACCATCGTATTCATGGTGTTCTTCAGCGCGAGGATTTCGCCCTTCACGTCGACGGTGATCTTGCGGCTCAAGTCACCGCGAGCGATGGCCGTCGCCACGTCAGCGATGTTGCGGACCTGACCCGTCAGGTTCGACGCCATGAAGTTCACGTTGTCGGTGAGGTCCTTCCACGTACCAGCCACACCCGGCACCTCAGCCTGACCACCGAGCTTGCCTTCCGTGCCGACTTCGCGAGCCACGCGGGTCACTTCCGACGCGAAGCCATTCAACTGGTCCACCATCGTGTTAATGGTGTTCTTCAGTTCGAGGATTTCGCCCTTCACTTCCACGGTGATTTTGCGGCTCAAGTCACCGCGGGCCACGGCTGTCGTCACGTCAGCGATGTTACGCACCTGCGACGTCAGGTTGTTGGCCATCGAGTTCACATTGTCGGTGAGGTCCTTCCACGTACCGGCTACGCCCTTCACCTGCGCCTGCCCACCGAGCTTGCCCTCAGTACCCACTTCACGAGCCACACGGCTCACTTCCGACGCGAAGCCGTTGAGCTGATCCACCATCGTGTTCAGCGTGTTCTTCAGTTCGAGGATTTCACCCTTCACGTCCACGGTGATCTTCTTGCTAAGGTCACCATTCGCCACGGCGGTCGCGACGTCAGCAATGTTGCGGACCTGACCCGTCAGGTTCGACGCCATCGAATTCACATTATCGGTGAGGTCTTTCCACGTACCGGCCACACCGGGCACCTGCGCCTGACCACCGAGCTTGCCTTCCGTACCCACTTCGCGAGCCACGCGGCTCACTTCTCCAGCAAAGCCGTTGAGCTGGTCCACCATCGTGTTAATGGTGTTCTTCAATTCCAGAATTTCACCACGCACCGCCACGGTGATCTTCTTGGACAAGTCGCCGTTGGCCACGGCCGTCGTCACGTCGGCGATGTTACGCACCTGCGACGTCAGGTTGGTGGCCATCGCATTCACAGAGTCGGTGAGATCCTTCCACGTACCCGCCACGCCAGGCACCTGAGCCTGACCGCCGAGTTCGCCTTCGGTGCCCACTTCGCGCGCCACGCGGGTCACTTCCGATGCAAAGCCGTTGAGCTGATCCACCATCGTGTTAATGGTGTTCTTCAACTCCAGAATCTCACCGCGCACGTCGACCGTGATCTTCTTCGACAAGTCGCCATTCGCCACGGCCGTCGTCACTTCGGCGATATTGCGGACCTGACCCGTCAGGTTCGACGCCATGAAGTTCACGTTGTCCGTGAGGTCCTTCCACGTACCCGCCACACCGGGCACTTGAGCCTGACCACCGAGCTTCCCTTCGGTACCCACTTCGCGGGCGACGCGCGTCACTTCCGACGCAAAGCCGTTAAGCTGATCCACCATCGTGTTGAGCGTGTTCTTCAACGCAAGGATTTCGCCCTTCACTTCCACCGTGATCTTGGACGACAGGTCGCCCTTCGCGATGGCTGTCGCCACGTCGGCGATGTTGCGCACCTGCCCCGTCAGGTTCGACGCCATCGAGTTCACGGAGTCGGTGAGGTCCTTCCACGTGCCAGCCACACCGGGCACCACGGCTTGGCCACCCAGCATGCCTTCCGTACCCACTTCGCGGGCCACACGCGTCACTTCCGACGAGAAGCCGTTGAGCTGATCCACCATCGTGTTGATGGTTTCCTTCAGTTCCAGAATCTCGCCCTTCACGTCCACGGTGATCTTCCGGGACAAGTCGCCGCGCGCAACCGCCGTCGTCACGGTTGCGATGTTGCGCACCTGGGCTGTGAGGTTGGTGGCCATGGCGTTCACGGAGTCCGTAAGGTCCTTCCATGTACCAGCCACACCGGGCACCACAGCCTGACCACCGAGACGGCCGTCCGTACCGACTTCGCGGGCCACACGTGTCACTTCCGACGCGAACGAGCGCAGTTGGTCCACCATCGTGTTGGTGGCTTCCTTCAACTGCAGAATTTCACCACGCACGTCGACCGTGATCTTCTTGGACAAGTCACCGTTCGCCACGGCGATCGTCACTTCGGCGATGTTGCGCACCTGAGCCGTCAGGTTGCCGGCCATCTGATTGACCGAGTCCGTGAGGTCCTTCCACACGCCGGACACGCCCTTCACCTGCGCCTGACCACCCAGCTTGCCTTCGGTACCCACTTCGCGCGCCACACGCGTCACTTCCGAGGTGAAGACCGAGAGCTGCTCGATCATCGTATTCACCAGTTTGGCAGAGCGCAGGAACTCGCCCTTGAGCGCACGGCCATCGACTTCCAGTTCCATCGATTGACCAAGGTCGCCCTTGGCCACAGCACCGATCGTGCGTGCAATTTCCGTCGTCGGCCGCACCAGATCGTCGATCAGCGTATTGATTGAATCCGCATCCCCCGCCCAGCCGCCCACTGCACCGGGCAATGTCATGCGCTGCTTCAGCCGTCCTTCCTTACCGACGGTCTCGCTCAAACGGGTGAACTCCGCAGAGATTCGTTGCTTCTGCGCAATGGTCTGATTGAAGGCCTCCGCGACGCCCCCTTCGATACCATCCCAGTCCGAAGGCAAGCGGACGGAAAAGTCACCATTGCGGAACGCCACCATCGCCACGTGCAACTGGCGCCAACGACCGTGCGCGAAGTCCTCGGTTGAAGTGCTGCGTTCATCGAGGTGGACAGCATCTCCGTTCGTCGGAGCGACCACAGCCGGAGACTTCTTACGTGACCGTCCAACAGTCGTTTCGCTCATGATTTACCCAAGTGGTTGAAGTTCGCGATGACGGGCACGGGATGGCTCCAGCCAACCCGCCTACTCCGCGATGGATTCGACAGCACCAGTAGCAGACACCGATTCCAGTGAGCAGCACCGTGCTGTGAGCACCTGCAGGCAACTGTGTGAAAAGTGAAGACAGGAGTCGCGAGGGTGAGGGCCAGCACGACTCACCGGGCGGTGACGCGCTGGAAGCGTTCGTTAACAGACGGTCCCGAGTGAAACGGAACCAGAACAATGCGGCGGAGCGAGCGCGATACAGATCAGTCTCGATGCAGCTCGACTGAACTCGAAAGGCGAAGCGGCTAAGTCTCTGGTCTGTAAGTTAACCGCTGCGTCCACAATTGGGCTGCGATTCATTCGAACGCAATTCATCATTCTCTCCGAGAAAACCTGATAGCACGGCAATTCAAAAGCACATCTTCCCTGACTCGGCCGCCGCGCATGTAGGTGACCAACGATGTGCACAGGATGACTTAGCGGATAGATTCAACAGCCGACCGAGTTTTGTAACGTCAATCGGACACTGAATTTGCATGAGTACGGCTAGCTGCAAATCGTCTAAATCGCCGCCCAGGCTTTGAGGAATGATTTGACGGTGCAAATCAGGCTGCCTAGCTTCGCCCCAGATTTGGCTTGGGAAGTTCGTCTTAGCGGGTCACCGTATCGACCACCTTGCGGCAACCTGGGTCTGTGAGGACTCCTCAAGGCGTTTGTTGATTTATGGCCATTCCCAGCAAGCTGATCGGAACTCAACCTCAATCTGACAGACGGGGTGAGGCCGAAGGTGCGTGGAGCCGCAGCGCTGCCCAACCACAGGGCGCTCCGCACGAAAGTCGTGCGCGGCTGGACCACGCCGCGAAAGCTGCCGGGATTGGATTCTGGTACTGCGATCTGCCATTTGATGTGCTGAACTGGGATGAGCAGGTCAAGGAGCACTTCTGGCTACCACCTGACGCCGACGTTACGATTGCGACCTTCTTTGAGCGAATTCATCCCGACGATCGCGAACCAACTCGTCGCGCGATCGATGCGTCGCTGCAAGCGCACTCCACCTACGAATGCGACTATCGCACCGTCGATCCGTTGACGGGCGCAGTCAGGTGGATCAGAGCTCGCGGCGGGGCGGTCTATGATGCCGATGGCCAACCCATCCGGTTTGATGGCGTCACGGTTGATATCACCGCCCGCAAACTCGACGAGGAACGCATCGCGCGGTTGCTCGCACGCGAGCGTGAGCAGGCGCGGCTGCTCAAGAAAGTCGCAGAAGCGGCACTCAGCATTCACTCCTGCAACTCGCTGGAAAGCATGTTGCGCGTCGTGGCCGAAGAAGGCCGGACTATCATCGGTGCCAATCTCGCCCTGATTAGTCTCGACACTGACGAGAATGGGTCACAGGCGATCGTGTCGATGTCTGCGTCCGAGCCGTATCGCCGCTGGCTGCTCGAACCGACGCCTCAGTACGTGAAGCATTTCGAGCAGCTCGTCAATGAAAGTGGCCGATCTCTCAGGCTCACTCGGCGCGAGATTGAAGCGGATCCGGCCTGGCAGGTCTCTCGTGATGAACTGGCTGCGGGGACGGTGATTCGAGGCTGGCTGTCCGCTCCACTGGTCAGCCGCGGGGGCAGAAATCTGGGGCTGATTCAATTAGCAGACAAAGTTGACGGAGACTTCACGGACACCGACGAAGCGATCCTCGTACAATTTGCGCACATCGCATCGGTCGCGATTGAGAACGTCCGCCTCTACGCGCAGGTGCGTGATCAGGACCGCCGCAAGGACGAATTCCTCGCCATCCTCGCGCACGAACTCAGAAACCCGCTGGCTCCCTTGCGCAACGGCCTGGAAGTCATGCGATTGACCGACGACGGCAATGGCCGACTGGCTCAAATCCAGGCGATGATGGACCGCCAACTGTCTCATATGGTGCGTCTGATCGATGATCTGCTGGATATCTCCAGAATCAGCCGCAACAAGATGGAATTGCGCCGGGCGCGCGTGCTGCTATCAGATGTTGTCAATAATACCATCGAGACAGTGCATCCACTCATCGAAAACGCGGGGCATGATCTCACAATTTCGTTACCCTCTGAGCCAGTCTACCTCTACGCGGATATCACGCGACTGTCGCAGGTCCTCGCCAATCTGCTGAGTAACAGTGCAAAATATACTGAGCGGAACGGACAGATCTGGCTGACGGCAGTGTGTGAAGAGCGCAACCTGATGATCAAGGTTCGTGATACCGGAATTGGCATCCCGGCTCATGCAATCAAGAGCGTCTTTGATATGTTCAGCCAGGTCGATCGAACTCTGGAACGAACGACCGGCGGAATGGGCATCGGTCTGGCTCTGGTCAAAGGACTCGTCGAAATGCACGGCGGCACGGTCGAAGCCGCCAGCCCCGGTCAGGGTCAGGGCAGCACCTTCACCGTACGGTTGCCGTATCTTGATAGCGGCGCGACGGCGATGAAAACGTCCCCGGAACTCGGCTGTGTCTCCGCGACGAATCCCGAGCGCCGCATCCTGGTCGTTGACGACAACCGGGACTCCGCCACTTCAATGGCTCTGATGCTGAAGCTGCTCGGCAACGACGTCAGCACCGCCAGTAACGGAGAGGAAGCCGTTGAGATCGCTGAGAAGTTCCGCCCCAGCATCATCCTGATGGACCTGGGCATGCCCCTGCTGAATGGCTACGAGGCCACGCGGCGCATTCGCCAGCAGCCGTGGGGCCGCGGCATGATTATTCTGGCTCTGACCGGTTGGGGGCAGGACACCGATCGAACCCGGTCGCGCGAAGCCGGTTGTGATGGTCATCTCGTTAAGCCAGTCAATATCTCCGACCTGGAGAAACTTTTCCCCGGCGACGTCGGACGAAGCTCGCTGACCTGAACATGACGAGCCGCGTTCATTCGAGGCCTTCGCATTTCAGTTGTTTGTCAGGTACTCAAACCTCGCTGGCGCCCGAAAAACATGAGCTGGCGACGTACCGATCAGGACGCGTTTGAGGACTCTGTCGCTGCGACAAGCCGCAATTTGAAGGGGGCACGAACCTCGTGGAAACGCCGGTGTTGAAACGCCTTTGAGAGCATGTAAAACCCTAATCAGATCAGCACGTCGACAATTGATGGAACGATTCACTTCGCTTTCGACAGGGCCTCCTTCGAGCTTCGCTCGCTCGAATGCTTGCACTCACAAGATCAAGTTTCCCCACTGAAATCTCGAATGGCGCTTGAAAGGAAGCGTGGATGTCCCAATCCTCAGGCTTAAGTAGTTCTCCGTCCCCAGCCTTGGCAAAGACCGGCATTGCTGGACTCGACGATGTCTTGTCGGGCGGCTTGACACCTCATCGCCTCTATCTGGTCGAGGGCATGCCGGGATCGGGTAAAACGACGCTGGCGATGCAGTTCCTGCTCGAAGGCGTCAAGCATGGTGAGCCGGTTCTGTATGTCACTCTCTCTGAGACAGAGAACGAAGTCCGCGCCGTGGCTCAGACTCATGGTTGGTCGCTGGATGGCATCACGATCACGGAAATGATCCCTTCCGAGGGCAGTCTCCAACCGGATGAGCAATACACCCTGTTCCATCCCTCGGAAATTGAGCTAGGACAGACAATCAAATCCATACTGGCGGATGTGGAGCGCATCAAGCCCACCAGAATCGTGTTCGACTCGCTGTCCGAACTGCGATTACTCGCAGGTAACCCCTTGCGATATCGGCGGCAGATTCTCGCTCTGAAGCAATCCTTCTCTGGACGAAATTGTACGGTGCTGCTGCTGGACGACCTCACGGGGGGGGACCGAGATCTGCAGGTGCAAAGTATCGCCCATGGCGTCGTATTGCTCGAAAAACTCCATCCAGAATATGGATCCGAACGTCGCCGACTACGAGTGGTGAAGTTTCGTGGGGTCGCTTTCCGTGGTGGTTTTCACGATTACCGCATTCGTCGTGGCGGCCTGGAAGTTTATCCACACCTGGTGGCTGGCGAATCACGACGAGGAGGTATTAACGAGAAACTACCCAGCGGCGTGGCCGAGATTGACGACCTGCTGGGCGGTGGCATTGAACGGGGCACGAGCACTCTGATCAGTGGGGCTGCCGGAACTGGCAAATCGACCTTGGCGGCCAAGTTTGGCAACACAGCGGCAGAGCGCGGCCAGCATGTTGCCATGTTCGTTTTTGACGAGAGTCCCAATACCCTCATCGCCCGCTGCGCCGCTTTGGGAATGGATCTGAATAAGCAGGTAAAGGCCGGCAACATGATAATCCGCCAGGTTGATCCTGCGGAACTTTCGCCGGGCGAATTCACGCAAGCCATTCGAGACGCCGTCGAAAAACACCAGGCCACCACGATCATTCTCGACAGCCTGAATGGCTATCTCAACGCGATGCCAGGCGAGCGTTTCCTGATCATCCAGTTGCACGAGATGCTGATGTATCTCGGCAATAAGGGCGTAGCAACGATCTTGATCGGAGCGCATCAGGGGCTGATCGGTTCTCAGATGGTGAGTCCGGTTGACGCCAGCTACCTCGCAGACGCGATTATCCTGTTGAGATACTTTGAAGCGCACGCCGAAGTGCGGCAGGCAATCTCTGTGGTCAAGAAGCGCGGCAGCGAGCACGAACGCACCATTCGCGAGTTCAAACTCAGCGATGGCCGGATTCAGGTCGGCCCGCCACTTAAGGAATTTCGTGGCGTTTTGACGGGCGTTCCAAGTTACGACACCACGCCCGGCTCCGAAAATGCGCGAACGTCATGAACACCTCTATGAATCCACAACTTGAGAATCGCGTCCTGCTGTTGGCACCCACCGGCAAGGACGGCCCTCTGACCAGTTCCATGCTGCAGCACGCTGGCATTGGTTGCTGCGTCTGCAGTGATTTGCGATCGCTGGTCACTGAATTGCAGGCCGGAGCCGGGGTATTACTTGTAGCCGAGGAAGGGATTCTCGATCACAGCCCCGGAGTATTGATCGCGGCGCTCGCCAACCAGCCATCGTGGTCGGATCTGTCGCTGATCGTCATGACCCTGCCGGGTGCCGGTTCGCAGACCGTGGTGTCTCTGCTCGACTCCGGAGTAAACATCACGATCCTGGAACGCCCGATTCGCATTGCAGGCCTCGTCAGCAGCATCCGCGGCGCGCTGCGTGCCCGCCATCGACAGTATCAAACCCGCGCCCGGCTCATCGAACTGGAATCAACGCAGAAGGCTCTGCGAGACAGTGAAAGCGACCTGCACGACTTCTTCGAACACTCGCCGCTGGGAATGCATTTCGTTGGTCCGGACGGCATCATCGTGCGAGCCAACAGGGCTGAACTGGAGCTGCTCGGATGCGCGCACGAAGACTTTGTTGGGCACCATATCTCTGAGTTTCATGTGGAGCCCGTGATCGTTGAGGACATGCTGACACGACTGTTTCGTGGTGAAACAATTCATAACCTCGCGGCGCAACTGCACTGCTGCGACGGCTCGATCAAGTATGTGCTCATCAGCGCCAATTGCCTGTGGAAGGACGGCCGCTTCATGTACGCGCGGTGTTTCACACGCGATGTGAGCGACAGCCGTAAAGTCGAAGAACGCGATGCGCTGCTGGCTGGTATCGTGGAGTCATCCGATGATGCCATCATCAGCAAAAATCTGAACGGCATCATTCTCTCGTGGAATCGCGGCGCCGAGCGTCTGTTTGGTTACACGGCGGCAGAAGCCGTCGGGCAACCAATTACACTCATCGTGCCACCCGACAGACTGCACGAAGAGCAGACAATTCTGGCGACCTTGCGCAGAGGCGAGCGCGTCGATCACACTGAAACAGTGCGACGCTGCAAGAACGGCCGCGAGGTTGAGATCTCAGTTACAGTCTCGCCCGTACGGGACAGCAGCGGGCGCATCATCGCCGCGTCAAAAGTGGCGCGCGACATCAGCGAACGTAAGCGGGTGCTCAGAGCGTTGAAGGACGCCGACCGTCGCAAGGATGAATTCCTCGCCACGCTGGCTCATGAACTTCGCAACCCGTTGGCTCCGATTCGCAACGCGCTGCACGTCCTCTGTCTCAAGTGCGATGATCCGACGACGATACGCATCTGCGAAACGATGGAGCGACAGGTGAATCAAATCGTGCGACTGGTGGACGATCTGCTGGAAGTCTCACGCATCACTCGCGGAAAGATCGAATTGCGGAAGGAGCCTCTGGAACTCGCCACGGCCATTCGCAACGCGGTCGAAATGAGCCGCCCGCTGATCGATGAAAACGAACATCAACTCGCGATCACCATTCCGCCTGAACCAATCAGCCTGGAAGGCGACGTCGCTCGGCTTGCTCAGGTCATCTCCAACCTGCTGAACAACTCGGCGAAGTATACTGATCGCGGCGGGCAGATCTGGTTGACCGCCAGAAAGCAAACTGGTGAGGCCATCATTTCGGTACGTGATACAGGTATCGGTATCACGGCCGACCTGTTACCGCACGTCTTCGAGACATTCAGCCAGGGATACGATGTAGGCATGCGCGCTAATGGCGGATTGGGCATCGGTCTGGCGCTCGTAAAAAGCTTGGTGGAACTGCATGGCGGGCGTGTCGATGCTCGCAGCGATGGCGCCAATCAAGGCAGCGAATTCACCATTCACCTGCCACTCGCCACAGATATACCGTGCGCGAAGATGTCGAGCCCAACCCTGAGCCGGCATGTTCTGCCGAAACGTCGTGTGCTGGTCGTCGACGACAATCGCGACTCGGCGCTGACCATGGGCCTGCTGCTGGAGGTACTCGGACTGGAAGCCCATGTTGTGCATAGCGGCCTGGAAGCCATCTCGGCCCTGGAGTCATTCCGACCTCAAATCGCGCTGCTGGATATCGGAATGCCGGAAATGGACGGCTACGAGTTAGCGCGACGCATTCGCCAGCAACCCGAATGGCAACACTTGCAACTGATCGCTCTTACGGGGTGGGGGCAGGAAGAAGATCGTCGTCGCGCCACCCAAATGGGCTTCGACCACCACCTCACCAAACCTGCGGACTTAGGTGTGCTGGAATCGCTACTCATGTCGACAAACAGCGACCAGAGAACACCGGCGCCAAATTGATTCACCGGTAGATAGAACCGTGACTCGACGGGAACAACCAGCACCGCAGCACTTTTTCACAATCGGGCACTCGACGCACGAACTGCCGGAGTTCCTGGCGTTACTACAGCATCACGAGATCACAGCATTGGTCGATATCCGGCGTTATCCCGGCTCCCGGCGGCTACCGCAGTTTGGCCAGGAATCGCTTTCGTCTGCGCTGCGAGCAGAGGGCATCGAGTATCACTGGCTGGAAGTCCTGGGCGGACGTCGCCGCTCGGATCCCAAGATTGCATCGCCCAATTCCGGTCTGCGAAACGACAGCTTTCGAGCTTACGGAGACTATATGCTGACCGCTGAGTTTCGCGGCGGCATCGAGCAACTACTGAGAATCGCTCGCGAAACTCGCATCGCTTACATGTGCGCTGAAGGACTCTACTGGCAGTGCCACCGCCGCCTGGTCAGCGATTACTTGACAGTACATGGTCAAACCGTTGAGCACATTATGCCTTCCGGCGAGTTGCAGCCACATCAACTCACTTCAGGCGCGCAGTATAAAAACGGACAACTTACTTATCCCTCGGCTGACGATACACAGAAGCGATTGTTCGAATAGGCCGAGGCATACAACGCCACCGTTCAACTCACGCGACCGGTTCTGAAATTGCCGGCACTTCAGCCGCAGCGGGCGACTGGAACGCGACAGACTTTCCGATCTCCAGATTCATCGCCCGCAACTTGGAACGCAGTGTGAGGCGGCTCAAGCCCAATCGCTCGCTGGCGCGTGTCTGATTACCTTCGACGTATTGCAACGTCCGATGGAGCACCAGTCGATCAAACTGCTCCAGCGCCCGGTGATACAGGTCGTTCTCACCTGACGACAGCCACTCTTCCAACTGCGTTCCAATGTTCTGCCAATTGCCTTCCGCCTTTGCAGACACCGCTTGCTGGGGCTTACGGTCCACCAACAATTCAGCAGGCAGGAACTCAGGTATCAACACGGGGCCAGAAGAATGCAGCAGCGCTTCGCGAATGACACTCTGCAACTCGCGGACATTACCCGGCCAGTCATACTTAAGCAGCAGGTCCAGCGTCTCGGAGGCGATTGTCTGCACCGGGATATCGAGTTCGCGATTGAAGCGGAAAAGATAATAGTGAGCCAATTGCGAAATATCTTCACGCCGATCCCGTAGTGGCGGAATATGAATCGTCACCCCACGCAAGCGGTAGTAAAGGTCCTTGCGGAACTTACCGGCCTCAATGTATTGCTCCAGATTCTGATTCGTCGCCGCCAGAATGCGGACATCGGTCATCACGGTCTCGTTGCCGCCGAGACGTTCGAACCGCTGTTCTTCAAGCAGCCGCAACAGCTTCGCCTGAGTGTCCAGCGCCATGTCACCGACTTCGTCCAGGAACAACGTACCGCCATGACATTGCTCGAACTTACCAATACGTCGACGATCCGCGCCGGTAAACGCACCCTTTTCATGCCCGAAGAGTTCGCTCTCCAGCAAAGTTTCCGGTAACGCAGCACAATTCAGTGCCAGGAACGGCTTCTGGTTGCGGCGACTGTGATGATAAAGTGCTCGTGCCACCAGTTCCTTGCCGGTTCCACTCTCACCCAAAATCAACACATTCACATCTTGCCCGGCGACTCGGCCGATACTCTTTCCCACGCCCTGCATACCAGCGCCACTGCCAACCAGTTGGTCAGGTAGATCCTGTACGCGATGGCTGGCGGGAATAATTGCCGGAACGTGCATCAAGCGGCTGATCTTGAACGCCTGATTGATCACCTGCTCCAGCGTTTCCAGATCCAGTGGCTTCACTAAGTAGTCGTGAGCCCCGTGCTTCATCGCTTCGGCAGCGGTATCAGCCGTACCATGCCCAGTGATAAAGATCACCAGACACTTCGGGTCGATCCGGCGCAAGTCGTGGAACACTTCCAAGCCGGAACGATCATGGAGCTTGATATCCAGCAGTATCACATCCGGCTGCTGCTCGTTTGCCAAGCGCAATCCCAGTTCGGCGGTATCAGCGTTGACAACCTGCACGCTCTGCTCAGAGAACAGGTGCTTGATGATCTCATAGACATCCGGTTCATCGTCAATGACCAGCAACTTAAACATGGTTGTATCCCGTTTCGCTTTGGTCCACTAAGTGAGCAATCGCGGAAGCCAGTTCATCGGACTCAATCGGCTTCGTCAGATGAATCTGAAATCCTGCGCGTAAAGTTCGACGCCGTTCCTCAGGACGAGAATGAGCAGTCAACGCCACTGCCGGAGTATTTCCACCCAAATCGGGCGTCAGTGCACGTACCTGACTGATGAGGGTATAACCATCCTCCTCAGGCATCTCGATGTCGCTCAATAACACATGCGGACGGAATTGCTGGACAGCAAGCAGCGCCTCGCGGGCGGACGAAGCAATACTCACTTGCACACCGTACCGAGCCAGAATTGTACTCGTAAGTTCACGCGCACTGCGATCATCATCCACTACGACAACCCGCAGATCTTTCAGTGATTTGAATAGCACACTCGAAGGCACTGTTGTCAGCTCACGGCAAGCCTCGCCGCCTGCCTGGGTAAGCACAGGCAGCATCACGAATACTGTTGTTACCGCCCCCAGACCGCCGCTCTCCGCACGAACGGTCCCGCCATGCAACTCGACGAGACGGCGAACTGTGGCCAGCCCCAAACCCAGCCCCTGCCGGATCTTCGCCCCATTGCCGTCCGTCTGACGAAACGCGTCGAAAATATGTGGCAGAAATTCTGCGTTAATGCCGCAACCGCTATCCTGAATTGCTATCTCGATCTGGAAATTCCGACTCTCCAGTCGCACCTTGACCGAACCACCGGCTGGAGTGAACTTGACTGCGTTCGAGAGTATACTCCAGATAACCTGTTGCAGACGGCTGGAATCTCCAGACACGGTCGGATCGACGGCATCGTTCAACAACTCCAGATTAACACTCTTTTCATCCGCCGCAGGCCGAATGGTCTCCAATGCCGCGTTGATAACATCAAGCAGACGAATCGGCCGAAGTTCCAACTGCGTCTTTCCGGCTATAATTCGAGAGGTATCCAGCAGCGCCTCGATCAGGCGTGCTTGCGCCTTCGCGCTGGCCTCAATGATCTCAGTCGCACGCGTCCAGGAGGCCTCGTCCAACTTGCCACGACGCAGGAGTTGAGCCCATCCCAGAATTGAATTCAACGGCGTGCGTAATTCGTGTGCAATTGTACCGAGAAACTCGCCCTTCGTGCGATCGCTTTCGGCCAGTTCACGAGCCCTCTGCTGATGAGCATACTCGCGCTCGTTTATATCACGCATCACGGCAGAGAAGCCTGTCAGCACACCGTGTTCATTATACAGGGACGCAATCTCCAAGTCGGCCCAGAAGACCTCCCCCCCCTTTTTGGTACAGGTAATGTCGAGATCGCACTTGCCACGCTTCGCTGCAGCTTCAAGTGCTGTCGCGTGCTGACTCTCCACTTGAGAGCCAGGTTCATAGAGCATGCTAATTGGTTGCCCGAGCATTTCGTCCGGTGAATAGCCGGTCAACCGCGTCGCGGCACTTGGCCAGATTTCGATGCAGCCCTTCAAGTCCAGCAGAAGAATCGCGTAACCTCGAATGCCTTCGACCAGTTGTCGATAGGAACTCTCAGATCGCGTTTCTGGCTGCATGATCGACGACCCTTGGTTCGAACTCAGATCCATCGTGCCGCCAAGCCTGTCTTCACACGTCGTAACCATTTCAATTGTGCCTGGATTCTCATAGTCGCGACAATCGCTCAGCTTATTGGAAGCCTCGCGTTCCAGTTCAAGCGGTAGGTTACGAGTCCCCCTGAATCTCCGGTTCGCTTTGAGAGCCCAGGCGTTTGGCGTCGTTTGAGCCCTCGATCTCTGATGCCGCGCGCGCAAACAGAATTCCGAGGTACGGGCGGGCTTGCCGCCATTGCGCTTCGACAGGCTCACGCAACTTCACCGACGATGAAGGATGTCGCGGGGTGTCGATGGCTCTGATAGCAAGCGCCGTTTCCGGAAGTTGAGTCGCACCACCCCCATAAGGTTTCAACGCAACTCGACGAATCACGCTCTCAGAGAAGCGTGATTCCGCTGAATCAACTGAATCAACTGGCCAATTGCGTTCCGCAGTGACGCCGCGAACCGCGTTCTTTGCGTTTCGGAAAGCGTTCCGCCCCGCGACGACTGTCTTTTCAACATCACAGAGTCCATTCAAAATCGTGGGGTGAACGTTGTTGATCATCCAAACCTCTCCAGAACGCACGCGGGGGCGAGAAACGGCCCGAATAGAGGAAGACGACATGAAGCAAACGACGTTCCGATCGCAACACGAGCAGTACAGCGGGAACTGCGCGATCCAGACGGGAGAACCGCGGTCCTGCGCGGCTAAACCACAACCTGAGCGGTCAAAAACTTACCTCACCGAGCAACGATAGAATTGAACACTTTAAATCAAAATCAAACTTATTCAGTTAAAATCAACCATTCACGATCACCTAATCCCCGCGACTAGGCAGATTCCCGTCACGCGCCGTGTGGAGTGCGGAGGGACCGAACCACAGCCTCACACCAGATCGCGATTTGGAACAGCGTCAGTTCCTCATGAGGTCGACCAATCAACTGAATCGCCAGCGGCAAGCCGTCTGAGGAGAGGCCGATCGGGAACGAAACAGTCGGATAACCGAGGTAGCTCCACACCGAGTTCATCCGCGGATCACCCGTCGTGGCCGCATCAGGAGCAGGCCCGATCGTGGCCGGCGTGACCAACACATCCACCTGCTGGAACGCGCCCAACATGCTTTGACGCATCGCCTTCTGGTGCTGCTGAGCGGTGATGTAGTCCACGGAACCCGTAGCGATACCTTCCTCGATCAGCGTCTTGATGCACGGACCGTACTCGTCCCGGTGCTCTTCATAGGCTGAGCGGTGAGCAGCAGCAGCTTCGCACGCCATCACGGTGCGATGCTTCGTCGCGAGCTCTTCATAGACGCCCGGGCCGGTGATGTTCGCAATGAATGCCCCTGCGCCGGCGAGCGCCTTCAGGGTCTCGTCCATCAATTGGGCGTAACCGGCGTCGACCGCGTCATCAAAGAATCCCACCAGCTTTCCAAGGCTCGGCCGATACTGCACCGCCTCAGCCAGCACGGCAAGTTGACTGAAATCATCGCTGATCGCGGAAAGCACCAGCGCGACATCGCGGACGGTCCGAGCCATCGGGCCCGGATGATCCATGCTGGGAGCCAGCGGCAGGATGCCGTCCAGCGACACGGTCCCGAACGTCGGTTTGCAACTTGCGACGCCGCAGAACGATGCCGGTCGCGTGATCGAACCTCCTGTCTGCGAACCGATCGCAGCCAGACACATGCCGGTTGCCACAGCGGCAGCGGAACCACTCGACGATCCGCCCGGAGTGCGATCCAGCTTCCACGGATTGTGAGTCGGCGGGGGATCGAAACTCGCGAATTGCGTCGTCACGGTCTTGCCGAGAATGATGGCGCCCGCATTCCGCAGGCGCACAACGACGTCCGCATCCCATTGAGAGACTGGCAGTTGCGCGTGCCAGGCAGAACCCGCGCCCGTCGGCGTATTCGCGACCGCGATGATGTCCTTGATGCCAACTGGAATGCCGTGTAGGGGCCCCACCCAGTTGCCGCGAGCAATCTCTGCATCCAGTTCGCGAGCTCGCTGCAGAGCACCTTCGCGATCCACAGATACCCAAGCCTTAACTTCGGCCTCACGGGCATCAATCGCCGCCAGACATCGCTCGACGGTCGCGACACAGGAAACGGCCCCCGCACGAATCGCGGCAGCGGTGTATTCCAAAGTTTCTTCGGCAGTCGGAAAGAGATTCAACGTTGCGACTCCTTGTGGCCAAGTTTGTGTGCTGTGAGATCATCTTTACTCACATTCCGTTCACAGGATATCGTCCCATCCCGCGTTAGACTGACGCAAGCGTTCCCGGAGCCAATCCAGCAGACAAGGATGTCGCATGGAACCCGCAGTACGTTCATTACATACTCCCCATCGCCTGGTGATGATGGGATTGGTGTCTGTTCTGTGCTTCATCGGTTCCGGCTGCTCGGTGATGATGGCTTCCAAAGCCCCTCCCAAGAAGGACCTCTCGGTTCTAAGCCCCGGCGTGTCGCGAAACACGATCATCAGAGAGTTGGGACAACCGGAGACGTCGACCAAATCCGCAGAGGGGCTCACGACGGACGTCTACGATTTCAAGCAAGGTTACACGGAGCTGAATCGCGCGATGCGGCTCGGATGGCACCTGGGCGCGGATATTGGAACGACCTGCCTGTGGGAATTGGCTGGAACGCCGATGGAGATGAGCCTCCAAGGCACCCCGGTCCGTGCTCAAGTCACCTTTGACCCGGCGGAACGCGCGCAGCGCATTGAGTACTTCAAGGGCGCCTATCTCCGCGATGGCAGGGCAAATATGCCTTCCTGGTGGGCTGGGGACGCCCAACAGACCGCTCTGCTCGAGAATTCGCAGTACTCTGGTTCCGGCATTCAGCAAGCCAGCGCCACTGCGCCCTCCCAACAGAAGCCGGTCGTCGAACACGCGGATTAAGCGGCCTCCGGCTGCCAACTGATCTGGAGTTGCCGACAAAAGCGGCAAAGTCCGCCTGACCGGAGCATCCGGCGGCGCAATCCGAATCCTCGGATCAACCGACACGATTGGGGAACTGTCACATCCCGCAGTTTCCGATGAATCGATTCGAGGAATGCTCTCTCTCCAGCGATCGCGCCAAGCGAAGCCGATCGCTTTCAAGTGAGCGGGCCGCATCGGAGCTCGTGGGATGAACGCAAAGTCAAAAACCATCAGGAGCATTGCCGCGTTAAGCGTGGTACTGGTCGTCGGCACGTCCTTGTTCGCCTTGGGACGAGCTGTGGTCGGCTCACAGGTCGCCCAGCCTAAGATCCATTGGCGCAAAAACCTGAGTGCTGCTCACGACGAAGCCAACCGGGACGACAAGCCCTTGCTGCTCGTTTTTGATGCCGACTGGTGTGCCTACTGCGACAAAATGGAGAGCACAACTTACTGCGATCCGACGCTGACCACATACATCAACAACGAGTTCGTACCCGTTCGGCTTGATCTGGAAACCAACAGACGGACGGCGAAGATTCTCTCGGTTGATCGAGTGCCTTACAGCGTCGCTCTGTCCAAAAATGCTGATCTGCTGGGCCGCGTTGTCGGCCACATCGGCCCGGACAGCTACGTCGAGACGCTTACTCGCGTTCGTGAACTCGACGAGCGGATCGATCGAGCCCGCCTCGCCGCAGCACGCAGGTAGTAGCACGCCGCCGGGCTGATACCCTAAGGGAGAAACTCCCACTCCTATCTGCCGCAGAACCCACGTAGACAGAACGACGGAACTCTTCGCACGCACCGAACGGAACTTCCAAGTTCATCCCCGCAAGTTCATTCGGAACCCCGCCAGCGCACAATCCTCCCCGTACCGCCCCTGCGCTTCCGCTGGCGCGGGTAAGCTCGATTGCACGTTTTCGAGTTGGTCCCCGAGCGGCGTTTCGACGCCAACTGGGTCGCCGCTCGCGTGCGATCGCCGGGGCGAGCCTCCCAACAGCTCGCCCTTTTCATTCATTGATCGTTCGCGGGAGCCAGCAACTACCTATGCGTTATGGCATTATCGGCGGCGGTATTCTGGGCATGACGATGGCACACCGGCTGGCCCAAGCGGGCGAGCAGGTGACACTGATTGAAGCCGCACCGCGCCTCGGAGGCCTCGCTGACGCCTGGCAACTGGGTGATGTCACCTGGGACCGCCATTATCACGTCACGCTGTTGTCGGACATCCACTGGCGCAACGTCCTGAAGGAGCTAGGGCTCGAACAGGACATGAACTGGGTCGAAACCAAGACCGGTTTCTTCACGGACGGAAAATTGTACTCGATGAGTAATAACGTCGAGTTTCTGCAGTTTCCTCCGCTGGGGCTCATCGACAAATTCCGTCTCGGTGCAACCATCTTCTATGCATCCAAGCTGAAGGACTGGAAGCAACTCGAACAGATCCCGGTCGCGGATTGGCTGCGCAAGCTGTCGGGCAAGCGGACCTTCGAGAAGATCTGGTTGCCGCTACTGCGAGCCAAACTCGGTGAGAATTATACCAAGACCTCAGCATCATTCATCTGGGCTACAATTGCGCGGATGTATGCAGCGCGTCGTACTGGATTGAAGAAGGAAATGTTCGGGTATGTGCGCGGAGGCTACGCCCGCATTCTCGAACGCTTCACCGAGGAACTGCAGGCGGAAGGCGTGGAAGTTCGCCTGAATCAGGCGACTCGTCAGATCTGGAACTTGCCTTCCGGCCGAGTCGTCGCAGACCTTGCGAACGCTCCTCAAGAAGAATTCGATCGCATTGTCCTGACAACGCCATCGCCGGTAATCTCAAAGGTCTGCCCGTGGTTGTCGCCTGAAGAACACCGGCTTCACAACGGGTTGCAGTATCAAGGTATTGTGTGTGCGTCGGTGCTGCTGAAGCAGCCGCTGGCGAAATACTACGTTACCAATATCACCGACTCATGGGTGCCGTTCACGGCGGTCATCGAGATGTCCACGCTTGTTGACCGCAGTGAATTCAACGGACACAGTCTGGTCTATCTGCCGAAGTATGTGGCTCCAAACGATCCACTCTTCGGCGAATCGGACGAGTCAATTCAGGAACGCTTCGTCGCCGCTCTCGAGAAGATGTATCCGCACTTCAAGCGGTCTGATGTGCTGGCATTCAAGATCTCGCGAGTTCGTCACGTCGTCGCTCTGACAACCCTGAACTACTCCGAGAACCTGCCGCCGGTGCAGACGTCACTACCGAACGTGTTCGCGATCAATTCCGCTCACATCGCGAATGGCACACTCAACGTCAACGAAACCGTCAAGTTGGCTGAAGACTCCGTCAACATGCTGCTGGCGAATCACAAGCCGCAGCTATCCGCAGCAAACTCGGCTACACAACAGAACTCGCAAGTCGCGCACTTCGCCTGAGCACTCAGCGGCTCATACTCAATTAACTAAGAGACTGACGAACAACTGAAAGATCTGCACAAAGGAACGGGAACGGGAGGGCGAGGCTCCCGAACTCTGCTATCCCAGCTTGCAGTCTGTTTCGTTTCATTGTCAGCCTCTAACTGCGTCGGGGAATTTGAAACCATGCCGGTAGCCAGCCTTTCGCTCGATCTGGATAACAAGTGGTCTTATATGAAGACCCACGGCGATGCCGGATGGGATCAATTCCCAACTTACCTGCATATTGTCGTGCCGCGTTTCCTCGAGTTCTTCAAACAACGCAGTATCAAGATCACCGTCTTCGTTGTCGGACAAGATGCGGCTCTGGATCAGAACCGTGAAGCTCTCGCGATGATTCCGCGCGAAGGGCACGAAGTCGGCAATCACTCGTTCCATCACGAACCGTGGTTGCATCTCTACTCGTACGAAAAGATCAACGAAGAACTCGCACGGACTGAAGAGCATCTGGAGCGCGTTACCGGACAGCGACCAATCGGCTTTCGCGGTCCGGGCTTCAGCTTGTCAAAGGACGTACTGCGAGTTCTGCAAGCCCGAGGCTACGAATACGATTGCTCAACGTTCCCGACGTTTCTCGGGCCGCTGGCGCGTCTGTATTACTTCATGACCGCGAAGCTCGACGACCAGCAGAAGGAAGAACGGAAGAAGCTCTTCGGCACGATCAGCGAAGGCTTCCGCCCATTGCGGCCGTATCAATGGAATCTGAACGAAGCGGGTCAGGTACCGGGGAAACCACTGCTGGAAATTCCAGTCACGACGATGCCGCTCTTCAAAGTCCCGATCCACGTCAGCTATCTGCTGTATCTGGATCAGTTCTCGCGCGGGTTGGCACTCACCTATTGGCACATGGCACTGACGATGTGCCGCGCGGCGGGCGTTGCACCATCGCTGCTGCTGCATCCGCTCGACTTCATGGGCTGCGACGACGACAAAGACCTGTCGTTCTTCCCTGCCATGCGGATCCCCAGTGCTCGCAAGGTCGAACTCGTTGGCCGCATTATCGATTCGCTGGCGAAGCACTACGAACTGGTGCCGATGCGCGAGCACGCGAGAGCCATCACCTCAGCCGCCGGGAGTCAGACACACATCCCCGGCTTGCAGTATGCCTAGAGTATCAACTCAAGAAAAAAGCCCCGGCCGAGCAACGCTCAAGGCCAGGGCCTACGGGGTTTTGATGTTTCGCTGCTTTATACTCGTCCGAGAGACTTAATACTGATTCGCACGCAGCAACTCGCTTCGACTGGCTCCAGACGCGGGATTCTTCGGAGCGGTGGTGCGAGGCTGTGGTTGCTGTTGAGACTTCACCGGAGGACGTGGCTCGGCATAGGTCGCCTGCTCAATGTCCGACTCCTTCGTGGCGTTGCGCGCCCCGACCTGTTCGATCGGCTGCACAGTTCGCGGACTTTGGAACTCGTCAGCTGATTCAACCGGCTGAGTCGGAGCCCGTCGTGGACTAGCGATGAGCGACTGACGTTCCGCGTTCTGAACGCGAGGGCGAGTGGATCCGAGGAATGGAGCCGCGGCCGGAGCTTCCGGCGTCTGAACCGGTGCGACGAATTCGTTGCTCTCGAAAGGTGGTGGAGGCACTTGCGGATCGACCGCGCTGGTTGAATCAGGAGCTTGCACCGGCGGCACAAACTCATCCGAGCCGATAGCTCCCTCAACGTCATCAGTCACTTGAGCGCTGCGATCACTTGCTGGTGGCACAGCCGGAGCGGCGGGCTCCGAAGGTGCAGGGACGGCCTGCGGCACCGGTGTTGGAATCGGTTCCGCGTAACCACTCCACTCAACAGGCTGAGCAGTAAGCACCGTCTCTTCGTAGTCGAGGACGAACTCCTCGGGCTGAGTGTCCTTGTTCGGCTTGTCGAACGCATACGTGCGAGCCCACGCCTTGCGCATGGCCTGAGCGTACGCATCCGGCGTCCACATGCTCTCGGTCAGATAAACCTGAGCTTCCCGCAGAGTTGTACCCTTACGGTACTTCACTTCCGCAATCGCGCGGTTGTAGCCAATCAAACTCTGGAAGTAAGCAATCTCCGCCTGAGCCAAACTGATTTGCGAACGCAGCAACTGATCGAGTGTCGTACGACCGACCTTGTACTCAGCTTCAAAGGCATGCAAGCGACGCTCGGCAGCTCGACGTCGATTGAAGTTCGTCTTGGCGGTCGTGTAGCTCTGATCAAGTTGCTGCAGGGAGATCGCCAGTTCGTGACTGACTTCCATCTCCTGATTCGCCAGCACCGAGCGAGCTTTGCCCAATCGGTGTTCGTAGTTCTGGACCTGAGCGTGAGCGCCTCGGAATCCGAGCGGCATGCTGAATTCGAAGCCGACCGTGTAACCGGATTGCTCCAACCCAAGCAGAGACTCATAGGCGCCCTGACGGAAGTTGGCGTTCGAACTGTCGTTAAAGAGGTTGTCACCGAAACCATTGACTTCCGTACGAGCCACGAAGTCCAACCGCGGACGAATCAGACTTTGTGAAGCTTCATACTGCAGTTCCAGGCTCTTGATATTCCATTTCTGCTTCCGCAGTTCGGGACGCATCACCAGCGCTTCAGACAGTGACGTATGCCATTCCGGATTCAATTCGGCCGTGACGGGATCATCGGCCGGACGAATCACGCGGCCGTCGTTGACGGGCAAGCCAAGCAGACGTCGCAAACGCAATTCGGCCTGATACAAACCCGACAGAGCGTTTTCGGCACGAGCGCGGATTTCGTAGAAGTTGTCGCGAGCCTGAGCTTCGTCAGCAGCACCGACCTTACCAGCTTCCATGTTGGCCTTGACTTCGCGCCAAGTCTGCAGTGCGCTGTTGCGAGACATGGTTTCGGCGTCGTAGGTGCGGTACGACAACATCAAGTCCCAGTAGCTTTCTTCGACGTCCTTCACCATCGTCGCCACGGCTTCTTCGAAGTCGGCAATGCTGATGTCGGTACGAATGCGGGCGATGACCACACCCTGATTGACGTTGGGTGTACTTGCCAGCGTGGGGCGGCGAGCGATCGGTCCGGCGACGCCGGTGTATTCAGTACCGGCACCAGCCAGCAACGGCGAGCGGTACTCAGCCAGAAACATCGGCAGGCCGGCGTCCTGACCACGGCCAGGACGGCTGGTGAATTCCGACGGGAACGGCCGCGAACCAACTCCCCTCTGATTCTGATCCGAGTAGAAGACGTTGTGGCCCAGCGTGACGCTATCACCGCTCCGGAAGATCTTCGACAAGCCAATACGACCGTCAACGACCTCTTCCCGTTGCTCGCTGAAGGCCAGGAAGCCGATCGAGTTGCTGTCCGAGATTTGCTTGTTGAGTCCGTAAGTGACGTTCGTCGTGAACTGGGCATCGAATTCAGACAGGGCCGCTTCGGGACCACCTTGTCCGAACAGAATGTTGGTCTCCTGAATCGCGACGTCGTAGACCGACTGAGTGAAGTCCGGGTTGTTGAGCAATCGGTTGCCAGGGGACAGGAACGAACCGTTGTCTCGCAGCACTTCTGAATTCGTGAGGGCCGTGCGAATGGCTTCGTCGATGCCCATGTCCCAGATCTGGTCCTTGGTCGGATGGCGAAGGCGGCGCGGTTCCCCCGACTGCACAACCTGCGGCGTCTCTTCCTGGGCAACGTTGGGATACTCAATCTTGGTCGCAGCGTCCTTGTAGTACGCCATATCCCGGTCTTTGCCGGCGTACTTGATACTTGGCTCTTCATCGGTGGTTCGGCAACCGGTTAAGAAAGCCGCCGTGACGAGCAAGCTGGTCCAACCAGCCGCCTTCCACAGAATCGGATGACGGTCGCTGCTCAGACGGCCTCGTGCCTGAGTGGGCTTCCGTGATTCGACTTGCCGGTACTTGTGCCAGAGCCGCATGGGATCATCCTTGATCGCGTCTAAGTCTTTGCGTTGCTGGGACAACGCGTTTTCCGGAGAGGCTTTTTCGGAGCGCGAAACGCCGCGCGCCGAATGACCGCACAATCGGTAGATCTGTTATCGGCGGAATAATCGGAAAACTTTGACACACTTCCCGGCAACACGTCCAAGGACGCAGGATGGTCAGGAAATCAGCGGGAAAAAGCCCTAGATGCGACATCCCGCTGCGCGCAACGCCTCCCGGAAAATCGCGCAAGCACGTCAAGCAGGGCAATTTCGACGCTTTGGCTAACCGAACTCAGGACATGACCTGTTCGATCGGATCGGCGCCTTCCACGCCAACAAGCTTCTGATCCAAGCCGCCGTAAAAGTACGACAGGCCGTTCGGATCGAGCCCCATCTGCTTCAGCACGGTGGCGTGCAGATTCTTGACGTGGAAGCGGTTCTCAACGGCGGCAGCGCCGAGTTCGTCGGTCTGACCGACGCTTACGCCGCCCTTGATGCCGCCACCGGCCATCCACATCGTGAAGCCGTAGGCGTTGTGGTCGCGGCCAGTGCCCTGAGCGTACTCAGCCGTCGGTTGCCGCCCGAACTCGCCGCCCCACACAATAATTGTGTCGTTGAGCATACCACGCTGCTTCAGGTCCTTGATCAGAGCTGCGATGGGCTTGTCGGTAGCTCCCGCGTGTTTCGCGTGATTCGTCACCAGATCGCCGTGAGCATCCCAGTTGTGATCGTTGTGGTTGCCGCCTGAGTAAACCTGGACGAACCGCACGCCTCGCTCGATCAAGCGACGAGTCAGCAGCATCTTGCGACCGAAGTCTTCGGTCTTGGGGTTGTCGATGCCGTACATCTCCAAGGTTTTGCGGTCTTCCTTCGCGAAGTCGACGGCCTCGGGAGCATGCTCCTGCATCTTGAAGGCCAGTTCGTAGCTGGCGATACGAGCCGATAGCTCAGAATTGCCGGTCCGCGAGGCCAGATGCTCCTGATTCTTGCTGTGCAGACGATCGAGCAAGTCGCGCTGCGTTGCCTTGGACATCCCTTCTGGCGGCGTGAGGTTGTGAATCGGGACGTCGCTCGCCCGGATGACCGTGCCTTGGAAGGCCGCCGGCATGTAACCGCTGGACCAGTTCTTAGCTCCGGAAATCGGTCCACCCGATTGGTCTAGCATCACCACAAAGCCGGGCATGTTTTCGTTGACGCTGCCCAAGCCGTAAGTCACCCAGGAACCCAGGCACGGATGTCCGCTGAGCACTCGGCCGGAGTTCATCATCAGCATGGCCGAGCCGTGAATCGGCGATTCTGCGTAGAGCGAATGCAGGAAGGCAATGTCATCAACGCATTGGCCCACATTCGGGAACAGTTCCGAGACCTGCTTACCGCACTGGCCATACTGCTGAAACTGCCACTTCGGACCGACAACTCGCCCTTCGTTACGATGGCCGCCGCGACCGAACGTCTTGATAGGAATGGTTTTACCATCCAGCTTGTAGAGTTCCGGTTTATAGTCGAAGGTGTCCATGGCTGATGGTCCTCCGTACATAAACAGGAAGATCACGGACTTGGCTTTCGCGGGTAACGGCGGCTGCTTGGCCGCCATCGGGTTAACCCACTTCGAAGTGCCATCGGCGGCATACGTCGCGGAACTCAAGAACCCGTCCTGCTGCAAGAGCCCGCTGAGAGCCAGACCGGTGAAACCGGCTCCGGTTTCCCAAATGAATTCGCGGCGAGTTCTGTTGCAGAAGTTATGACTGGACATCGACGTTGCCTTCGAGGCTTGCAGGCGTTGATTCAATAGAGTCGGACACCTGAAATTTGGTGCTCAGCGAGCGGTCTTGCAAGGGCCGATCAGTTCAACACTGTGCATTGGACGAGAAGCACCGTTGTGGCCGGTCTCTACACTGACCGAGCCACAACGCTGGGACCGGGGGTCTCCAGTCCCCCGTGCGACTTCATTCGGGAGACCTGCAGAACTTCCGATAGGAGACTGCTGCCAAGGGAAGATTTTGAAACACAGAGAAACAGAGGACACGGAGAAGATAAATACTACAGGCTCTTTGACTCTTCTCTGTGACCTCAGTGCCTCAGTGTTTCTACCTCTTCCTGATTTCCTCCGGATCGGAGCTTCGTTTGATGCTGGCCGTTCTCGAAGTCTTTCCTCTGCGTCTCTGCGGGAAAACCAACCCTTCCGCCGGCGTCGAAGGTACCCCACGGCTAGCGCGCAGCTCCCGAAGGTGTTCGATCAGCCAGTTCAATCACGGCAACATCCGCAGCTACATCCTTGATGAGATCCACAACGTGCCGATGACACGTGAAGAACAGCACCTGCACGTCGCGTGAGAACGCTCGCAGCGTTTCCAACGTCGCGCGGGCTCGTTCCAAGTCGAAGTTCACCAGCACGTCGTCCATCACAATCGGCAGCGGCTCGGCATTGCGGCAATAGTGCTGGATATAGCCCAGCCGAATCGCCAGATAGAGCTGCTCGCGCGTGCCGGTGCTGAGCTGGTCCGGGCTGCGTTCCGCACCGTCCGCACGACGCACATAGATGGCTTCGCGATCCGAAGTCGGACGTTCGATCTCGACATACCGACCGCACGTCAGCGACGCGAAGAGTTTTGATATGTCGCCAATCAGCGCCGGCTGGTTCTCGCGTTCGAAGCGCTGAATCGCCTCCTGAAACAACCGCCGAGCGAACACCAACGGCACATAGCGGTGAATCTGCGAAGCTAGTTCAGCCTGCTTGCGAGCCACATCTTCCTGCAAGCGAGCAGCCTGATCACTGCCGTCCAAGGCTTCGAAGACTTGCCGCAGCGCTCCGGCGGATTCGCGGGCAACTTTTGATTCCGCTTCCAGCCGACCGAGTTGCTCGCGTTGCTCAACCTGTTGAGCTTGCAGCACCGCCAGATCGCCCGTCTGCAGATGAGCTTCGAACTCCGCTGCCGGTTCGTTACCCCGCAGCAATTCAATATCGCGCGCGAGCCGTGCAATCTCGACGGCCAGATCATTCGCTTGGCGGACTCGTTCCGCGACTTCCGAAAACCGTTCGTCGGAATCTACCTGGGCACGCACCAGCCACTCCGCTCGACGAGATTCAGCCTGCTGCAGATCACCCTTCTTCACAGTGAGCTTGTGTTGGAGTTCGCGCTGCGTTTCTTCCAGCGACTCGCGCCGCTGCTGCGCCTGCACAGCGACGGTCCAACGATCATGCAGTTGCTTAACCATGATCTCGGGCCGGTCGGCGTCCACTGGCTCATTGAGCCGCTCGCCGAGTTGCCGCACGCGCGGCTCAAACTCATTGAGTCGAGATTCCATCACGGCAATACGGCTCTTCAAGCCGTCCACGTGAGCCAGCTTGTTCCGGGCTGCCTGTAATCGCTCAATCACGCTGCGCACGAGCTCTGTGTCCCAGCCGTCGGGGAATTGCAGTTGTCGGAGCAGACCTTCCCAATCGCTCAGCCACTTCTGCTCGGCAGCCTGCCAGTCGCGCAATTTCGATTCCGCGGTGTCCAATGCTTTCTGATGACGCTTGCGATTCTCAAGCAGTGTCTTGCGGCGCGCCGCTTCAGTCTCCGCCTGCTTCACCTGCTGTTTGACCGCCGCCAAGGCCGCCCCCATGTCTCCATCGCCAGCCGGGGCCGTCCGACGGAACTCGGCCTCAAACGCTCGGCAAGACTGCTCCAGGCGTTCGATCTCAATGTCTTTGTGCTGAGCAGCCTCAAACGTCACCACATACTGAGCGAACCCGTCGCACCACGAACGCATCAAATCCGGTGTCCGCGGGTCAAAACCGCATCCCGACCACACCTCGCCCCACGCCTTAGCCAGGGCCTGCTCATCCAAACGACAGAGCTGCACGTCAGCCTGCTTCAACTGCAGAGAATTCTGCACCTGCTCAATCTGTTCCTTGAGCTGCTCACGTCGTGAAACCGCATCAGCATTCTCGTAGATGTTGTCAGCCATGCGGTCGGCTCGCTGTACCGTCTGCTCGTAAACTTCTGGCAACTCAGCCCGGTCATTACTCAACCACTCGCGAATCGCGTCCGCCCGATCCACTCCAGAGATGTGCTGATCGCGAATCAGTTGCCAGCCCTCATCGCGCCGCTGTCGCGTCGCCTGCAGTTCTTCGAGCTTCGGGACAAGTCGCTGCTGTCGTTCGAGCTGCTGCAACTCGACCTGCAATTGCTGCAGACGTTGCTCTTCTGCCTGCACGGACTGCTCGGCCGCAGCAAGCTTCGCGGCGACATCGCGGAAGTCCCGATCGAACTTCTCGACGAGATCCTTCTGAGGCACCGGCAGTTGCGACACTTCTGTCGCATCCTTAGTCAGTGGCGGCGACAGACGCGCTCGATGCAGTTCCAGCGTGCGTTCCAGCTTGCTGCGAGCTTCCAGCTCCTTCGTGAGCGTTCTCTGATCGGCGGTGTAGTCCGCAGACTTTTCAATCAGAGCCGCCAGAGCTGACAGATCACGCGGCTCCTGAAGCTGAGCCAAGTCATCGTCCATCTGCCGCAGCTCCGACCGCGCTCCGTCGCGCTGCGTGATGAGTTCCCGCTGCTCGTTGTTCCGGTCAACGCGGCGACGAGCCAGTTCATCCAGCCGATGCTTCGTCGCAGCATCAACCGCAAAAGCCTGCAACGTCTCCAGCGACCAATCAGGACGCAGCGATTGCAACGTCGCGAGAACCTCGCGCTGCTCAGCCTGCAGTTCAGCCCGCCTCAGAGGCAGATCGCGGCGAGCTTCCTCAACGGATTTCACCAGCCCGTGACATTCGCTAATCTCCGTCTTCAGCGGCAGCAGCGCACCATCCAGCCGGATCTCACCCAGTTGCCGCTGCTTTTCATCCAGTTCGAACTGCAGCTGATTCGCTTCAGATGTCAGCCGCTTGATCGTCGCCAGAACATCCTTGAACTCATCCATCCCGCGAATCGGAAAATCAACAGGCACAACCAGCGCTTCGCGCTCCGCTTGCAGAGCGCGGCGTTTCAACCATAACGGCAACGCATCGACCAGCCGCGCAGTCCGAGCCGCCTGAATACGTAAATCGTTCACCCGTTCGGAGAGCTGATCCGCCAGCGTCTGCTTGTCCGACCATTCCTTGCGGCGCTGTTCATAGTCATCCGGACGCACCGTCTGGGACTTCATCGCTTTGTTGAGGTCACCAATTTCGCGGCTCAATGAATTGATGACCGGCTTACTACCACCCGACTTGAAGAGGTCGGCGGCCTGCTTGTCCAAATCGGCCAACAGTTCCGTCGGATTGAGCGAACCACCCAATCCGCCGGCATAGAGGGCCGTTCGCAAACTCTCGTGCGTCAAGGAGCCTTCTGCTTGTCGCAGTTCATCCAGACCGAAGGCAAAAATCTTCCTGAAGAGATCGGCATCCGGGTCGCCGATCAAACGGCTGAAGGATTGCTCGTTGAGTCCTGCGTCCACGCCGTTGATCGCAACTTGTACCGTATTCTTCAGCCCCTTGCGGCGACGAAGGTCCACTCGCCGACCATCGGCGAGGTCAAAAGCAACCTGCCCGCTCACCTCACCGCCATCGCCGAAGCTGTACCGCTCGCGCGCGTCAAAACCGAACAGCACCTTGCGCAGGAACTCCAACAACGTCGACTTGCCGGCTTCGTTCTGACCGTAGACCACCGCGAACGGGGCTCCGCCGAAGTTCAGTTCGAAGTCAACAAAGTGACCGAAGTGATTGATTCGTGACGACTGCAACTTCATGCGACCCACAACCCTCGACTTGCGTCATCGGAACAGCCTCTGCAACCAACAACCACGCCACCGTCACGCAGATAACTCGCCCACTTCGACCAGTTGATTGACCAGCAGCGTCTCCGCATCACGCAGCCACGCGGTCAACAGAGCTTCATCCGTGAAGTCGATCTCGTCGCCGCGGGCTGAGTCCTTCAGATCACCCGCCACCTTTGTTGCCAGCGGTTTAAGCTCTTCTCCGAGCAAACGCAGTTGAGCCGGATCGCGCGCCACATCCGCGATCAATCGCAGCAACTCGCCGATGTGATCATGCCGTTGACGCAGTTGCTCCAGATCCAGCGGCGACTGGGTTCGGAACTTGATCTTCTCAATGCCGATCTCGTCGTTGAACTCACCAGCCAGCGACCTGATATCGAGAATCGCCTGCTGCCTCGCACTATCACGCACCAACTCCTGATGAGCCCGACTGCGTCCCGTAATCTCCAGTCGCACGACCGCGAATCGTCCATCCGCCTGAGCCTGCACATCATTCAGCCGCTCGCGCACACGGACCAGCACGTCATCGCGACTATCGTCAGGTTGCAGTTCGACAATTTCATGCGACCAGCGCAAGACGTCAGTCGTTCGAAACTCGAGGCTGCGGATCTCGTTGCCTTCCACTTCGACCAGCACGCATCCCTTCGGCCCGGTCTCGCGCACATGCCGTCCCTGCAGGTTGCCCGAGTAAACCACATGCGGGTGCTGGTTCAAAATGGCGTAGTCGTGCACATGACCGAGTGCCCAATAGTCGTAGCCCTTCGCTGCCAGTTCAGTCACTGCACATGGAGCGTAGCTGTCATGATTCGGGCTGCCGTCAGCGTTGGTGTGCAGTAACCCAATGTTGAACCAACCAGCCACCGGTTGCGGGTAATGCGGAACCCAGTTCTCCAAGACTTCACGCTTTGGGAAGCTGCGGCCGTGCAAAGCAACTCGCAACTCTTCCAATCGTTTTGTCTCAGGCTGTTTGTGAGCAAAGACATGCACGTTGTCGGGCCAGGGAGTTCGCTTGCTCATGCCCTCAACGGAGTCGTGATTGCCATGAATCAGGAACACGGGGATGTTGGCGCGTTTCAGCTTCCTGAGTTCGCGCGTCACGAACAGGGCGGTCTGAAAGTCCTTCCAATCGGCATCAAAGATGTCGCCCGCGATGACCAGAAAATCGACCTGCTCGGACAGACATAGCTCTACCAGGTTGGTCAGGGCTTGGCGGGTTGCCACTCGAATCCGATCCGTCGGCAAGTGAGTTTCGAGTCCCCTCAGGGGGCTATCGAGATGAATGTCGGCTGCATGGATGAATCGCATAACGCGCGTTTCCGGAAGTGTGTCAGGTCAGTCAACAGCACAGTCTACGGACCGGCAGTCAAGTTGCGACTGATGCCACGCGCTGTGGGGGGTGAAGGATCTGGAGTAGCTGAATTCGTGAGAATTCAGTCTCCGGGGTAAAGCGTCTGAATTCTTACGAATTCAGCTACGTTCCACAGACACGCCGCGTCGCTGCTCTGTGGTGTCCCCCGAAATCCGCTGAAACCCGAAAGATTGGATTGTGGAACCACAGCGTGGACGGCTCTACTGTCTCCGCCCGATAAGTGATCTCACCTGCCCTGCTTTGAACTCGACGCGTTCCTACCCTCGCTTTGGAGTTCCCCGCCATGCTGACTCTTCTTGGCCGCCCCTACCCTGGTAGCAGTTTTTGCGATGGACTGTCGCGGCGTAACTTCCTGAAGATCGGCAGTCTGGCGCTGGGCGGTCTGACGCTACCCAGTCTCCTCAAGGCCGAGTCTGACGCCGGCATCCGGCGCTCGAATAAGTCGATTATCATGATCTATCTGGTCGGAGGCCCTCCGCATCAGGACATGATCGACTTGAAGCCATACGCTCCCAAAGAGGTTGCCGGGCCGTGGCGTCCGATCCACACCAACGTGCCGGGCATGGAGATCTGCGAGGCGTTACCCAAGCTGGCGCAGATGGGCGACAAGCTGGCGATCGTTCGCTCGCTGGTCGGTAATCAGGCCGATCACGATGCCATTCAAGTCTTCACCGGCTTCCACCCACGCAAGCCAAAGCCGTCGGGCGGCTGGCCTCAATTCGGTTCGGCCGTCGCGAAAATGACGGGTTCGGCGAGTGGTACAACCCCGCCGTATGTCAGCCTGTGCTACACGTGCACTCACGGCCCGTACAACGAACCCGGCCCGGGCTTCCTCGGAGCGGCGCAGTCACCGTTCCGCCCGATGGGACCGACTCGCGCCGACATGGTGCTCAACGGCGTGACGCTCGAGCGATTAGGCGACCGCCATTCGCTGATGAAAAGTTTGGATCAGTTCAAACGCGACGCCGACGCCACGCGCATGATGCACGGCATGGATCACTTTGCCGAACAGGCGATGGGATTATTGACCTCATCCAAGCTGGCTGAAGCTCTTGATCTTTCTAAAGAAGATCCGCGCACGGTCGCTCGGTATGGCACCGGCAACCCGAACATCATGATCGACAGCAATGGCGCACCGCGAGTGCCCCAAAGCCTGCTGGTTGCGCGGCGACTGGTCGAAGCTGGTGCTCGAGTTGTGACACTCAACTACAGCAAGTGGGACTGGCACGGCGGCACGAATGCCGAAGGCCGCGCGAACAATTCCATCTTCCTGCGTGAACAGGAAGATTTTCCGATCTTCGATCAGTGCGTCAGCGCGTTGATTGAAGACCTGCATGAACGCGGACTCGATAAGGACTGCACGGTGCTAATCGCGGGTGAGTTCGGCCGAACTCCCAAGATCAGCGCGCAAGTCGGTCGCGACCATTGGCCGCAGGTTAATTGTGCGATCATGGCTGGCGGCGGTATGAAGACCGGGCAGGTGATTGGCTCGACGGATCGCCTGGCCGGAGAAGCCGCATCCCGACCCGTGACATGGGGCGAAATCTACGCGACGCTGTATCACAATCTGGGGATTGATTCGTCAGCAATCACGATCCAGGACAACAACGGTCGCCCGCAGTATCTCGTCGAAGACTCCGCTCGACCGATTCGTGAACTCGTGTAGGTCGAGCGACTTTCGTCGCGGGAGCAGCGGACGCTTATGTGGCAGGAATGTGGAGCGGTTGAGATCGCACTCGATCGCCAGGATGGCTTCGCTCACATCCCCGAAGACGCGGTGATTGAAGTCAAGCGGCTACTGGCGGACGTTCAAGCCAACCTGCCATCAACAGCGCTGCGACTCGCAGGCCCGCTGCACCTGCGAACGATGGGCATCTTCCGACGCGAAGCTCTGCAGATCGCCAATGTCGTGGGTGCCGATCCATCATTGGTCTTCATCGCCAACCTGATCTACGACTTCATCGTCAGCCAGATGGGTTGTTCAACGATCGCACTCGCGACGCCCGATGGCCCGATCCTTGCCCGCAATATGGACTTCTTCCCTCAAGAGTTGCTGGCACGCAGCAGCCGAGTCGTGAAGTACACGCGGCGGGGCGTCGTGCAGTTCACACAAGCCGGCTGGCCCGGAGCGATCGGCACCGTCAGCGGCTTATCCGAACGCGGCTTCGCGGTGGTCCTCAACGCCGTCGCCAGCAAAGAAGGCATGAACCGGCTCGGCTACCCGGTGCTGCTGCATCTCAGACGAGTCGTTGAACAGGCTCAGGATTTCGATCAGGCGCTGCGCTGGTTGAGTGAAGCCCGGCTGATGATGTCCGCGCTCTTCACACTCGTCGGCAGCGACAATCAGCAGCGCGTCGTCATCGAGCGCACGCCGACGCAGCATCAACTGCGCTGGCCGGTGCTCGACGAACCGCTCGTTACCACGAACGACTATCGCCTGCTCGGCAAGTGTCAGGCGGCACGCACCGGCGATCAATTGGCTTCAACGTCTTGCAGCCGCTTCGAGGCATTGAGCGGCTTCTTTGAGAACCATAACTCCCAGCAAACCATTGAAGACGCTCAACTCCTCTACGCTCTCACCGACCCGTCGGTCATTCAAAACATCACCGCGCAGCACATGATCTTCCGACCGCGACAACGCACGGTGCGTCTCTTCGTGCCGACGCGTCTCATGCATTGATTTCTTAGGCATTGAGCAACGGCGTCACTCGATCCGTCTCAAACCAGTCGAGAACCAACTTCAAGTGCGCGGGTAACCAGTCGATCGTGGTCGCCACGCCATGCCCTAGCACTGCCTCCTCAACGGGGCGTCCCAGCCACTTGCGGCCGCAGGGTTCATAGTCGACCAGCAAGTTGCGACCATCGGCATGCACTCGCGTGCCCAGCTTCCAGCGAGCGCACAGATGCCGCAGCTTCAGCGGCACGATTGACGGAGGGGCTGATGTCAGATCCGGCGCGGCCAAGTCTTCTTCAAACAGTCCGCCATAGCTCTCGATCACCTTGCGATCACGCATTGTCGGCGAATCAGTCCCCACAATACCGCCGAGCTGCACCCAGTCGCCGCCTTTGGCTTGCATCAGGTCTTCCCGGCGCGGCAACGGGTATAACGCGCGGCCTTGAGTCGGATGGTCCGCATCCAGCGGCTGATGATGAGACACGTGCAGCAGGTAGTGATAGCCCGATGAATCCCAGCCGTAGCGCACCGGCGTTCCGAACGTCACCAACAGCACGGAGCGAGCCAATGGATGCGGTCCGCCCAACCTTTCCAGAATGTCTTTCGCTTGCTTCCAGTGCTCGTCACGACCGTCCCCGGCCACCTCAAAGAAACGCTCCACCGCATCACGATCGTTCGCCAGGAGATTGCTGAGCAAAGCAAACCCCTGCCCCGCATGACTGTGTCCCCACAACAGCACGCGCTCGTGCTGCGGATCAAGCTGCAACCCGTCCAGATAGCACAACAGACGCACGGCCAGATCAGCTCGCGCGAGATGATGATTCTGACTCGACCAGCCGGGCTCCAGAAGTCCGACGCGCGGGTCCTGACCCACCAGTCGCTGAAACGCTTCGCAAAACTCACGCGAGTAATTGGCGACGTCCTTCATCGTGTCGTCAGTGGTGTGTTTCGTGAGGTCACTGACGGACTTCGCGAACGAAGCCATCGCGTCGCCAATCAAGGGCACACCACCACCGGCCGATCGTAGAGCCGCCGAAATCCCCAGCGGGTCATCGCCGACGAACGTGCCGTGCACGACGATGACCTCGCGAACGCGGTGTCGAGTGTGCAGCGCCGCATAGGCCCCGGGCTCTGTGGACACGGAACTTGTCAGTTTCAACAACTGCGGCTGCAGGGCAGGAGCGGTCGGGTACGCCTGATGACGAAACCGATTGTGCTGTGGCATGGCACGTAACCCTCGCTTCAGTGGCCCGTAAAACGTTGAACCACTGTAGGCAGTTCAACGGTTATCGCTCAAACTGCGACGAGAGGTGAGTTACCAGCCGATGCGCTCGTGGGGCAAAGATTCTTTACCCACGAGCCCGACGCTGTCGCCTCTCGCTCACACTGCATTTCTGGAACCTGACACTCAGCGGAATCTTATGACTGACCTCATTCGCAGCCACGAACTTCTGTCGCGCGCCGAGTCGCGACTGCTCATCATCGACATGCAGGAGAAGCTGGTTCCGGTGATTGATCAGCACACCGAAGTGGCTGCGAACTGCGGCAAACTGATCGCCGGTGCCAAGATCCTGCAAGTTCCCGTCTATGCGACCGAACAGTACCCTAAAGGACTCGGATCGACAATTTCCCAGTTAGCCGAGCACCTGCCCACGCGTCTGGAGAAACTCGAATTCAGTTGCCTGAAGTGCCTCAATTGGGGCACTTCCTCGGATGATCCAGAAGGACGTTTCAAGATCGTTGTGGCGGGCGTCGAAACTCACGTCTGCGTGCAGCAAACGGTTCTGGACCTGCTGAGCTACGGCTTTCGAGTTTACGTCGTCGCGGATGCGGTCGGCAGCCGCAGGCCGCTCGACAAGCAGATCGCCCTGCAACGGCTCGCCAGCTTCGGGGCGATCATCACGACAACGGAATCAGTCCTCTTCGAGTGGTGCGAACGCGCCGGCACTCCCGAGTTCAAAGAAATCAGCCGACTCGTTAGGTAGCCGAGGCAGACCTGAACTCTGACCGTTGTCGAACTCCGCGGCGCTACTCGGCGTGCGCGGGGGCGGCATCAACGCGAATCGCCGAACTCAGCGAGCCATCCGCGTGCAATTCCGCACGGAAGGCTCGATCTCGTCCCTGCTGTTTCGCCAGGTACAAGCACTTGTCCGCAGCGTCCAACAGGTCGCTCGGTCGACGTTGATCGAGCCCAGCACAAATCACAGCCGCACCGATCGATAACGACACCGAAATCCGCCGATCACCGAAACGAAGCTGCAACTCGCGAGTCGCGCTCTGCAACCGTCGGATCGGCAGATCGATATCTTCTGCGCTGCAACCGCACGTCAGCGCGATGAACTCATCACCCGCAAAGCGAGCCACCAGATCATATGAGCGCAAATAGCTCTGGCAGCAGCGGGCTACGGACGCCAATACCAGGTCGCCCCGCAGATGTCCGAAGCCGTCGTTGATCTCTTTGAAATGATCGACGTCCACAATCAGCACGCCCAGCGACAAACCGAGTCGCGAGGCTCGTTGCCATTCTGATTCGAAGCGTCGTTCGAAGTGAGCTCGATTCGGTAGTTGCGTGAGCGTATCCAGCGCTGCCCGCGCAAGCGTCGGCTCCAGGCGATTCCAACTGAAAAGCACGTCATTGTTTGTCATCAGCGCCACCAGCGACGAACCTTCGCGCACGGAAACGCAGTCGACTTCTCGCGCCGCGGCCGACGACTGCTCAGGTGACGCTTCGGCTTGCGACTCCGCCAGATTGATCGGCAGTAACGATTCCACCGCCCTTGAATGCCACGCGGGGGCGATGTTGTCGTCCAGATCACGCATCGCATCTTGCAGATGCTGCGTCGACACAATTCCTACCAGCCGGCCGTCTTCGCCCCGCACGACTGCGTGCCGGACCTCAAGACGAGCAAAAAGTTGAGCCAGCTCCAGCAGAGTCGTCCCCAACTGGACAACAGGGGCAGACTGAAACTCTTCGAAGGTCGTCACAATTTGCGACGGGTTGAACTTCAGATTGGAAGACATGCCCGACTCCCGAACCAGGACTTGGCGACACCACGAATTGAGGGACCGTTGCACCACTGAAGCGTGTCGCGGTCAGTAGCGCGCACGATCCGCCCAGAAGTTCCTAGTTCGCGCCCAGTCGTGGAGTCGGACCCGAGTTGCGCCCATCTCCGGAATCCTCGTACTTGAGCGGACTCATCCGCAGCAGCCGTCGCGACCTGAGTGAGTCGACAAATCGCTCCAGCCATCGGTTTTCGCCCGTGCATGCGACCACGAACCCGCACATTCATCGATCTATCTGAATATTTATGAGTCCAAACCCTCATTTCGATTGTCTGTACACATCAACCCGTTAGATTCAGTGTACGGGCGGGCCAATTTGCCGTAGCCGGCGGGAACTCTAGACTTTCAAGTTCGTCATAATATTTCTTGTGACTGTTTGTTGTCGTCGGCGGTTGATTTGGCACCGGTTCCGATCTGAAGAAAACAACTGGAACAGGCTGGGATCAATCGTCAGGAGCTTTTATGGCCATTCTGGTCGTCTGTGATGACTGTGGTGATGAGTTTCGTGCCAAGGATGAACATGCGGGTCGAAAGGTTAGTTGCCCTTCCTGCGGTACAGCCATCCGCATCCCAGACCCCGACAGCAGTCCCCGACGCGGCGGTTCCCGAGCACCAGCTCGCCGTTCCCGTTCATCCGGCTCATCATCGAGCGCCATGCCGACGTGGGCTTTGGGAGTCATGGGCGGCGGTGGCGTAGTCATCGTGGGCCTGCTGGTTGCCCTGCTGTTTCGAGGCGGGTCTGACGACACTCCAGCTCCCAACGCGGTCGCGGTTGCGCAACCCACTGCCACGGCAACTGATCCGAATGCGGCTGCCAGCGCGGCTCCAGCGGGGCACGACGCCGCATCAACAACACCTCAGACCGGTACGCCCGCGACGGCTCCGAACACGGCCGCTGCAGCACTGACTCCGACCGGGACAGCTCCGGCGAATGCGGTTCCCGCCGTTCAGCCAACAGCCAGTGTCACTCCGGCAGCCGCAGGCCATGCCGCGCAGCCGGTCGCCTCGGCTACCCCCACAACAACACCCGCCGCTGCGGGTCACGCGGCTCAACCCAATGCGGTTGCCGCGACGACTCCCATGACAACTCCGGCTGCGCCGACGCAACCGGGCACCACTCCTGCAAACGGCACGGCGCCAGTTGCAACGGCGGCACGCGACAAGCCCTTCCCCAGCGTCGCGGACCTCATTGAAGCCATTGAACCATCGGTCGTCCGGATCTCCATGAGCAGCCCGGAAGGCGAAGGCGCGGGCAGCGGCTATGTGATCGATACCGAAGGCACCATGGTGACCAACTACCATGTGGTCGAAGGTGCGACGCGCTGCACAGGTCGGTTCCGCGACGACAAGAAGGCTGAGTATCCCATTACTGGCATCTACTACATTGATGAAAAGCGGGACATCGCCATCGTCAAAATCGAAGCCCCGAAGGATAAGCTGCATCCGTTGAGCCTCGCGAAAGACCTGCCTCGCAAGGGTGAGGAACTGGTGGCGTTCGGTGCGCCGCTGGGACTCGACTTCACGACAACCCAGGGCAACGTGAGCGCCATTCGAGACGCTCAGGAGTTGCTGGCTCTCGGCATTCCCGACTATCAGGGAACCTGGCTGCAGCATTCGGTACCGATCTCTCCCGGAAACAGCGGCGGTCCGCTGGTCAACATGAAGGGTGAAGTCGTCGGCATGAATACGATGACCATCACCATTGGCCAGAACCTCAACTTCGCGATCTCGGCGAAGGATGTCGCGGACGGATTAACCAAGAAGCAGTCCACCGCTCGACCTCTGGGAGCACCAGGTTCCGTTCCCGAGCGCAAAGCACGTCGCGGCAAGCCCACTCCGCCGAAGGACGTTGTGGGAACGGACGAGGCCAAACAGTTCCTGGCCAAGCTGACAACGATGGACATCATCATGCTGCGGGTCGGCTTTGATCCCAGCGGGCGCATCACCGCGACGGTGCGCGAAGACTTCGAGAAGTCGCTCAGCAACGCCAAGATCCGCGTCCAGGACGGCGCCGGGGCATTCATGCTGGTTGGCATGGAACTCGACGATGCTGGTGGCACACGAGCAAATCAGTCGTTGACGATTTTCTCAACGTGCCTGTACCGCGACGAGAACGGTCAGGTTTACAAGATCTACGAAGAGCGTGAGAAAGTCGGTAACATCTCCGACCAACTCTTCTTCCAGGGCGGCATGCCCAAGACGATGCGGGCGAACATCAGCAAGTACTTCCAGAAGTTCAGTCTGGCGGTAAACCGGGCCAAGAACGAAGCCAAGAAGGCTGGTTCCAGCACAACCAGTGGTACCAAATGACCGACGAGTTCCGTGTTCAGATTCGTTACTGCACTCAGTGCCGCTGGCTGCTGCGAGCGGCCTGGATGGCTCAAGAGTTGTTGACGACGTTTGAAGCGGAACTCGATGAAGTCTCGCTCGCCCCCGGAACGGGTGGCATCTTTGAGGTTCGAATCAATGGAGGCCTGCTCTGGTCTCGCGCCGAGCAGGGTCGCTTTCCGGACATCAAGGAACTGAAGCAACTCGTTCGCGATCGCGTCTCCCCGGACAAGGATCTCGGGCACACCGACCGCGCTGCTAATCAGACGCCGGGCGAGTAAGCACGATCACTTGAAACTCACCAGCAGAGGGAAACAGTCCGATGCGTCCGGTGGCATCGCGAAAACCGACACCGAGGCCGTGATCGGACGCCTGATGAATGAAGTCCTTCGCAGCGGTGCGACCGGGATCACCGATCCAGCACTGACCGCCGGGCGCGAGCATCATTTCGATTGTGCTGAGCAACGCCGCATGTAGTTCGGAAGCGTAGAGTACGTCGTTCGCGAGGATCAGATCGAAGGTCAACGCAGGTGCTTGTCGCCAGTTGAAGACCAGACCCGGCACGCTCGAAAAACTATTGAGGTCCGCGTTTTCGACTGCCAGACCGACAGCGTCTGAGACGATGTCCGAGAAGGTAACCTGCATGCCCTTCATGAGCGCTGCAATGCCGAGCAACCCACTGCCGCAGCCGAGTTCCAGAACTCGCAGCCCCGGCGGCCATTCGGTGTTGAGCAGCAGTTCTGCCATGACGGAACACGACGGCCACAGGATGCCCCAATACGGATCCGTCTGGGATCGGTCCGCGTCGGCCAACTGGGCCACCGCACCGATGATCCGCTCAGGCTGACGCGGCAGGTTTAGTTTGAACTCCCGCCCCGCAATGCGTAGTCGAGTCTCACACAAATCGATCGATACACTCACGTCGAGAATCCGTTCGTGAGAGGATTGATCTGGGTGAACCATCTGAACTGGACTGGCAAGTAGGCCGGACAATCCTGTCCGGCTTTCGGACAGGATTGTCCGACCTGCAACCCTATCAGGGCGACTCAGCCCGCGCCACCTCGGATTCCCGCACGGCTTCAAGATAAGCCTGAATGCCTTCCCGGACGTGCTCAGGTGCGGACTGTAGAGCCGCTTGAAATTCAGCCGACTTCAGTGAACCGCCCGCCGCCTGATACACATGAGCGGTTTGGCTGGCGACGGCCGAGTCGAACTTGCTCAGACTCTTCAGCAGCTTGAGACCGTCCTTGCCGGACAACTCAACGAGCCGCTCCGCGTATTCTCGTGCCGCTGACTTATGCTGGTTGCCATCGCCGTCCAGCCACACGGCACCGCTGCAACCAATCACTCGCGACGTCCAATCCGGCGATGTCGCCTGATAAGGCTTGGCCGTCTTCCAGAACGAGCCAGCGATTCCCGGGCCTGTCGCAATCACGACGAGATGCTGGTCGTGAGACGGTCGAGGCAACACCCACTCATGCTTCCAGACGAACTGGCGATCGCGAGCCTTTGGGTCCTTCGGGGGCTTGAAGTCTATTGAAACCGACTCAATCAGACGTCCATTCGCAAAGAGCTGTACCTCATCAGCATGGCTCCAATGGGGAGCGCAAACTTCCGCCCGGACTCTCACTTGGTCCGACAGGCCCGTCGCGAGATCGCCGGATTGAAACTTGTCGTCAACCCAGATGTCCGCGAGTAACCCGTAGCTCACCAGCACACGCCCACGCTGCACGCTCTCTACCGCTGCCTTAACGTCAATCTTGCTGGCGTCTTCATCATCGCAACGGATGTAAGTCCGCGCCTGACCGACAAAGTGTCGGGCAACGTCGTGCGAGTCACTCGAACCGATCGGCGTCACAGAGAGGCCGCGATTGAGCGTCGCCATCCAGTCATGAAACAGCCGCAACGGATCGTTCTGAGTCGCCCCGGAATTCACGACTTCCATCGCGTTGAAATACATCGGCCAGCCCGCGATGTTCTCGCCAATGACGGCGTTATGCAGCTTCGGGCCAAAAGGTCGCACGCCGCTATGCAAGTCGCGGGCATGATTCAGGACCGCGACACCCACGCCTGGAGTCTGATAGATCTCACGGAAGATTCCGCCCCAATCGCTACGTTTGTGGTCGACAACTCGCGCGCCAGCTTGAATTGGGAAGATGTTGAAGTGCCCGACGCTGGTGGTGACCTCGTTGCCGACAACCGGCGTCATGTAGCGCCGCAGCTTGAGTTCCTCAGCAATCGGTGCGAAATCAATGTGCTTGTTGTGATCCGTCGCAATCGGCAGCTCGATCCCCTCGCCCGCCAGCGTGATCAGCCGCTCTTTGATGGTCGCATCTCCGTGCCCGGAATGAGTCAGCGTATGCACGTGCGTGTCGCAGGCGACATATCCCAGCGTATTCACCTGACGGTCAATGGGCAGCATGACCTCGATGTCCGCGGAACCCGAGTTCTTAATGTCCGCTTTACAAAGCGAATACTCGAACCCGCGGCTGGCAAGCAGCGTGAATTCACCCTTCGGAAGCCCGATCACCGCTTTACCATTCGCGGTGAAAACTGTCCCCGGGCGCACGGCAATCTCGTCGTCCGACTCCGCCCCCACGGTCTGCAGGCAGCCGCCATACTCGGGTGCTGACGCATCCAGAATCGTGATCCGAGCCGGGATTGGCGAATACGCTTCGTCGAGAACCTTGACAGTAAGTCGGCAAGCCCGCAGCAGGCTGTTCAATGGTTGCAGTTCGATGCGAATGCGTCCGACACGAATGTCATCCGTATCTTTAGCGGCTCGGGATGCGGGTTCGATGCGCAGCTCGTTCTCGCCGTCCTTGAGCAATCCGGCGGGCACCGCGAAGTAACTCCGCATGTGGTTCTCGTCGCGGACCAGTTCGCCCAGCGACTTACCGTTCACGCTGACGCGCCACACCTGCTTCACGTCGTATTGCTGCAGGCTCAGGGTGGCTTCGATGGAATTCTTCGCAGCCTGAAATTGCCGTTCGAGCAACACACCGTCGGACTGCTCGGGGAACTCGGTCCACTCGCGACGCTCACTGTTGCGGAGATGAACCCAGACCTTGCTCAACTCATCCGAGTCAGCCGCCGAACTCATCCGGCAAAAGATCCCCCCGACGACCAGCCCCAAGGTCGTGCACAACAGAGCAAGCAGACGCGGAGTTTTCATTCTTCCATCCCGAAGGCGGCTTCCAGTTTCTCGTCGGTCTGCCAGCCCGCAATCGTCATGTCGTAGATCGTGTTGACGATGTCGTTCATTTCTTCCGACGACAGGAACACAATGTTCAACGCGGCGTACTCACCCGGAAACGCGGCTACTTCATAGATGTGTCGACAGACTTCATCCGGGTGCAGACGCTGGCCATAAATGATCCGTTCAGCGACACCCAGTACCAGCGACGCCAGCGGGTGCTTCAACTGAGACCGCAGCACGGACAGCAGTTCCAGGCGCCTTGTCGCGGCGACACGGCGTTCCTGCGGCGGCCGGACCAGTTTCAGGGCGATGAAGAAAGCCGCGTTCGGCGAGCACGCAACCGCCTGCTGAATCAGCGAGCGGGCCAGCTCCGGGTTCTCGTACGGAAAATCGGATTCAAAGGCGGCGATGAAGTCTGCTTCGGTCATGTCTAAGCTCAATCAAGGACAGTAGATAACGATCGACATCAGTGTGACAGATTCCGCCCGGTCGTGCATGACTCCCGGGCACAGATGGCGTCGAATCCATGAGAACTTACTCATGCAGGTGAGCACCTATTCTCTCGGCGGAAAACTGGGTTAGCGGCATTCCCAACAACTTGACTATCTTGCCAAACTACAAGGACTTGGACCCGGATGCCGGATCCTCTTTTGATCTCCAGCAGGTTTCAGCCGGATGCAGCAGGGACGCGACTCACAAGCCAGCCGCCTTGACTTCGATATGGAGCACTTCCTGCGCTCAGTTTCGCTGGCGTGCGCCTCGAAGCCCAGGCTGGCACTCGGGTTCGCCATTCTGGCGTCTGTGCTCAGTATGGCTGCGGCCGGGTTGTGGCTGGAATTCAAAACCGACCGCGCCGATCTGATTGATCCATCCGCCGAGTTCCACCGCCGCTGGCTGGCGTACATCGACAGCTTCGGCGACAGCTCGGACATGGTAGTGGTCGTCGAAGCCGATCAGCCGGACCGCATTAAAGAAGTCGTCGAAGAGTTAGGCACGCGACTGAAGGCGGAACCCAAACTCTTCGACCAGGTGCTCTACAAGATCGACCCCGGCCCGCTGCGCAAGAAGGGTCTGCAGTACCTGACTCCAGACCAGCTCGAAAAGGGCTTGCAGCATCTACAGGCGTTTCAGCCGATCCTGAATAACGGCTGGAAGTTGTTGCGGCTCGGCAACCTGTCGCAAGGGCTGATGGATCAACTGGGCGATGGCACGCGTCTGATGAAGGACGATCCCGCCAACCCAATCGGTCAGCAGCAGTTTGGCGGCAGTCTGCTGCAGCTCAATCTGCTATCAAAGAGCCTTGAGAAATTCGTCACCACGCAAGAATTCACCAATCCGTGGCCTGAAGTGCTGCAGGTCGATCCCGAGTTCCGCCGAGCTGCGGAAGGCACCGTCTACCTGATGAACGATGCCGGCACGATGGGTTTCATCAAAGCCCGGCCGCTGGAAAAGGATCAAGGCTTCACGGGAGCCAACCTGTCGATTGAAAAGGCCCGGACGATCATTTCCGAGGTCCGCACGAAGTTCCCTGGCACCGAGATCGGCCTGACCGGCATTCCGGTGCTGGAAAGCGACGAAATGCGGGACACGCAGTACGACATGACGATTGCCTCGGTGCTGTCGTTCTTCGGCTGCTGGCTGCTGCTGGTGATCGGCTTCCGCGGCTACAAGCACCCCTTTCTGGCGATGCTGATGCTGGTTGTCGGGACTTGTTGGTCATTCGGTTTCACCACTGCTGTGGTGGGACATCTCAACATCTTGTCGGTCTCATTCGCCGCGATTCTGTTCGGCCTGGGCATCGACTATGCGATCGTGTTCCTCGCGCATTACCTCGAAGGCCGCCATCGTGGCATGAGTCTCTTGGAAGCCGTCGGCGACAGCGCGGCGAACGTCGGGCTCGGCATCGTGACCGTGGCCATTACGACCTCGCTGGCCTTCTTCTGTGCCTGCTTCACCGACTTCCTCGGTGTCGCCGAGTTGGGCATCATCGGCGGTGGCGGCGTGCTGCTGTGTCTCGTCGCCAATTTCATCGTCTTGCCAGCCCTGATTGCCGTTGCCGACCGCAACACGGAAGTCACCAAGTTGCCCGAGCAGTTTGAAGGCACGGCCTGGCGCAAGTTCGTCAGCCGCAACCCGCTGATTATCGCCGTCCTGTCGACAGCCGTCGTAGTCGCCATCGGCGCCTGTGCGTTTGAAAACGACAACGGCAAACTCAAGTTTCGAGTGAAGTACGACTACAATCTGCTGAACCTGCAGGCGGATGGTCTGGAATCGGTCGAGGTCCAGAAACGCATCTTCCGCGAAGCTGAAAAGCATCAGGGAGTCGGCCAAGGTTCGTTGCTCTTCGCTGTATCACTCGCGGATTCCGCCGAACATGCCCGTGAGCTGAAGAAAAAGTTCCTCGCGCTGCCCACCGTGCATCACGTCGAGGAACTGGGTTCGCGGCTGCCAGCCAGTGCGCCAGACAAGCTGGTGTTGCTCGTGCAGGCGTATCAGTCGCTGCTGGCTCACTTGCCCGAGCAACCGCCGCCGACCGCTCCGGTCAACCCACAGCTTGTCGGTGAAACTCTGGAGCAACTCCACAAGACACTTTCGGCCGTGGATCATCCGCTGGCCAAAGAAGCTGCGGTAGGATTCGATCGAGTTCTGGACGTGCTCGATCAACTGGAACTACAGCAACAGTCCGAACTGCTGACCGGCTACCAGCACGGCATGGTCGCGTCGTTGCTGGGCCAGTTAAACGCCTTGAAGTCCGCCGCCAACCCTGACCCGATCACGCTGGACGACTTTCCGCAGGAGCTGACCTCGCGCTACGTCAGCCAGGATGGCAAATGGCTGGTGCAGATCTATCCCAAAAACTCCATCTGGGAACCGGGGCCACTCAAAGAATTCGTGGACGATGTGCGCACGGTCGACCCGGAAGCCACGGGCACACCATTACAGAACCTGGAAGCTTCCGAGCAGTTCGCCAACAGTTTCCTTAAGGCGGCCGTCTACGCCTTCGTGGCCGTGGCAATGGTGCTCATCATGGACTTCCTCGGCCATCGACTGGCGCTGCAAGCCTTGATTCCCACGTTGATCATCGTGGGCTGCATTGGCATCGCTCAAAACTGGATGCAGGGTGCGGTCAACTGGCCCATCCTGTGGCTGTCTTTCGGAGCCCTCTGGCTCCCACTGGTGGCAATCCTCGATTGGCGTTGCCTGCAGATGACTCTCCTCGCGATGAGCCCGCCCATTCTGGGCGCGGTCATGATGTATGGCCTGATGGCTCTGTGGCACGTTGACCTGAACGCCGCGAACCTGATTGTCTTGCCGCTGATCCTTGGTATCGGCGTGGACGTCGGAGTGCATGTGGTGCACGACTTCACGCACCATCGCGGTCGTTACGAGATGTCCGGCAGCACATTCAACGGCACCGTGCTCACAACCACCACTTCGATCGTCGGCTTTGGCAGCATGATGGTGTCCGCCCATCGCGGGCTTTACAGCCTGGGCTTCGTGCTCTCGATCGGCCTGGCCGGCACGCTGTATATCGCCCTGGTGGTGTTGCCGGCCCTACTCACGATGGTCCGCGGACGAGTGCCTTCCACGGATGGAATGCCTGTCGAAGGTGAGCTGCAGGCGTAGAGGAGTGACTCAGGATGAGTCCCGCGAACGACGACGAACTACCTGATGCCGTGAACTCGCCGAGCAGCGAAGAAAGCTCGGACGGCGACTGGTCCGGACTGGATATCGAGCAGGCCTATCTGCGTGCGCTCGAAGCCAATGACGCCGTCGAATGGGAAATCGGCCAGCCAGTGGAGGCTGCGTCCGAAGAGAGCGAAAATGGTGTTGTCGACGAAGCTGAAGCCGAAGATGACGCAGACTCAGAGACTGCACCTCAAGAAGCTACAGCAGCCGAAACTGAAGTTTCAGAAGAGCCAGAAGACGATCCGCTGCCCGCTCGCGTAACGCCTCGGCAAGTGATCGAAGCTGCCATCTTCGTCGGTGGTCAGCCGCTGACGGCCAAGAAGCTGTGCTACGTCCTGAAGGGCGACGCCGACCTGGACTATGTCGAGCAGATGATCGACGAACTCAATCATCAATACCTCGACGAATGCCGCCCGTATGAAATTCGGCTCGGCGAAGGCGGTTACCGACTGGTCCTGCATGAAGAATTTCAGCGTCTGCGAAACCGAGTCTACGGCATCGGCCCGCGCGAAGTACGGCTGTCGCAAGACGTACTGGAAGTGCTGGCACTGGTCGCGTATCGGCAGCCCATCACGCCCGCCCAGATTGAAGAACTCGGCAAATCGAACGCCGCCCCCGTGCTCCGCCAACTGCTGCGACGCGAATTGATCTCGCTCGAACGCGACCCCACTGACCGCAAGCTAGTCCGTTACCGGACAACGCGCCGCTTCCTCTCCGTCTTCGGCCTCGGCAATCTGGATGAACTGCCTCAAGCGGAAGACCTGCTCTTCAAGTAGCCACGACCGCCGTTCTCAAGAATTGCACTTGGATTGCGCGCCGCGCCGTGCTCAGATAGACGATCTTTGATGAGTTTTCGTCTCGCATTGTCGATCCGTGGAATGAGAGGGCTCTCATTATGGACCAGCGTTTTGAAGGTACGCCCAAGGCCGAGATTCGCGTCGAGGGTCGGCGTTTGAGCCGCAGCAAAGTCACCAACGACTGGGGCTCGCAGCTTGTCTGGGAGATCACCCGCAACGGCCAGGTTGTTGCCACCGTCCCGGCTCGCGCAAACAACGAATACACACACGAACACAACACTCCCGGACAGTACGAAGCCGTCTTGAAGATGTTTAAGTACGAAGGCTACGCCAAAGACACGGCCGGCAACTTCACGGCCAGCAAGCTGGTTGAGGTCTCCAACAAGCTCAGTTTCACCGTCTGAACGGGAGTGGGATTAAATGCCGCAACTCACCCGACGGAACCTGCTGAAATCGATGAGTCTGACGGTCGGCGGCCTGTCCGTCGCCAACTTGCTCGGCGCGCGAGCCACCGCCAATCCAGACCAACCCCGAGCGACTTCCGCGATTTTCGTGACAATGGGCGGAGGTGCCTCGCAGTTCGAGACGTTCGATCCGAAACCCGATGCACCAGTCGAATACCGGGGCGAATTCCGGGCGGTCAACACGGCCCTGCCCGGCGTGCAGTTTTGCGAACTACTACCAAAACTGGCCGCGATGGCGGATCGACTCGCCGTCGTGCGTTCGATTCATCACGAGCAGGCCAGCCACATCGCCGAGCACATCGTCGAAACTGGCTACGACCTGATCAACGTGGCGAATTCTCGCATCGGTGATATGCCCAGCATGGGCTCAGTGATCTCGCGCATGCGGGGAGTCGGCGCTTCGGGAATTCCGGGTTACGTGTCAATTCCGAGACATCATGGCTACTCCAGCCCGCACTGGCTGGGAGCTCAGCATCAGTTCTTTGCGGTCGACTCAGACCCGAGCCAGGAACCATTCGCTATCAACAACCTGGCGCTGTCCGACAAACTGAACGTAGACCGCCTGAAGGACCGCCGAGGCCTGCAATCATCCCTTAATCAAACTCAGCAGGTGGTGGATCGCTCAGGCGCGGCAGCAGCCATCGACCAGTTCTCCCAGCAGGCGTTTGACCTGATCACCGGCGACCGAGCGCGGCGGGCATTCAACATTCAGACCGAAGATCCCCGCATCCGCGATCGCTATGGCCGCAACACTTTCGGCCAGAGGCTACTCCTCGCCCGACGCCTGATCGAAGCCGATGTCCCATTCGTCACCGTCCGCATGGGCGACTGGGACGACCATGATGACCTCGCTAACCGCATGAAGCAGCGTGGTCCGATGTTCGACACCGGCATGAGCGCTCTGATCGACGACCTGCGCAGTCGCGGCCTGGAACGCGACGTTCTGGTCATCGGCATGGGTGAGTTCGGTCGAACCCCACGTATCAACGCCAAAGCCGGCCGAGACCATTTTCCAGCCGTCAACAGCATCGTATTATCCGGCGGCAACTACCGCATGGGCCAAGTGATCGGAGCGACAGATCGCATCGCCGCGCAGGTCACTCAAGCCCCTTACCGTCCTCAAAACGTGCTCGCGATGGTCTATCGCCATCTGGGTATAGATCCCGCCACTACGTTCAACGATTACTCCGGTCGACCACGCCATGTTTTGGAAGAACGTAAGGCAATTGCCGAGTTAGTTTAAATTCGACAATTCCACTCGTTCATCAGAACCACCTACTAATAATCTCGCCAACCGCCTCGCCCACTCTTGGAGATCACAATGCTTCATATCGGCTATGAAAAAGTTCCGATGTGCTCTGGTCACGGACCGACGCGACGCAGTTTTTTGCAGGCGGGGTCGGCAGGTTTAATGGGCCTATCGCTGCCAGCGTGGATGTCGCTGGAGGCCAGCGGCGCCGTCGACAAGTCCAAACAGCAAATACGTAATTGTATTACTATATTCTTGGTTGGCTCACCTGGCCACCTTGATACATGGGATATGAAGCCGGAAGCACCGGCTCAAATTCGCGGTAAGTTTAAGCCAATCGAGACCAATGTTCCCGGCATCGAGATCTGCGAACACTTCCCGCTGATGTCGCGGATGATGGACAAGGTCGCTTTGATCCGCAGCCTGCATCACAAGACCGGCGCAACGCACGAAAATGGTCAGCGTTGGATGATGACCGGCCATGAATTCAACGCCGATAGTATGAAGCCGCATAGCGGTTCGGTTATCTCCCGAGTCTTCGGCAATAAGGGCACGCTGCCCGCATCCATCGTGCTGCCGTATAAAATTGGTAATACCGGCGCTGGCCCTCTGCATGGCCAGTCGGCAGCTTATCTGGGTAGTGCCCACGAACCGTTCTTCCTCGGTGCTGACCCAGCCAAGTCGGACTTCAAGGTCGTGGATCTTGCTCCGCCCGCCGGGCAGTCTGAGTTTCGACTCAATTCCCGTCGCCAGTTGCTCACGCAGATTGATGACGTGCAGCGCAGGGCTGATACGAATTCGGAAGTCGGTCGAGATACAGCCTACAACCGAGCCTTCAACCTGCTTACTTCGCCCGAAGCCAAGCAGGCCTTCGATCTCACTCAGGAAACGGGTGATATTCAGGATCGTTACGGTCGCAACACGCTTGGCCAAAGCTGCCTGATGGCTCGCCGCCTCGTGGAACGCGGTTGCCGCTACGTGACCATCAACCACTTCGACACAGTATTTGGGATCTCGTGTTGGGATATGCACGCGGATGGCGGCGGGCTGAATAATACCTACGCGGACTACGAAAACTTGCTGTGCCCGCAGTTCGACTGGGCATTCACAGCGTTGATTGAAGATCTCACTCAACGCGGCATGCTGGATGACACTGTCGTCTGCGTGCTCAGCGAAATGGGACGCACTCCGGGCATCAACGGACGCGGCGGTCGCGACCATCATCCCGGCGCCTGGACGAACTTCATGGCTGGCGGACCGATTCGCGGCGGTCAGGCCATCGGCTCGACAGACAAGACCGGCTCCCGCCCTCAAAACAACCCCATCGAACCACCACAGATTCTGGCGTCGATCTATCACGCAATGGGCATCGACCTCGAAACCACCATGATGCCCGGCCCCGGCAATCGACCGATCCGGTTGATTGAAGCCGAGCCGATTTCACAATTGTTCTCGTGATGCCACGTGCTGCGGCCTAGCGGAAGTAGGCCGGACAATCTTGTCCGGCAGTCGGACAGGATTGTCCGACCTGCAAGACCGCCAGCTCAAGCTCCCCTATCGCGATTGCTGACCAACTTTGAGGTCTTGAATTAATGCGGCTCACGTCATTTGTCTCAGTGTTTGCTGGCATGCTGCTGGCCGCGTCCTCCAGCGATGCACGACCGCCGGAGATTCGGAACGTCAACATTCGAGGTCTGCAGATCGGGCAGGCCACCACGATTACTTTGGACGGAGTCGATCTTCAGCCCGCACCAAAAGTCTTCCTGAATGATCGCGGCTTGGACGTTGTCGTGGATCCGCAAAGTAACGCAGCCCGAGCCGTCCTAACGGCCACAGTGCCAAACGAGACAACTCCGGGAGTCGCAGTGCTGCGTCTGGCCACTGCCGACGGCGTTTCCAATGGTGTGCTTGTGGGACTGGATCGTCTGCCCCAGCAAGCCATCGCAGAATTGGCACCCGCCCTTCCAATCGCCTTGCATGGTTCCGTCCCCGGCAGTGGAACTTCAAAGACATCCTTCGCGGGCAAGGCCAACGAAGAGGTCCTCATCGAGGTTGAAGCACGACGCCTGGGCAGCAAGCTCCGCCCCGTGATTCACCTCTTCAATGAGCAACGCAAACAGATCGCCTGGGCAGCGCCGTCTCGAACCTTGCAGGGAGATGCTCGTCTCACGGCCAAACTGCCAGCAGATGGAAAATATTCGGTCGAGGTGCATGACGCTCAATATGCTCCACCGGGAGTGAGTTTCTTCCGACTGAAGATCGGTCAGTGGCAGTTCGCCGATCTGGCATTTCCGCCCGCCGTCACTCAAGGACAAGAGGTTGCTCTGGAGCTGCTAGGCAACTCCGGGACGACCAAGCTGCCCTTCAAAGCACCGATGGGCAGCCAGATCCAGCCAGTAGCCCTATCTTCGGCCCCTCAAGCCAGTGGGGTGCCGCCGAGCGTTCTGATCAGCGCCTGGCCTGAAGTTCTGGAAGCCGCCAACGGTGCCGAGCCCATGCCGCTAGCCGCTCTGCCGGTGGCGGTCAGCGGTCGGCTAGACCAGCCCGGACAACTCGATCGGTTCCAGTTACCAGTCACTGCCGGAACCAAGCTGGTCTTCGAAGTATTTGGCGAACGTCTCGGATCGCAAATTGATGCGGTCTTGGAAGTACGCAACAAGCAAGGTGGAGTTCTCGCCAGCAATGACGATTCAACGAACACCATCGACCCGCGTCTGGAGTTCACCGTTCCGGCCGGCCTTGATGCCGTCGAAGTGGTCGTCCGAGACACGCTCGACATCGGCACCTCGCAGGCCATCTATCGACTGGCAATCTCACCGGCGGATGTTGTCGCTCAACCCATTGAAGCGATTGCCAAAGCGGACGCTCTCAACGTCGCTGCTGGCGAGTCTCAAGTCGTCGAAGTGTTCGTCACGCGTCGCGGATACGACGGACCACTGCAGATCGCACTCGCTCAACTTCCGGCCGGAGTCACCGCCACCGGAACCGACATCCCCGCGGGAGCCAGCGGCACGTTGTTGACGCTCAGCAACGCCAGCGACGTTGCAGCGCAGTTGCTCACGTCCGTGTCCGTGAAGTCGCCCGATGGAATGATCATCGCCCCTGTTCGGACGGCATTGACTCCAGACGATCCCTCTCCCGCCTGGCTGCGCGAGCAACTCGCGGTCGCCTCCGTCACCAAGCCAGCGACCGCCTTCGCAGTAACGTGGGCAGACGCAGCACCGCTCGCACAACTGACACAGGGCACCAAAACCGCCCTGCCCGTGACGTTCGTGCGGCCCAGTGGAATGCTGGGGCCGCTGCGACTGACGCTCGTGAGTTCTCACGACAGCCCGCGCGTCAACAACCAGCCCAACCTCGCCGTGACCTTGCGTGGTGAACGCGTCGTCGAAGTTCCGATTGATCCGCCCGTCAAAGCCGCCTGGGACAACGTTGCCGCGCTGGACAAGCAGCTTGTCGAAGCCACCAAGCAGGCTGCCGCCGCTCAAGCGGATGCCAAGCCCGCCGCAGAGGCGAAAGTCCAAGACCTCACGGCCAAGAAGACCGCTGCCGAAGCCGCCGCGAAAGAAGCGGAAGCCAAGGCAAACGCCAAAAGCGAACTGGCCGTGATCGTGCCCGCTCAACTGCCCGACTCCTCGAGCGACATCGTGGTGCGAGCAGAACTGCTCAACCCAGAACGCAACACCGTGCTGCGAACCGCGTATTCCACGGTGCGTCGCCTGCCGAAGGTCAATCCGCTCGCTCTGAAGCTCGCTACGCCTCCGGCATTCGAAGCCATGTTCGATCCGAAGACGGGAGCCATCATCAAAGTCGCCGGACAGCTAGAGCGACTCGGTGGACCTGCAGGTGATGTGAACTTCTCCGTCGCCGGGCTGCCCGCAGGGGTGAGTGCGACAACAGCCAACGTGAAACCGGACCAGAAAGACTTCGTTCTGGAAATACGTTTCCCTGCCAACTTCACGCAAACGGACGTCACTGGCCTGAAGCTCAATGCTGTCGGGCCACCAGACCCAATGTCAGGAAACCTGCAGGTCAAGAATGAACTCGACCTGACCGTGAAGCTGACCTACCCGCCGAAATAGATGCCCACCCACGCCACGTCGCCTTGAGCCAACCATGTTTGATACTCGCCAACTCGCCCAAAAATTCACTTCACGCATCACGACAACCAGCGCCGGGTTGCTCGTTGCATTCGTGCTGCAGCTCACCGTCGCAACCGCGCGCGCCGCGGACCAACCGCCCGTCACTGGCAAAGTGCAGGTTCATCCCGAGACGTTGCGACTCGTCCATCACCGCTATGACCATTCACTGTTGATCACCGGCCGCACCGCTGACGGCAGCGCGGTGGATCTGACAGCTCATGCGAAACTGCGCAGTGCAGACGAGTCCATTACGAAGATCGTCGATGGCTGGGTGAAGCCGTTGAAGTCTGGCACCACCAAAATCATCATCGAAGTCGCAGGCCAGGCAGTGGAGGTCCCCGTCGAAAGTGTCCTGTCCGACGCAGAGAAACCTTACAGTTTTCGGCACGAAGTCATGCCCGTGCTTTCCAAAGGCGGATGCAACATGGGAGCCTGCCACGGCTATTCGCTGGGCAAGAACGGTTTCAAGCTGTCGCTGCGAGGAGGGGACGCGAAGCAGGACATTGTCGCGATCAACGCCGACAACTTCGGACGGCGTGTCAACCTGCTGAAACCGACCGAGAGCCTGCTGCTCACCAAGCCGTTGGGCGATGTCCCGCATCGCGGCGGCGTGCGTTTCGCCCGCAACAGCGAACTACATCAGACGCTCGAACGCTGGGTGACTCAAGGTGCCAAGGGCGACATGGACGACAAGAACGAAGTTGAGTTTGTCCGCATCCACCCGGAGCGTTTCGTACTCGAACCGGGCTCGCCGCATCGGCTGCAGTTGATCGCTCATTACACCGACGGCACGACGCGCGATGTCACGCGTCAGGCCATCTTCACGGTCAACACGGAAGGCGTTGCGGATGTGAATGACGTCGGCCATGTGGTCGCCAAAGAAATGGGAGAATCGGCCATCGTCGCGCGGTTCGAACGCAAGTTCGCGGCCTCGCGCTTGATCGTGCTGAAGCCGCGTCCCAGCTTTCAACCGACGCCTGCGCCCGCCGACAACTTCATCGACCAGCATGTCATCGCCAAGCTGAACGATTTGAAAATCACGCCTTCCGAGTTGGCGAACGATGAGGACTTCTTGCGACGAGTCTCGCTCGATCTGATCGGCCTGCAACCAACTCCGGAAGATGTTCGCAAGTTCGTCGCCGATGTAGACGCGACCAAACGCACCAAGAAGATCGAAGAACTTTTCACGCGTCCCGAGTTCGTCGATCACTGGTCGCTCAAGTGGGGCGACCTGTTGCAGAACTCGCGCGTGAGGGTCAGCGAACCCGCCCTGTACTCGTTCCGGGAATGGATTCGCAGTTCGGTCGCGTCAAACCAGCCGATTGATGAGATGGCTCGCGAACTGCTCGTCAGCCGCGGAGGCCAGGCGGACAACCCAGCCAGCGCGTACTACCTCATCAGCAAAGACACGAACGAAACGATTGAACGAGTCGCTCAGGTCTTCTGCGGAGTCCGCATGTTGTGTGCTCGCTGCCATACGCATCCGCTCGAAAACTGGACTCAAGAGGACTACTACGGCCTGCACACCTTCTTCAATCAGGTTAGCGCCAAGAACGACCCGCGCTTCGTCAACGTGCCGAACGCTCGCGCGGTTACTCTGAACGTCGCAGCAGGTTTTTCTACGAATCCGCGCAGCGGACAAGCCCAGCCGCCGCGTTACCTCGGTGGCGCTGAACCCAAGCTCGAACCCAACAAAGATCGTCGAGCCGACTTCGCCAAATGGCTGACGACGCCAGACAACCCGCTGTTCGCTCGCAGTCTGGCAAATCGCTACTGGAGCTACTTCTTCCATCGCGGGATTATTGATCCCGTTGACGATCTGCGAACGACGAACCCACCGATCAACCCCGAGTTGTTGGACGCGCTAACCAAGGACTTCATCGACAACAAGTTCGATGCGCGGCATCTCATGCGGCGTATTGTGACATCACAAACCTATCAGCGTAGCAGTGCTCCGAACGACACCAACAAGCATGATGTGCTGAACTTCTCGCGCGCCATTCCGCGCCGTATCCCGGCCGAAGCGTTGCTGGACTCGCTCGTGCAGGCCACGGCAGTACGTGAAAACTTCGGAGGTGCACCGGCCGGTTTCACGGCCGCTCAACTTCCGGACGCGGAAGTCACCAGCGACTTCCTGTCACTGTTCGGCAAGCCACAACGCTCGGAAGCCTGTGAATGCGAACGTGACGGTGAGTCCAACATGTTGCAGGCGTTGCATCTCATCAACGGCAATTCCATCTTGCGGCGCGTCACCGACGGCAATGGCCGAGTCGCCCAGTTGTTGCGACAGAATCTCGCAGACGAGGCACTCATCGAAGAGCTCTATCTCTGGTCGTTGTCCCGCCGTCCGACCTCGCGAGAATTAACTGTCGCTCAGCAGCACCTACAAACCTACGGCCCACAGCAGAAGACCGAAGCGGTCCAGGATCTGATGTGGAGTCTGCTCAACAGCCGCGACTTCGTGCTCGTGCGCTGAGAACTTGCGACCGCGCACTGCTCAAAGAAGTACGACGGACATCCTGTCCGTCGAGCCGATGTCGAGGAAGGCAAAGGCGGACAAGATTGTCCGCCCTACAACTTGAAAGCGATTCGTTACAGCCTTTCGAGCGCCACGAATCGAGCAACGGCGCTATGTTCAGAGCAAACATCCAACCATCAGTTGAGTGACTTTTTTACGATGCGAGTCCTCTCAAAGTTCGTGTTCATCACGATGGCAGGTTCGGTCTAGGCTGCCATCCACACGGCTTGGAAACAACTCAACATCACCACACGAAAAGGTCAGGCATGAGCGGAGTTCGAGTTCTCGTCGGAACGCGTAAGGGTGCTTTCATCCTCACATCGGACGGCAAGCGAGAGAAGTGGGACGTCAGCGGTCCGCACTTCGGTGGCTGGGAAGTCTACCACATGAAGGGTTCCCCCGTTGACCCGAACCGCATCTATGCGTCGCAGTCCAGCGGTTGGTTTGGGCAAGTGATGCAGCGTTCCAACGACGGCGGCAAGACCTGGGAAACGGTCGGCAACAAGTTTCTGTATGAAGGAACTCCAGGCACTCACCAGTGGTATGACGGCACGCCTCACCCTTGGGAGTTCAAACGCATTTGGCATCTGGAACCGTCGCTCACCAATCCTGATGTTGTCTATGCCGGAGCCGAAGACGCGGCGTTGTTTCGTTCTGACGATGCCGGGGACAACTGGCAAGAACTCGCCGGACTGCGCACTCAGGGATCAGGCTCGCAGTGGATGCCCGGCGCGGGTGGCATGGGTTTGCACACCATTGTGATCGACCCCACCAATCCACAGCGCATCTTCGTTGCGATCTCGGCAGCGGGAGTCTTCCGCACGGACGATGGCGGCCTCACTTGGAAGGCGGCAAATCGCGGGCTGAAGTCCAAGTACATCCCGGATCCCAATGCCGAAATCGGTTACTGCGTGCATCGCATCGCGATGCACAAGGCACGTCCCAACACGCTCTTCATGCAGTTGCACTGGAACGTGATGCGTACCGACGACGCAGCCGAATCGTGGACGAACATCAGCGGCAATCTTCCAACGGATTTCGGTTTTCCGATCGAAGTGCACGCTCACGAACCGGAGACGATTTACGTCGTGCCGATCAAGAGCGACTCCGAGCACTATGTTGACGAGGGCAAGCTGCGGGTCTATCGCAGCCGCACCGGCGGGACTGATTGGGAGCCGCTCACAAACGGGCTGCCCCAAAAAGATTGCTATGTGAACATTTTGCGGGACGGCATGAGTGTAGATTCGCTGGACGAATGCGGTATCTACTTTGGCACGAGTGGCGGTCAGGTTTACATGTCGCCCGATTCGGGCGACCACTGGACGGCGATCGTGCGAGACCTTCCGCCTGTCGTCTCGGTTGAAGTCCAGACTCTGGCCTGACGATTCAGCCCTGCGACGTGCGGAAGAACCGGTAAATGGTCCGAGGAGACTTCTGCATGCCACGGCGTATCACGGCACGAATCGCGGCATTGCTGCTGGCCATCAGCAGTCTGACTGCCAGCCTCGAACCGGCGGCGGCCGACGATAGTTTTCGCATTGCGGACTATCTCGGCCGCACCTGGCGCAATGAACTGGTGCGGTTCCCGCTGACCGATGCGCAGCTCAAGGCGGCTCAAGCGAGTAAGACAATCGTCGGCCCGGATGGCAAGGCTGTCGCCTATCAGATCGCTCCGGGCGAGAAGACCACGCAAGTTGTCTTTGCTGTCGATCTGAACCCATTCGAATCGCGCGAGTATCGCTTCAATAGCAAAGCAGCGGACACCTCTGATCTGAGGATCATCGAGACTGATGAACGCGTCGCGCTGATCAACAATCAAGTTGGCATTTCACTACGCAAGTCGCTGAAGCCGGGTGAAGGTCCAATCACAGGAGTGCTGCTGCAGTCCGATCAATGGATCGGCGGATCACGTCTGGAAACCGGACGACAGGTGCGCAACGTCGAATCCGTGACGACGGAGATCATCGCGCGCGGACCGGTCTTCGCCGAAGCCGTTTGCCGAGTGAAGTTCGAACAGAACGGACTTTGGGAACTGAAGGTCCGCGTTCAAGCGGGCGAGCCGGTGGTGCTCATCGACGAGTCATTTTCGCTCGGCACGGATGTGAACTTCGTGCTCGACCTTTCGCGCGATTTTGAACCAACCGGCATTCTCTATCGGCATGGTGCGGGTCACGTCGGCAAGAACGCGAATGAACGACTCGACGCCGTTGACGCGGCCACCAATCCCGGCACCCGCGCGGGAACGGTGCCGCCTGCGTTTGTGCTCGAACCGTGGCTGCATTGGTGGGAGAGACAGCGTCAAGGCAACTGGTGCGGACTCTATAACGAGAAGAGTTCAGACCTGTTGATGCTCGGCGCTCGCGAGCCGGGTGTGTGGGTTGATCCGCAGCAACCGCACGACACTCAATCGCCCCCGCAAGTTTTCATCACGTCTGATAAGGGCGAACTCGCGGCGCGATTTCCGCTGCGCGGGGGGACTCGCAAATGGATGATCGGGTCGTTCGACAAAGCCGCCAGCCTATCGATCATGAAAGAGACCGAGACCATCGGAGCGCGCGGGCCAATCACGGTGCTGCGCGCGACACTGCCTCAGAAATATCTCATCAAGCACGGCGACTTCCCGCTCGAGCGCGTAAACAACTACGTGCTCGACTGGCCGAACGACAAGGCGTCCACAGCGCGGCTGTTCTTCAGCAAGGCTGAGGTCGATGCCTTGCGCCGCAGGTTCAAGCCCGATCCGGTGCTGCTCGATCGTTACCGCCAGGCACCTGTCGCCTCGTATGCCATGGACGATGTGGTGCTGTACTACCTCGGCACGAACGATGCCGCGTTGGGCCGACATCTCGCTCAGCAAGCGACAACGTTGATTCAGGCCGAGGTCGATCGCTTTCTCCTGCAAGAACACAATCCAACGCTCGGAGCCGAACCGCACCGCCGCGCGAATGAACTGCTCCCGGCGATCAATTTGGCTGCGCTTGTGCTGGCCAGCGAGCATCTGCAGCCCGAACAGCGACGTCGCCTGCAGGGGCAGTTGGCGTTCCTCGCCTACACGGTCAGTCGGCCTGACTTCTATTCGCAGGCGCGAGGTTATGCCGCGAACCCGAACATGACGTCGACCGTGTCAGCGTTTCAAGTGCTCAGCGCCGGTGCGATTCCCTCCCATCCGATGGCGCCGGCCTGGATCAATGGCGGGCTGACGGAACTCAAGCGCGAGCTGCATGCCTGGTCCGACGAAAACGGCGGTTGGCTGGAAGCTCCGCACTATGCTGTGGTGGGTTGGGATTATCTCATCGCGTGCTTTCTGGCGGCGCATCATGCGGGCCTGGGTGACGACTTATACGATCCGCGCATGAAGCAGGTCGGCGACTGGCTGGCGAAGATTTCGACGCCTCGCGATTGGCGAGTTTCCGGACGGCGTCACTTGCCGCCCATCGGCAACACGCCCACGGGCGAACCTACCAGCGAGTTCGGTTTGCTGGCCTATCTCTGGCGTGACAAAGATCCGGACTTCGCGGCGCGCATGCAGTGGATGTATCGCGAGCAAGGTGAGTTCGCGTCGCCGGGCATTGGCGGGTTCTTTCCGTCGCTGGCTGGCTATCGGACGTTCCTGCTGGATGAACGCATTCCGGCGAAGGCTCCGGCCTATACCAGCGAACTGTTCCCGCAGACGGGTGTCGTCCTGCGTCATGGCTTCCCATCCGATCGCGAGACGCAGTTGTTGCTCATCGCGGGCAACAATCACGCCCATTACGACGATGACTCAGGCAGCTTCACGTTGTGGGGCAAGGGTCAGATTCTGGCTGATGATTTCGGCTATACCGGCATCGCGTCGGCTGAAGATCACAATCTCGTTGTGTCTCCATCAATCGCTCCGATGAGCGTGATGCAGATCAAAGAGTTCGCCACGACCGACAACCTGGATTATGTCAAAGGTCAGCGCGGCGGTTGGACGCGTCAAATCGCGTTTGCCAAAGATCGCGACCCGCTTGGTCCGAATTACTTCGTCATCGCAGACACTCTCGATAGGCCTGATCCCGCCAAGTGGCAGTTGTGGCTCACGGCGGATCAAGTCACTCTCGGAGACCGCGCTGCACTCGTCGAGGGGAAAGAAGACGTCAACCTCGAGATCGTCTTCGCTTCACCCGCGCCGGTTCAATTAACGACTGAGACCAAAACGAGATCCAGCACCGGCCTGACACCGAACGGCGAGACGCGTACTCCCTGGCCATCGACGCAGACTGGCGTCATCGCTTCGTCATCCACCGGCTCATTTGTGACGGTGCTCTATCCGCGCCTCAAAACACAGAAGCCGCCGCTGGTCACATCGCTCGCCGAAGGTCGAGTTCTCAAAGTTCAGTCCAGCGATACGACGGACTACGTCTTCCTCAGCCCCTCCAAGTTCTCGTTCACCTTGGAAGATCTTTCGTTTGAAGGCACCTCGGGAGCCGTTCGCGTGGCGGCTAACCAAGTCACGCTTTCGCTGGGTTCAGCGGGCAAACTCACCGCCAAAGGCCATGAACTCAACGCCGAAAAACCCACCACTCAGACCTGGTCGATCAAACCATAGCCGCGAGCGTCATGAACCATCAGGCAAATCGAACAGAGGCTCGCTAAGGACGCGAAGAAGATTCACCCGTGTTGAAGGCGACTGATTCATCAGGTAGCGATACCAGTTCTTTTCGTTGTAGGGCGGACAATCCTGTCCGCCGATGCTGAGGTTGAATCGCGGCGGACAAGATTGTCCACCCTACAGGTGAGTCCAGCTCAGACGATCCTTTGCGTCCTTCCCGAGCTTCTGTTTGAGATCCCCTTGAGGCAGTACCGCGACCGTGAAGGAGCGGCTCGATTGGTCACGCGGTGGCCGCTCCCTCACGGTCGCGGTACTGCTACTCACTCTGACTTCTCTGAACCTCTGCGTGCTCCGCGCCTCTGCGGGAAATCTTCAGCCGTTCAAGAAAGTCACAGCTCTCAATCGGACGATGCCGCAGCCGCAATCACTGCTACACTCCGGGAGTTGTCGCATGTCTTTGCGTTGAAAGGGCCAAAGACGGCGCTGGTCAACTCGCGTCCTGCGCGACCTCTTTTGAAACCCTCAACTCGCAATGCATCCATGATCCGAGTCGTCTTGCCTTACCATCTGCGAAACCTGGCCAAAGTCGGTTCTGAAGTGGCGCTCGAAGTCACCGGCCCGGTGACGCAGCGTTCGATCCTGAATGAACTCGAAGCCCGCTACCCCGTGCTGAGCGGCACCATCCGCGACCACGTCACTCAAAAACGCCGCCCCCTTCTCCGTTTCTTTGCCTGCGAAACCGACCACTCCTACGACGACCCTGACACGCCATTGCCCGAAGCTGTCGCATCCGGAGCCGAGCCCTTCTTCGTCGTCGGCGCGATCGCGGGTGGGTGATACTTTTGCGGCGTCACATTTTTCCGTCGGTTCAAGAGGAGCGGCAGGAAGAAGCTCGATCAAGCAGCAACACCCGTTCGCGCGTGTTGCGAGTGAGTTCTGCAGCGCGTTCAAATTCTACTCGGGCTTCGTTGAAGCGGGCGAGTTTGAAAAGGAGGTCGCCTCGGACGGTGGGGAGCAGGTGGTAGGTTTGGAGGGACGGGTCCGAGGTTAGAGTATCAACAATGTCGAGGCCGGCTTGGGGGCCGTGGGCCATGGAGACGGCGACGGCTCGGTTGAGTTCGATGATGGGGGACGGCGTGAGTTGGCCCAAGGCACCGTAGATGGCGGCGATCAGGCGCCAGTCGGTGGCGTCGGCTGTGCGGGCTCGGGCGTGGCAGGCGGCGATGGCGGCTTGCAGCACATACGGGCCGGGCTGCCCGGTCAGGCGCTGGGCTCGGTCCAGAGCGGTCAGGCCGCGACGAATGAGCAGTTGATCCCAGCGGGCTCGGTTCTGTTCGAGTAGCAGAATGGGTTCGCCGGAAGGTCCGACGCGAGCCCGAGAACGCGAGGCCTGAATCTCCATCAGAGCGACCAGACCGTGGACCTCGGGTTCGCGCGGCGCCAGTTCGGCCAGGATACGTCCTAGACGCAAGGCGTCCTCACACAACGCGGGACGCATCCAGTCATCACCGGCTGTCGCGGTGTAGCCTTCATTGAAGACGAGGTAGATGACATCCAGCACCGACGAGAGGCGTTCCGCCAACTCGGCACCGCGCGGGACTTCGAACGGAACTTCTTGTTCGGACAGAGTGCGTTTCGCTCGCACAATGCGCTGAGCGATCGTCGGTTCGGCCACCAGAAACGCGCGAGCGATCTCGTCCGTCGTCAGGCCACCCAGCAGACGTAGCGTCAGGGCCACCCGTGCTTCGGTGGAGAGCATGGGGTGACACGTCGTGAAGATCAGCCGCAGCAGATCGTCGCCGATGTCGTCATCCAGGGCGGTATCAAGGTCCGGCACAGCTTGCTCCTGTTGCTCGAACGCTCGACCGAGTTCCTCATGCTTACGTTCCAGCAGCTTGCTGCGACGCACGAAGTCGATGGCTCGATGCTTGGCCGTCGACATCAGCCAGCCACCGGGATTCGGCGGCACGCCAGACGTTGGCCATTGCTCCAGAGCCGCCACCAGCGCGTCCTGAGCGAGTTCTTCCGCCACGCCCACATCGCGCACAATCCGCGCGAGGCTGGCAATCAGCCGGGCAGACTCAATTCTCCAGATGGCATCAATCGCGCTGCGGGTATCGGACGCTGTCATGGCGTCCAATTACACCGCAGTTACGGACGCTCGCAAAGCGAGTGGCGGGTTGATGCGCCTCCAATACTAACGAGATCAACTCCCCTCGCCCCTTTGGGGAGAGGGGTCGGGGTGAGGGGTGCTGTGACCTTTCGGTAACCGATTCCCACTTAGCCCGCATGGCGCACCGGGTAGGGTGGGACCAGCATTCGGGGCCGTCATTTGGTGGGCCGGCGCGATCAAGCCCTGTTGTGCGCTGGGACCGACCGTCGAGACCAACTGGCGTCGAATGCGCCGGCCCACCGAGCAGTTGCGATCGCTTGTCCCACCCTACCGTGCGCAATGCGAGTTCGAGGACTGGAAGTGAGTTCGCCCCTCACCCCCAGCCCTTCTCCCCGCAACGCGGGGCGAGGGGAGCGACTGCGCGTTTGTGTGTCGAGTCGTCGCCCCTACTATCGACATCACTACTTCTGCACGTGGGCGGGGTCCATCCAGCAGTACTCCCAAATGTGGCCGTCGAGGTCTTCGAAGCCCCACTGGTACATGAAGCCGTAATCCTTGGGCTCGGCATAACGTCGAGCACCGGCCGCGAGCGCGGCTTCGACGATGCGGTTCACGGCATCACGCGACGGCATGGAAAGGCAGATGATCGCTTCCGTTGAAGTCTTGGCATCCACCAGCGGCTTGGTTGTGAACGTCTTAAAGAACTCTTCGACCAGCAGCATCACGTAGATGTGCTCGCTGACGACCATGCACGTGGCGCTCTCGTTGGTGAATTGTGCATTGAACGTGTATCCCAGCTTCGTGAAGAACTCGACACTGGCCTTCAGATCCTTGATGGGCAGATTGACGAAGATGTTCTGTGACTCAGCGGGCTTGGGCTGCGGATTGGCCTGCATCTCGGCGAAGCCTTCGGCCGCCTTCTGAACGTCAGCAGGGAAGTCTTCCATCTCCTGCACCTGACGCAGTTCGATCACTTCATTGGGCGAGCCCGGGCAACGCTTGGCCCATTCAATGGCTTCTTCCTTCGACCGTACCTGAATCATCCAGTAACCGCCGAGCACTTCCTTGGCCTCGGCGAACGGACCATCGGTGACCTTGGCCTTGCCGTCGGCAAAGGAGACTCGCGCGCCCATGGACGGCGGATGCAGACCATCCAGTGCGAGCAGGATGCCCGCCTTCTGCAGGTCTTCGTTGTACTTCATCATCGCCGCGACAGCGTCGGCACTGGGCATCGCGCCGGGTTCAGCAGACTCGTAGCCCTTGGGGATCATCAGCATCATGAAACGCATGGTTATTCCTGACTTGGTTTGATTGGTAAGAACGAATCTCACGCGAAGGCGCGAAGCTCGCGGAGAAGAAAACAAAAAGCACTGAGGATGAAGAGCGACGCACACGAATGCCGTCCGTCTACCCCCTAACCCCTCGCCCTACTTCTTCTTCGCCAGTTCTTCCGTTTGAGCGCGCAGGCGATCTTCCTGCTCGCATAGTTCGGGAGTCATCGCGGCCCCGAAATCTTCCATCTCGAAGATCTGACGGATCTCGACTTCGGTGGTATCGGGATGCGGATTCGGGCAGCGTTTCACCCATTCAATGGCTTCGTTCAACGACTCGCACTTCCAAATCCAGAAGCCGGCGATCAGTTCTTTGGTCTCGGCGAATGGCCCGTCAATCACGGTGCGATTGGCTCCCGAAAACCGTACGCGAGCTGCCTTGGAACTGGGATGCAGGCCCTCGCCTGCCTGCATGATGCCGGCTTTCACGAGCTCCTCGTTGAAGTTTCCCATTTCGGTCAGCAGTTGCTCGCTGGGCATCACACCGGCTTCGGAATCTTTGGTGGCCTTGATCAGGATCATGAATCGCATCGTCGTTCTCCTTAGTGATTAAATCTCGGTGTCGAGCCCGGGTGAACTTGGCCGGTGTGACTCACACTCTGCCAACTCATCGAATGAGGGTTCGAAGAATCGACACGCTCTCGACGAGTTTTTTGAGGATTCTCACAAGTGCCAGCGGCGCAGCAACTTGGCCGCATGAATTCCGTTCATACTTGCGATGAAATGCAACCGAGCGGTTCTGTCGACAGCGATCCGTGACTGAGCCTGTGCTGTCAAAAAAGGCGGATTCCGGAACGCATCACAAGGGGTCGCCGCAAGCAGAAGTCGCGGAGGAAAGTCGCTGACCACTCCGTGGTCAAAACGGAAATGAAGCGGCTGCTGGCCCCTTGAGTTGGTCCTCGTGCCGAGAAAAAACAGTGGGCAGAGACAATGCCATCGCCACAAAGCTGATAGAACTGCGTGGCGATGAAGCTCGTGTCTGATCGCGGAGCGATCAGCGACTATCGCTTAGCCTCAATGTACGCCTAATACTGGCGACGCTGACGCGAGGTCGGGATGTTCATCTTCTTGCGGTACTTGGTCACCGTGCGGCGAGCCAAGGTGTAGCCGAGCTTGCCCATCTCTTCGACGATTTCATCGTCGCTGTAGGGCTTGTCCTTGTCCTCGCTGTCGATCAGCTCCTGGAGCTTGATGCGGACAATGTCCCAAGCCACGTCTTCACCGGTCGCGGTCTTGGTGCCGCCACCGAAGAAACGCTTCAGCGGGAACAATCCGCGCTGGGTCTGAATCCACTTGTCATCGACAGCGCGAGACACGGTCGTCACGTGCACTCCGACCTGATCGGCGATCTGCTGCATCTTCAGCGGCTGAATGTGATCTGGACCGTGTTCCAGAAAGGCGGTCTGGTGATCGACGATCGCCTGCGAGACGCGACGCAACGTTGAGTAACGTTGCTCAATGGATTCGATCAGCCATTTGGCCGAATCGATCTTCTTCTTGATGTACTCTTTGGTCTTCGCATCGACGCCGTTCTGCAGCATCTCGCGGTACTTTTTGCTGATCCGCAAGCTGGGGATGTACTCATCCAGCACGCGGACTTTCCAGGCGTTGTGCTCATCAAGCTCGACGACGACGTCCGGAGCGACATTCTGAACCTGCCGAGCCTGAAAACGGCGGCCAGGGAACGGATCCAGTTGCCGCATTTCCTCCATCGCCTCTTTGATCTCTTCGATCGTGTAGCCGGTCTTCTTCGCGATCAGCGGCAGACGATTATTACCGAGGTCATCGAGGTGCTCGGAGATCAACGTGGCGATGACATCTTTGTAGATCATGTCATCGTTGAGTTGCAGCAACAGGCACTCTTTGAGATCCCGCGCACCGACGCCCGGCGGATCCAACTTTTGAATCTGACGCACAACCTCCTGCGCTTCTTCAAAGCTGATATCGCCACCGTAGACCTGCACGATCTCGGGCAGTGAACTCTGCAGGCGACCATTCTCATCCAGGTTCAGGATGAGGTACTTGCCGAACTCCAGTTGCTTGGTCGAGGAGTCGAAAAAGGTGAACTGTTCGAGCAGATAATCCTGCAGCGTCTGAGGCGTGGCCTCGACGTTGGACATCAGGTCGTCGTAGCGTTCCCGATCGTCCGAAAGTCGGTTGGACGAGGGGCGGGATTCAGCGGCGAAGTTGTCGTCCGGCCAATCCGCCGACATCTCCATCAAGCGTTCGAAGTCAGCGTCGTTGCCATGCTCGTTGTCGACGATCAGTTCTTTCTGATCGAGTCGCTTGTCGTTGGCGTCGTCATGAGCCTGCTGCAGATCCTGCCGAATTTCCGTGTCAGTGCGTTCGGTCTTCAATCCCTCGGCAATGAGGACGACGTTCTCTTCGAGTTCTTGTTCGATGCGCTCCTGCAGCTCAATGGTGGGCAACTGCAGGATTTCCATCGACTGGATCATGCGCGGGGCCAGCTTCATCTGCTGGCTCATCCGCATGTTCTGTGAGAAGTTCAGGTGCATGAATCCACATCCTCAATCGTGTTCGCTGGTACCGTGCGACCCTGCGGCTGGCGGTCCTAGAAGGACTGCCGACCGCGCATGGCATCAGCCAACATGTCTTTGTTGGCAAACTCTAGCACGCTGCCTGAGGCAATCCCCCGAGCAAGTCGCGTGATTTTCACTGAATAGCCTGCCAGCAAGTTCGAAATGAAAAGAGACGTCCCATCCCCCTCAAGCGTTGGATTCGTCGCCATCACGATTTCCTGTACGCCATCGGTTCGAACACGTCTTACGAGCGCATCAATCGTTAAGTCTTCCGGCCCAATTCCTTCGAGCGGCGAAATTCGCCCTTGCAGCACGTGGTACACACCGTCGTAGGCCCCCGACGATTCCAGCGAAATCACGTCGCGCGGCTGTTCGACGACGCACACAACCTGCTTCGTCCGCTGAGGCGACGCGCAGATGCGGCAGACTTCATGTTCTGTCAGATTGAAGCAGACACGACACGGGCGAATCGCCGATTTGACCCGCTGGATCGAATCAGCCAGCTCTAAGGCTTCACTCTGCGGACAAGCAATAATGTGATGAGCCAGTCGTTCGGCCGTCTTGCCACCAATCCCTGGCAACTTCGCAAGTTGCGCTACCAGATTGGCAACCGCCGGACCGAATGGATGCGACTCAGGAACATACTTGGCCATGCTGGCTCCTGAGTTAACCAAGTCCCATTTTTGAAAAGGCATCGCCCATGCCTGGCAGATCCATACCAGACATTTCCTGCATCATTTCCGCAGCGGTTTTCCGGGCTTTGAACATGGCATCGTTCATGGCCGAGACCACCATTTCCTCCAGGCGGGCGCGGTTGCCGTCCACCAGCGACTGATCGATCTGGCAGCTCAGCACATCGAATTTGCCGTTCACTTCGATGGACACCATACCGTTGCCTGCGGAACCTCGGACTCGAGTTTGAGCGAGCTTGTCCTGGATCTCGCTCATGCGGCTCTGCATCTCTTTGGCTTTGCCCATGAGCGACATCATGTCGCTGATGCCCTTGAACATACCCCTTACGCTTTCTGATTTGCGGGCAGGCAAATGCCGTCCCGATTATGAACGAAATTTCTGAAATGCCGCTAACACCTGCACATCAGGTTGCTGACTCAGATTCGCCAGAGCCCCCGATCACCGGTTCCACCTTCACCACCTGAGCCGTAAACAGGTTCATGATGTTGCTGACAAATGGATCCTCTTCGGGTTTGTAAATTCGACGTCCGGCCTTTGTCGCTTTGGGAGCGTCGGGTGTTGCCGCAGCAGCGTTCGCCGACTCGTCTTCGTAGGCTGTCAGCACGATCCGCAGCGGTTGTCCCGCGACCCGAGAAGCGATCTCTTCCAGTCGCCGAAGTACGTCAGGCTTCTCACAGTACTTCTTCGAGAAGTGGTAACGCTGCGGAAAGGAAACTTCCAGCTTATTTGGTCCAATAATTGCAATGCGGGTTGCCGATTTGGCATGGCTTTTCAGCAGATCAGTAATCTCAGCAACGACTTGTGACCAAAAATCGATGGGATTTGGATGTTGGAAATCTGCCGCTGTGCGGCCACCCGCAGCCGAATCCGGCGGCAAACCGACAGCTTCCGGCGCAGCCAGCGAGTCTTGGACTGCTGATTCTGGGGCTGCTGGAAGCGGTTCGGACAACCGCGTTTCCTCTGCCGCCGGTGGTGGTGACGGCATCACCAATTTCGGCAACGGAGCCACAGGCTGGGACTCTTCGAGAACGCTCGTTTCCTCTGGCTCGTCGACTGGCATCGCGGCATCGGCAACCTCATCCGGCTCTTCAAACCGTTCGTCTGCCTCAGGCTCAGCCTCTGCCTCTGCCACCGCGACAGCAACCGACGGCGTAGGGGTCGGCCCGGGCGCTATTGGCAGCGCTAGGTCATTTTTTTTTTCTGCCACCAAAGACGGAGTAGCGGCAGGCGGCGCCGAAATCGGTTCGGCGGTACGAAGCTGATCAATCACGGCATCCAGATTGACCAGGTTTTCCAGCATAGCCACTCGCACAATCGCGAGTTCCGCCAGCGCGCGGCCGTAGGTCACGCGTGACATCCGGGCCTTGGTGTCCGCGAAGATCTGCATCGCCGACACAATGGTCTGCAGCCCCCACTGTTGAGCCTGTTGAGCCAACGTCGCGCGAGTTGTTTCGGCCACGGAAAGCAGTTCCAGCGAACCGGCACCGACCGCGATGACCATCAGGTCCCGCAAGTAGAACAGCAGTTGATCGGTCAGCTCACCCAGTTGCACGCCACCATCCAGCGCCGCGTGAAACGACTGCAGCGCCTGCGACTGATTGTGATGAACGAGCGCATCGACAATCGCCGTCAGCCGATCGTCACTCGCCGTCCCCAACAGTCGGTGCACATCAGCGGCGGTGACATGTTCCTCACCAAACGCCAGCAATTGATCGAAAATTGACTGACTGTCACGCATCGAACCGGCGGCTCTGCGGGCGACCAATTCGAGCGCGCCGTCATCGACTTCAACGCCTTCAGCCGCGGCAATCTGGGTGAGCCGCAGCTTGATGTTGTTGGTCGCGATCGTCCCGAAATCGAACCGTTGGCAGCGTGAGAGAATCGTGTCCGGCACCTTGTTCGGTTCCGTCGTGCAGAACACGAATTTCACGTTCGGCGGTGGTTCTTCCAGCGTCTTCAGGAGCGCGTTGAACGCTTCCTTCGTCAGCATGTGAACTTCGTCGATGATGTAGACCTTGTACTTCGTCCGCATCGACTTCACGTTCACATTCGCCCGCAACTGCCGGATGTCTTCAATACCGCGATTGGACGCACCGTCGATTTCCAGCACGTCGATGTCGTTGCCTGCCGAGATCCCGCGACAGATTTCGCAGTCGTTGCAGGGTTCACCATCAACCGCGCTCGGGCAGTTCAAAGCCTTCGCGAGAATACGGGCCGACGACGTCTTCCCCACTCCGCGAGCACCGGTAAAGAGGTAAGCATGCGCAACCCGGTTCCCCCGGATCGCGTTCCGCAGAGCTTGAGAAATATGCTCCTGACCGACGACATCACCGAAGGCCTGCGGTCGAAATCGCCGCGCCATGACTGTGTAGTTCGTATTCGCAGTGGACGCTGTCATCGAAAGTGCTCGTCATCAGGAGGGCCACCCGAACCGACAGGCCGGGAAGTCCCGCGAGTATATCGGTGGCACTTCTGCCGCAAAGGACGCCCGGCCTCGGGACTCGGCTTGCGAGCGGCAAGCGGCATCGTGATCTTGGAAGGACGAATGCCTTCTCGCCGGTTTCAACTTCGGACGTACTGTGAAAATCAGCATCAAATACTGTCGGCAATGCAGCTACGGACCTCGCGCGGCCAGCCTGGCGGTGGCCATTTCACGGGCATTCGGGATCTCGCCGGAACTGCAGCGCGGCCCCGGCGGTGCCTTCGACGTCCTGCTTGATGACCGGCTCATTTATTCGAAGCACGAAACTGGCCGCTTCCCGCTGGATGCCGAGATCGTCAAGCTGATCCAGCAGCATCAAGCCCCAAGCCCGGAATCGTGAGTGCCATCGTGTTCGCGCCTCGCCAGCAGCTCTCCGCTCAATATCTCGTCTTCGGCCGCTTCGCCGTCTTGATAATCGCGGTTCTCGTAGGGTTGTGTGGCGACTGTTTCGGGCAACCGAACGAAACTCCTCAACCGACCTCAAAAAACACCGCAGCTACGACTGGAGACGAAGCGGCGCGAGTGCGTCGGTTGATTGAACAACTGGACGCCCCGAAACTCGCGGATCGAACGCAGGCTGAAGAGGAACTCAACAAGCTCGGTCCCGGTATTTTGCCACTGCTGCCCCCGACGGACCTGTTACCCAGCCTCGGCAGCAAGCAAGCGGTGCAGCGAGTTCGTATCCGGCTCGAGCACGAAGCAGCACGACTGTCCATCGCCGCTAGCCGCCTCACAGCAACAGGTCAGTATTCAGCGTTGGCCCTCGCCAGGCTCATTGAGCAGCAAACGGGAAATCGCATCACTCTTTCCAAAGCGATCTCCGAACGTAGTGAGACGCTCAAGGTGGACTGGCAAGCTCGAACCTTCTGGGACGCCATCGTGGACCTAGAACAATCGGGCATCGAGCTAACGTTCGTCGCGGATCGCGGAGAGTTCGAGTTCGCGCCAGCTCGCAAACCCGCTTCGGCTGGGCAAGCGACAGTTCAAGACGCTCTCCGCCTGCAGGCCGGACCAGTGACGACGATGCCCGTTGGCAAAGACCAGCGGCTCTACCGCTGCCCGATCACGCTCACTGCCGAGCCGCGGTTGCGACCGCTATTCCTGAGATTCGCGGCGCGCGATTTCAGACTGTCGGCCCCCGATTCAACCGGATGGGGCCCATTCGACCCCGAAGCTAAAGTAGAAATCCCGCTGGGAGACGGGGGGCGAGAGGCACAAGTCGAACTGAAGTTTCAGGGACCGCTACAGGTTCCTCCGTCTGTTGTCTTAAACGGCGAAGCGAGATTGCTGGTTGCGGCAGCCGAACACCCGATCGAGTTCTCAAAATGGCAGACAGCACGTGGAGTCGCCCGGCGTCGTGGCGGCGTAACCGTCGCGCTGGCTAACGTCATCGTAAAGCCAGCCGGCAACGGACGTTCGTCGGCCGTGCTGGAAGCTCACGTGAGCTACGACGCTCAAGTCCAGGCGTTTGAATCCCATCAAACGTGGATCTTCCACAACAAAGTTTACCTGCTGACGCCGGACGGACGCCGCATGGCTCCCAACGACGGGATGGAATCGCTGTTCCAGAATCAGGGATCGGTCGGCGTTGAATACCGCTTCAAAGACCTGCCAGTCGCAGCCGGAGATTGGAAGTTTGTTTATCTAGCCCCAACGTTGCTGATCGAGGTGCCGGTCAAGCTGAACGATCTACGCGTGCAGCTCAGCACTCCGGACTAGCACCTTAAACTACTGAACTGAAATTTAGAGCCTGTGTTTTGGCGGAAAGACGCTGGCCCCTAAAAGACAGTCAGTCTCGACCATTGCCTTCGGACGGCTATACTCTTTCCCGCTTTAGGGAAACGATCAGTTCTGAGCGCGACGCGCTTCGCTGACGAGGAACGACCGGTTTCCGACAGGCATATGGATGGGCGACATGGAGTAAGGACGGGCTCACCAGCAATCGCTGGAGGGTCAGCTCGTGGTCGCCTGCAACTCACACACTCGGCAAGGATGTGCAACATGGCCGACGAAAAGTCGCTCCACCAAAAACTGACGGAAATCAGCGGCAACTTGTGGTGGAGCTGGCAGCCGGAAATCTCTGAAACCTTCCGGCAAATTGATCCGGCTCGCTGGTCGGAACTGATGCACAACCCTGTGCTTCTGCTGAAGGAATACAACGCGGATCGCCTGGAAGAGCGCGCCACGGAAATGGTGCTGCACTCCAAGATTCACGCAGCTTATCGGCGCTGGAACGAGTACATGGACTCCAAGGACACTTGGGGCCAGACGCACGCCGACGTTCTGGGCTACAAGCCCGTCGCGTACTTCTCCGCCGAATTCGGTATCCACGAATCGCTGCCGATTTACTCCGGCGGTTTGGGCGTGCTGGCCGGTGACCACCTGAAAAGCGCGTCCGACCTGGGCATTCCGCTCGTCGCCATTGGCCTGTTCTACAAGGAAGGCTACTTCTCACAACGCATTGATGAGAACGGCTGGCAGCAGGAAACCTACAACGAGAACGTCATCGCCGATCTGCCGATCCGCCCCGCCACTGGCAAGGACGGCAAGCAAATTGAAGTCTCTGTCGAGACTCGTTCTGGAGCCATTTTCGCGCGGGTCTGGAACGTCCAGGTTGGCCGCATTCCTCTGTACCTGCTCGACACGAATGTCGAAAAGAACTCCGAGGAAATCCGCAGCCTGACCTCGCGTCTGTACGGTGGCGACCATCGCACCCGTATTCGTCAGGAAGCCGTGCTCGGCATCGGTGGCGTCCGTGTGCTGGACGCGCTGGGCATCGAACCCAGCGTCATTCACATGAATGAAGGTCACTCGGCATTCGCGGCGCTGGACATCATTCGCCACAAGATGCACGACGACGGCCTGTCGTTCCACGACGCGTTGCGTGAAACGGCCGCGATGAGCGTCTTCACAACTCACACCCCCGTGCCCGCCGGACATGACCGCTTCGATGGCGGCATCCTCAATGAGCACGTGGGCCCGCTGGGCGACCAATTGGGCCTGAATCATGAAGGGCTGATGGGGCTGGGCCGCGTCAATCCGCAGGATCATGGAGAGTCCTTCTGCATGACCGTGCTGGCGTTCAAGCTGAGCCGCCATGCCAACGCGGTGTCTAACCTGCACGGCGTCGTCTCGCGTCGCATGTGGTCGAACCTCTGGCCGTGGCAGGCGGAAGACGAGTTGCCGATCGGACACATCACCAACGGTATTCACGTGGGAACCTGGCTGGCGTCACAGATGCGAGCCATCTACGACCGCGTGCTGCCTGAGAAGTGGTCGCTCCGCACGGGCGAACCCGAGATCTGGCAGAAGGTCGAAGACGTCAGCCCATCGGAATTGTGGGAAACGCACCAGACTCTGAAGCATCGCCTGATCGTTTACGCGAGAACCCGACTCACGAAGCAGGCCAAGCGCCGCGGCGCGTCCGCCGAAGTGATTGCTCAATTGTCGAAGGTGCTGGACCCGTTCGCTCTGACGGTCGGTTTCGCTCGCCGCTTCGCTCCGTACAAGCGAGCAGACCTCTTCATGCGCGACATGGAGACGCTGGCTGAACTGATCACCAACTCGAAGCGGCCGATCCAGTTCGTCTTCGCGGGCAAGTCTCACCCGGCCGATGATCACGGTAAAGCGATTGCTCAGCGCATCTACAAGCTGACGCAGCAGGAACCGTTCAAGGGCCGCGTGGTCTTCCTGGAAGACTATGACATCAACCTCGGCCGCCATCTGGTTCAGGGCGTGGACGTCTGGTTGAACAACCCGCGCCGTCCGCTTGAAGCATCCGGCACCAGCGGTCAGAAAGTCGTTCTGAACGGCGTTCTGAACTGTTCCATTCTGGACGGCTGGTGGGCCGAAGCCTTCGACGGCAAGAACGGCTTCGCCATTGGTTCGGGCCGCACGCACGTTAATAGCGACGTGCAGGACGACCGCGATGCCAAGAACCTCGTGCAGGTCCTCACAAACGAAGTCATTCCGCTGTACTACGACCGCGATCATGACGATCTGCCACAAGAGTGGATTCGCCGCATGAAGCGTGGCGTCCGCACGCTGGGCTGGCGATTCAACGCCGACCGCATGGTGATGGACTACGTGAAGAACACGTACGTTCCCGCCGCAGGTGGCCTGTCCTGCGAGATGCCGTAGTCATTCGTTCCGGCAAGTCGTCATCCTGTTCCGCAGGATGACGACTTCTTCGGCTGATCTGGAGCACGGACGTTATGCAACTGGGTCGCTTCGATCTTCAAACCTTGAACGGCGGCCGGTTTTGGATCGACGGTGGAACGATGTTCGGAGTCGTTCCGCGGGTGCTGTGGGAGCGGCAGTTTCCCGCTGATGAACAGCATCGAATTGCTCAGCGCTGCAGTTGCTTGCTAGTGAGCACGCAAGGCCGCCTGGTCGTTATCGACACTGGCTACGGGCCCAAGCTTCCCGAGAAGCAGCAACGACAGATTTCCGCCGAAGCGGACGAGCCGCTCATCGCCAGCTTGGCCGAGTTCCATGTTCGCCCTGAAGATGTCGATACGGTCATCTTCACCCATCTGCATTTCGATCATGCAGGTGGTGCATCTCGCCTGCTGGCCGACGGCTCGATCCAGGATGTCTTTCCTCGCGCGGAGTATGTGGTTCAGCGTCGCGAATGGATAACAGCCACGGGGAATTTCCCTGAGTATCGAGGTGCCTATCAGTCGGAGAACCTCGAACCACTGGCCAAAAGCGGCCGGCTGCGGCTGATTGACGGCAACGTCGAAATCCTGCCCGGCCTGCGATCCTTCGTGACGGGAGGCCACACTGATGGCCATCAAGCCATCATCATCGAGTCTGAAGGCGAAGTTGCCATCTACCTCGGTGACCTCTGCCCAACCTGGCGTCACCTGCCGGTCTTATGGTGCCTCGGCTACGACGTGCACATGGCCCAGACGCGCCGCAGCAAGGCCGAGTTGCTGGGCCTGATCGCCGATCACGGTTGGCTCGCGCTCTTTGATCATGATCCCGACATCGCTGCAGCTAAGTTGACTCGCAACGACCGCAAAGATTTCGCCATCGTCGAGCCTATGTTCGATCTGCCACGAGGCGATCTGAGTCACGCGCCGTGGTTTTCGTAGTGTTGGGAGCGTCTCATAGCTGGCAAGCTTCGCAAACAACGGACCCGCACAGCGGCAGACGTGAGATGCGTCCGCCGTGATCCTCAGCTATTCGATCCAACCGTTCGCAGCGAAAACTGCGTCGAGATCGGCAAGGCGGCGAATACCCAGCGAGAGCTGTTCGGTCATCAGATCATGCGGTTCCGCTCCCACGCGCACGTCATCAAGTCCCAACTCATGGCCAAGCTCGTGCATCACCGTCGTCAGTAGATCGAAGCGCCCCTGAGCCGGACCAGCGGCTGCCTTCAGTTCCACTCCGCCAGACGGGTTGTTGAACTCGAAGTCATCCAGCGGCGTGGCGTCGATAAACCAGCCGAAGCCCGCAGCATCTGAATCGATAAGAATTCGGCCCCTTCCGGCGAGACCCAGCGTGGCTCCTTCCAGATCCTGAACTGCGAAGGTCACATTCCGCAGATGCGTCAACGCGACACCGGAAACACCCAGAGATTCGTAGCGTGCAATCGCAGCCGCCACGATCGGTGTAAGGTCGTCATCCGTGATCTGAGCCGTACCCGAACCAACTTCAGCAGCCAGCAGAGCCGATGCCGCTGGCAACGTGCCGTCAACAGCGATGTCAAAGCCATTGATGTAGGCCGCGTCGACGCCCGCCGCAGTACCAGCCGTGAACGTGATGTCGATGTAACCATCAGCGTTCGTATCGCTGGCATTGTTAATGAACTGGTTGCCGAACGTGTTCGCGGCCAACGTCGCCGTCGTAACGGTCGTGGCGCCTTCCGCGGCAATCATCACTTGAGTCGCGTTGAACTTATCACCGAAGTAGACCCGCAAGTCGTACAACGTGGCTGGTGCCACAGACACCTGGAACGTCGTGGCTGGTTGAATGATCACACCGTCTCGGAAGAGGCTCGTCGTCGTGACGCCCGTCACAGTACCGCGGTCGTAACCATTCGTACTACCACCTTCGCCGCCCAAGCCGCCTTCCGCGTTCCAACCATATCCCAGCCCATCGAAGATTGACGTGCTCGCCGGCACACCGATGTAACCGGTCGCAACGGGACTGATGTCCGTACCGAAGTCGAAACGTCGCGATGTCGCAATACCGAACGCCTGAGTGTTCGATCCGCGCTGGGCGCCGGTCACTTCCTCGACCTGAATCGTGGCGGTACCCGCCAGCGCTGGACGACGAATCGAGAAGTTCTGCGAAGCGCCGGTCGCGACGAACTGATTACCGCTGAACCGCGCATCGCCATCCGCGCTGGTAATCGTGCCCGCAGTTGTACTGATCGTATAAGTCCGCCCCGCAGTGAGGTTACCCACCGAGTATGCATCCACGGTTGAGCCGTCAGCCGTCAGCGTGCCACCAACGACTGTCACCGCCAAATTCGTGGCCACAGCAGCCACTGGTCGGAAGATCAATCCGGCAATCGACCACGGTGAGGCATCGGAATTATCAAACGTCAACGCGATGGCATTGAACCCGCCATCCACAGCGGTATTCACCGTGAGACGACGATGACTGAACTGTGAAGCATCGGAACCCAGCCCTGTAAGACCAGTCCCCGTGCCAATCGCGATGCTCACACTGTCGTTAGATGTTGCGGCAGTACCGCCGTAGATCACCGTGACTTCGTAAGCCCCCGCAGCCAGATCCGCCCTGAATGTACGGCTCGTGCCGTAGGTATTGGTATCACGCAGCAGATTCGAGAAGTTGGTACCGCCGACCGCACCGGCATCAATTTCTGCCGGGCTGTTCGTTACCCAGCCATAACCCGACACTGGCGAGTAGAGTGCCTGCGAACTGACGCCGATATATCCGGTCTCAGTCGGGCTATTGGTGCCGTTGAAGTCAAAGAACGAACCGTTCCCCGCCACAAGTTGATAGCTCACAACCGCACTACTACTGGTACTGCCGGTACCGTTGATGGTGCTCACCGAGATTGTAGGCTGTCCGAAAACCGCAGGCCGCTGCAGCGTGAAGCTATAGGTACCACCAGCGGACGCCTGAATCTGAATGCCATCATAGGCCGAGCTGATATCCGCCGACGTGATCGCTCCCAGCGTGGTACTGACGGTGATAATCGCATTTGCCGGAGCAGTGCCGTTGATCGTGTCGATCGACGTCCCGTCCGCTGTAACATTCTCTGCGGGCGGAACTACTGCCGCAGGAGGTGCTCCAGCCGGATCAAACGTATCAATCGTCACCGCGTTCGCCGGTACACTGCTGGCGAGCCGAACTTCCAACCCAGCCAGCGACCAGCCCGAGATAGCACTGAATCCAAGATCCAGTTGCCCATCCGTGACAGTCGCGGTGAACGAATCTGAGCGGAAAATACCAGGGCCGGTGCTCAGGTTACTTAATACCGAATTACCTTCCGCAGTCACGTTCAAGGCACTCATCGACGCAGTCGGGTGGCCGCTGGTAACATTCACAAGATAAGTGCCATTGGCCAAATGCATCGAGAACGTGTTTGCCCCCATACTGCCGCCATCGCCTTGATGCACATCTCGCAACAGATTTGTCTGTGCCCCGCCGCTATAACTCGCCAAGTCCGTCGATTTCGCGGCATTAGCCCAAGCATAGCCCAGGTTCTTCAGACTCACGTCAAGCGGGTTCACGCCGATGTACCCGCCGACTTCCGTCGTGCCCATCACGACCGGGAAGCCATTTACGGGAGCCTGCGTCGGCGAAGTCCCCAAATTGAAATCAAATCGACGAGTATTCACTCGGCCAAACTCAATCGCCTGCACGCTGGTCTTCGTGCCTGCGAACTCAGTTGACGTGACATACGCAGTGCCGATCGCCGTCGGACGGCGCACGCTGTAGCTCCACTGTCCAGCCCCATTCGCCTGCACCTGCACGCCAGCCAGCACTGTATCAGCGTCGGTCGACGTGATGCTCAAAGCCACGTCATTTGTCGCATCGCCATTCACGTCCAACCCGCCGCTCACTGTAATCAGCGCGTTCGGTGTTGCTCCAGTACCAGTGTAAGCGTCAATTGTCGCACCGTCCGCCGCGACGTTGTTCGGCTCCAACGTACCTGACGTAAACGGAGCCGCCGGTCGCAAGTCGATTCCGTTGATCTCCCACGGATTGGCGATCCCACTACCCGACTCAATCTGCAAATCGAGCGTTCCGTCGGTGATCTGCATCACGAAGCTGACTTCCCCAGCGCCACTCAGGTCGGCATCCGGGACAACCACCAGCCCGGTATCGGCATCGCTGATCTTCAGATTGAGCGACTCAGTCGCCTTCACGGATACCAGATACCAGCCATTGTTCGCGATATTGGCTTTGAAGACCTGAGCGACGTCCGACACGTGTCCATCGCGTATCAGATCGCTAAACGTGCTCGCCACGACACCACGATCGACCACGTTGAACACGGGGAACGTCGCGGGATTGTTCAAATCACTCGTACGCCACCCGTAGGTATTTCCCGTCTGCCCGTAGATCGTATTCGGCAGCACTGACAGATAGCCCGCCTGCGTCGGAGAAACGACGGCAGTAACATCGTTAAGGATGTTGAAATCGAAGCTGTAATTGTTCGCGGGAATCGCAGCCGGAATCGGCGCCAGTGGGATTGACTCGATATTACGGAACGCAATTGGCAAGAACACGTTCGGGTTGCCGCCCGTTACCTGCACCTCATTGCCGTTGACGCTGTAGGCATTTCCGAACGCTGAAACATTGAGTGTATCACCCGGCAGATTATCAAACTGCGGATCATTGCCGTGGATCACGATACGTGTCGTTTGCGATGGCTGCACATCGAAATAGTCCCCTGCGTCATTCGCCGCCGGAGCCGTTGCCGAGCCACCGGTAGCCTCGTCACCTCGAACTTCCAGCTGTTCGAGCGTCTGTGTGTACCCCAATCGCTCCGAACGCACCTGATTGTTGACGAATCCACCAGTCTGCGTCGCCCCGTTGGCAGCATTATTGTGAACCTGCAACGGCGTACCCGCAGAACCGTCGGCCGAACTGCTGTTGTAGACCAACGCCGAGTCGGCCCCGCCAGCGCCAGTATCCTGCAACGTCACGTCTGTCACACCGCCGTTGAGACCGCCGATATGAATTGTGTATTGATCGGCGTTATCACCACCGTTGATCGTGAGCGCCGAAACCGAATCGGTGTCAGCTCCATTGTCGGGATTCTTCGGGAAGATCACGAACTGATCGGCATCACTGTTGCCCGTCATCGTCGAGGTCGCAACCGCGTTCAACGTTCCGTTGAACGTCACCAGCGAACCTGTCCCTGAATCGGCGTTGCCGAAATCAGACGTAATCGTGACGGTCGTGGCGGCTTGCAGCACAGCCGTATCTTGAATAGTCAGATTGTCTGCAGCCTGCAATGTGATCTGGTTCGTCGCGCTGCTGACCGTTGTGCCTGAGGTCACGACAAGATGCTCAATCAGGGTCGCGGCATCGGTGGTCCGCAGCAGCACGGCGGCCTGCGCGGCCAAGTTGTGAGCAACAGCGAGCGGTCCCTGGAGTGATGAAACAAAGATTGCTCCACCAGCAGCGCTGTTTGTTGAGGCCGTAACACCGTCTACGTCATCGATAGCCAGACCGCCAGTCGAATCCACAACCATCACGTCACCCGCGGCTGTGTTGGTGAAAGCGAGATTGCTGGTCGCATTGATCTCAACCGAATCAGCCAGCGTACCGATGCCAAACGATGACACCAGCAGCAGGTTGGCCGACGTAATATCAACCGTCTGAGAAACACTCGCGTCGTCGCTGTTACTGCGAACGCCATCGGCGGTCAGAACGACGAGTTGCCCGGTTGCACTGATACTCTCCGTCAATGTCAGGACGTCGTCAGTAGTCGAAACGCTGCCCTTGTTGGTAATTCGCACCGTACCAGTGGACGTCAGACCGCTGAGATTCCTGGCGAAGATCGCTGCGTTTCCACCAATCTGCAGCGCTTGATCATTGTTAAGGAAGTAACCGATCGCGGCGCCCTCCAGATTCGTGACACTGACTTCCAGGACGTCACCAGAGCTACCCACACTGTTACTACCGGCGCTCAGGATCGCGTCGTCACCAACCACGTCTCGCGTCGCAGCAGCGTTGTTGTCCGTAATCGCGCCAGCGGCACTGATGAGCACGTCACCGGTGGCCTTAGCAGTCACTCGCGTTACGAGAATGTCGCCACTCGCAGTCGTAACAAGTGCGATGTCATTGGCGTCGGAGTCCGTGATAGACTCCACATCGGTCGCAGCAATTGTGCCCGCCGTCGTTTCGATGTTGATCGAACCATTCGCGGTATCAACGTCAGTCAACGTGATAGCATTGGTTTCGTCGATGTCGATCACGCCGGCGGCTGTAGCCGACAGATCCAGAGTGGCGATGGTGGTATCCAGCGTCACCGCACCGGCGACGTCCGCGACCAGGTTATTGGCCAAAACGTCAACCGCCGCATCGCTATCGGTCACGGAACCGCCTGCCTCGAGATCAATGCTCGCCGCACCAGAGTTAGCGTTGAGATTCACTGCCGTCAGCGAATCCGATTCATTGATGAACTGAGCACCGCCCGTCGTCACACTCAGGCTGCCAACTTTCGTATCGATGTCATCGTTATCCGCCGCGCCGAACGTGCCGCTCGCGGTAACCGTCAGAGAACTGCCTTCGAGGTCGATGTCCGCATTGTTGGCAGCGTCCAGAACCGAACCGCTGGTCGAATTGACGCTAATACTGCTCGTGGTGACAATTCGACCGAGTGTCACGGTTCCGTCCGAGCCCAACACTACTGCCCCGCTGCCCCCGGTAATCTGTGCTCCATTTGCCATGCTGATCAGACCACCGTTGTTACCGGCAGTGGTATCAGCCGTCAGCGTGACGGTGTTGCTCACGGAGTCGATTGAGCCTGTCGCAGCAAATCGAATGTCATCAGCGCTGCTGACCGTGACAGTGCCAGATCCGCTTTCGATCTCCGTGTCGATATGAATGCCAGCCGACGTACCGGTCCCATCGCCCGTCAGCGTGATGGAACCCGCTCCATCGGCGTCAATCGGCTTCGTTACGGTAGATGGCAGATTAATGCCCGCACTATTGGCTGTTCCTCCAGTTCCCGTGATAGCGATGCTGCCGGAGCCAGTCGCCGCCACTTGGGTGGTCGCACCAACGAACGACACACCGATCGAGCCACCGCCGCCGGACGCACCACCGGTACCCGTCAGAGTGATATTGCCAGAACTGCTCGTCGTGATCTGCGTGCTTGCGAGATCAATTCCCTCATCCAAACCGTTGCTACCGACAACGGTAATACTGCCCGAGCCCGAGGTACTCACCTGGGCTGAACTGAAATCAACGCCGTCGTCCTGACTACCGACACCGGTCAATTGAACTGCACCATTCACAGCACTGATGACGGTCAGGCTGCCGCCATTGATGGCGACACCATCGGAGTCTGCAGCAGCGCCAGTAGTTGTACCCATCAGGGTGATACTCGCGCTGCTGGTCGCGGTGATGTCGGATTGAGTAATTTCAACACCATCGTCGCCAACAGTCGCAGAACCGGTCACGGTGATCAGGCCGCCGCTTGAGCCAAGTTTCGTCGCGGCGCCGGTGATCACCACGCCGTCGCTCGACGTTGTTGCCACTGCAGCGCCAGTCACGGTGATTGTTCCCGTCGTACCCGTGACAGACACGCTGGATCCGCCTTGAACGACCACGCCATCGTTGCCGGCCGTGTCACCACTCTTGCCGAGCAGCGAGATTGCGCCGTTCGAAGTGGTGATAGTCGAGGCATCCACGGTGACGCCGCTAAAGTTACCGGTGATCGCAACGACTGCTTGATTCCCGCTCAGCGTCAGTGTGCCATTGACCGTCTGAAGCGTCGAAGCCGCCGACACCGAAGTACTGCGGACAGCAGTACCGATAATCGTGCCGCTGGCATCTGTGGAAACCGTGCTGCCGTTGTTGATGATCAGGTCCGTGCCTGCTGTCAGCGCGATATTGCCGTCAGAATCAATAGTGGCGTCGCCGCCAGTCACAAGCAGGCTGGCACTGATCGTCAGATGATCGTCGCTGCCACCGTCATTCGTCGCCGTCAGCGTGATATTTCCGCCGTCCAGGTTGGCAATCGGAGAGTTGACGGTCAGCGGACTGGAAGCCGTCAGGGTGATATTGTTGACGCGAGCGTTCTGATTGCTGACATCTGTAATCGTGACACCGACCAACCCGTTCACAGTACCAACAATCAATGCACCCGTGTTGGCGATGAAAATGTCACCTGAATTAGTGACTGCAGCCAACGTGCCGATCTGAGTCTCAAAGCCATTGTTATCGAGTGCGATCGACGTCCTTGCTCGCAGCGCCGCAGTCGTAGCAATGATGTCAGTACCGGTGGTGTCCGCATCCAGCATCAGGCCATTCGTCGTGACGCGGACTTCGCCGGTCGTCTGCAACAGACCGATGACGATCATGTCGTCTGCAGTCAGAGTAATCAGGCCATTGCCCGCCTGAATCTCCGCACCGTTTGCCTGGAGCAAGTCGCCGCCGTTATCCCCACTACGACTGTCAGCCGTGACCGTCACCGCACCATTGTTGGTGATGGCGTCACCATCCAGCGAGAACGATACCGTGCCTTCGGCACTAATCAGAATCGAAGAACCAGCACCAGTCGCCTGAATCCGTCCATTGACCAAGGTTTGGGCACCAATCGGAGCACCAGGACCGTCTTGGATCACGATACTGCCAACTGCGAGGACCTGTACCGTCGCCCCGTCCGATTGAACTTCGACACTGTCTGGACCTCCCGCAGTGGTCACGAAGAGATCGGAGCCACTGATCGTCACCTGATCGGCGGAGTTCACCTGACCTGCCGCGCTGATCCGCACGCCGCCAAGTCCATCCGGCACTCCCTGAGAATCTGCCGTCAGCGTGATATCTGACCCGACACCAGTCGTCTGCACCAGTGCATTCACGATGATGTCGCGCGGCGCGGACAGCACGATGCTCGCACTGCTGATCAGCGGGAAGTTGACAATGATGTCGCTCGTAGACGACGCACTGCCATTGAGCGTGATGTTTCCACCTGCAGCGGTCAGCGACGCATTCAAGTTCACGGAACCGGAAACGAAAATTCCGCCGCCAGTACCATTATTCGTATCAATCGGCTGGCTGACCGTAATCGTACCGCTGATTGCGTTAATGGTGACGCCCCCACCCGTGCCGGGATTACCAGTCTGGATGCCGACGGTTCCACTCACGGTTCCAACAGCGATGCTGTCCGTGTCATCAATGACTATCGATCCCGGCTGCAGATCCGCTGCCACAGTGTCAAAGTCATTCACCGCCTGATTCAGTGAAACGTCCGCCGCACCGAGCAGCAGCAAGTTCGGAGCGACAATCACTCCGCCGGGCTGGCTGACGACATCCAGGCTCGTGATCGTCAAGCGGTCGTTCGCCGACTCAGCTCCGCCTAACGACACGTTACCGGCAGTCGTTCCTGAAGTGATCGTAATATCCGCACCTGTGCCTGCCGCAGAAACACTCGCTCCCGCAGAGACCGTCACGGAACCGGTACCCGCGATTCCGCTCGTCAGTACGACGCCACTGTTTCCGGAAACCGCCGAGCTGATCGTCACGTCGCGATCAGCAGTCAGCGTCACCGTTCCAGACAGAGTTGCAGTAACAAACTGGTTGACGAGGACGTCCGATGTCGCACCGTTCGCATCGAGCGTCACATTGCCGTCCGTCGCGGAAATCCCCAGCCCGCCCGAGCCACCAGACAGCACGGTGATGGTTCCAGCAGCAGTAATACTAGCCGTGCCCGTCGCACCATTTGCGTCATTGGCAACGGTATTCGTCATTCGCACAACAGAGATCGTATTCGTTTCCGTGATATCGATGTTGTTGGACGTCGTGTTGCGCGCGTCCAGTGTCACTAGCGTGGTCTCGATATCGTCGGCGGAGCCAATACCGGAACCGGCGGTCAAAGTACCCTTATCACCGATCATGTTCGGCGTTTCGGCCGCGAGGTTATCAGAGATCGCTCCAACGCCGTCGCTCGCATAGAGGCTGCCGCCCGAACTATCCGGGCCAGCATAATCCGCCGCGACAGCGATATCGCCAATCAAGCCCGAGGTGTTGCTGTCGGCGTTGACCACGCTCAACGCGATACCGTTCGGCGCCAACAGCGAAATATCCCCATCAGCCGACTGGATCGTAGACCCGCTTGTCATCGAAATGGCACCGGTGCTGTTGCCGTCAATCAACCCCATTCCGTTCTGGTAGTTGGAACCAGCTGACACATACACCGTACCGCTTCCCACCACGCTCACAATAACCGCCGCGCCCATGCTGATCGTATCGCCGGCATACAGCGTGATGTTGCCGTTACCACCAGTCGCGGTGACGTTCGCATTCAACGTCAGGTCATCCGCCGCCACATTGCCATTAGCCGCCAGAATGATGTTGCCGCCACCCGTATTCGTGACCGGCGAGTTCACCGTTAGCGGGCTGCTCGTGCTGATATCGATATCGTCACCCACAGCTCCGACGGTAATGCTGGCTCCAACCGTGGTGATTGTCGTGATGACCAGACCACTTGCGGTGTCGTTTAGCGTGATATCGCCTGTGACGGTCGTAGCCGCCAGGTTGACACCGTTGATCTCGATCTTGGCCGCATCGCCAATGCCGCTCACCGCGACCAGTCGAATGTCCTGACCGATGACGTCAGCAGTAGCGTCCGCTCCAGTGAATGGAGCTTCCTCGATTGCAGCCGCCGCATTCAGGAACACATCGCCAGCCGCAGCGCTGCCTGCCGTTGTAACCTGCACGAGAGCCACAACAATATTCCCCGACGTCGTGGTCAGCGTGATGTCATTCGCATCGTCGTCGGTCGTTGACTCAACGTCCGTGGCCGTGATCTTGCCGCCCGCGTCCACGGTGATGAACCCGTTCGCCGTATCCACGTTGAGCAGAATGATCGCATCAGTCTCGTCGATATCAATCGCGCCGGCCCCGGTCACAGTTCCATCCAGAGAATTGATCTGCGTTTCCAGCGCGTTGTCAGCTCCTGCCCCGGCCGCCCCACCGATGCCGGTCGCGGCGTTGATTGTCGCCAGCGCTGTGACATTGTTCGCAATGATCTCAATGTCGGTATCACCGCCGTCGATCACGCCGCCTGTCGTGGTATCAATCGTCACCGCAGTCGTCAGCGCGCTGGTGGTTTGCAGGCTGCCCAGCGTGATGTTTCCGTCGGTATCCAGATCAATGATTCCGCTGCCGGCGTTCCAGATGGCTCCATCGGCCATCGTGATAACACTGGCGACTCCGCTGTTGAGATCTCCGGTCACCGTCAGCGTACCGCTCGTGGAGGTAATGTCGCCATCAGTATCAGCCGTGATGTCGTTGTCAGCATTCAGTGTGATTGTGCCAGCTACAGATTGAATCCGGTCGCTCAAGACAATGTCGGACGTACTTCCGTTGGCGTCCAAGAAGATCGTGCCTGCGGCTACGGTGCTTACGACCGTTGAGGCTACCGCGCTCGCATTGACCGTAATCGTTCCATTCGTCGTCACGATCTGGATGTTGCCAGCGGTCGCTTCTTGCACATCAAACAGAATGATGGCGTTGGTCTCGTTGATGGCGATATCGCCGCTGGTGGCGTTATCGGCGTCGAGTTCGTTGATGGTCGTTTCGAGTGGATTCCCGTTGCCGATACCGGTTACGGCATTAATGACGACTCGAGCACCGACCGAGTTCGCGATGATCTCAATGTCTGTATCGCCGCCATCAATGACCGCTCCGTTGGTGGTCGTGATCGTGACGGCCGTAGTCGTCGCATTCGTGGTAACGTTGCTGCCGAGTGTGATGTCACCATCAGCCAGCAGCGTGATCGTCCCGGTCGCGGCATTTATGACCATGCCATCCGCCTGAAAGATCGCGCCAAGGTTATTTCCAGCTGCGTTGTCCGCCGTAATAAGCACTGCGCCGCCAGCCGTCGTGATGTCGCCGAACAGTTGCGATGTCACGCTATGCATCGCAGTGATCGTCACTGTTGCCGTACCGGTCGCGATGATGAAGCCGTCCGAAATGATGTCGCTCGCGGCGGGTGCAGCAGCATTCGTGAAGATCAGAATCGGACCGCCACCTTGAATCTGAATATTCGTCGTATCGGCATCGATATCGACTCCATCCACAGGAACTGCGGTATCCGACAAATTCGAACCGCTGATGGTGACTTGATCGACCGAGATCACTTGGCCAGCCACGTACAGTCGCAATCCACCGATTGCATCCGCATCAGAGTCCGCCAAAAAGACAATGTCCGAGCCAGCATTATTGGTTTGCACGAGAGCTCGCACGTGGATGTCACGATTCGCACTCAAAGACATGCTGGCGCTGGACGTGAGAGTCGCGTTAATGTTGAGGTCACTGGCGGCGACACTTTGTCCGTTCAGCGTGACGTTGCCGCCCGCGGCTGTAATCGAAGCATCGATAGTGACCGCTCCGGTCGTGGTGATACCGCCGCCCGTTCCAGCCGCCGTTGAGATCGCAGAATTGACATCAATTAGACCGTTCAGGGCGTTGATTAAGACGGCCGCTCCCGACGCAACTCCATTGCCCGTTGTGATGCCGGTCACGCCAGCGATCGTTTCGACATTGATGTTGTCGCCTTCGCGGAAGTCGATCGCACCACTCGTCTGAGCCGCAATATTCGTGACGTTATTATTCGTACTCGTGCCGAGTGAGAACGAAGCCGCAGTGCTCGCGTTGCTCAGCAGTACGAGATTCGTCGCTGTCATGACGCCTGTTGCGCCGGCCTGCGTGGCACCTTGTTCCTGATTCAGGTCGAGTGTGATGGTCGTGGCGGCATTGACCGTACCATCCAGCGCCATCGAACCATCATTGTCGGTGTCGTTGAAACCGGAATCGATCATTACACTGGCGGTCGTCGACGTCACAATGCCTGAAGCTGCGATGCTGATTCGATCGCCCGCTTCAAACACCACATTACCAGTCGTCGAACTGACGGTAACACCGGCGTTGACCGTGATATTGTCGGTGTTTGTCGCTCCTGATTCGAGTGCTTGAGCAGTCAGCGTTCCCACGCTGGTCGTATTCACGACGAATGTGATGGGACTCGTCGCGGTGACAGTGGTTGTCGTGCCGCCGTTATTGGACGTCGCCACTCCATCAATACTCGTCACTGACAGCGCACCCGAATTGAGGAACGCAGCCGCATTCGACGTCGTGTTGTTGAAGGCCAGATTGGTGACCGTTGTCTCCAACGTTGTGCCGCTGGCAATGCCGCTCACTGAGTTAATCGCGAGGCTCGTGCCTGATGGTCCCGTGATGTCACTGGTCGGACCGTTGGTTTCCAACACCGCAGCGCCCGTGAAGAGGTGCAGCGTCACAACCGCTGCGCGGTCGATCGTCGCACTGATGGTGATGTTGCCAGAAGCAGAAGCATCGTTACGACCAATCTGAATGAAGCCGGTCGTTGCCACAGTGACCCGATCGAGTTCGTTGTCGTCTAACTCAAGCGTGTTGGCCGTTCCTGTGTTCGTACCGAGATTGATCAACTCACCCGCATTGAACGGACGCAGTAAGATCGTTTGAGTACCCGTCGTTGCAGTGACGCTGCCAGCCAGGTTCATTTCGTCAGCCGTCACGATGATCCCGCCAGCAGCCGTCTCAACGTCGGCGTTCGCGTTGACGGTGAATGTGGCGTCATTGCCCTGCAGCAGGATGGTGATGCCGGTGGTCGCGTCGATATCGTTCGTCGCAGACGTGTCATTGACGGTGACGTTGCTCGTGGTCGCCGTCAGAGAGACCGCACCCGCATTCGTATCAACGCCCGAGATTGTGCTGGCACCCGCAACATCAGCCACCGTGATGTCGTCAGCATCAATGAAGATGATGTTGCCAGTAGTCGTCACGATGGCCAGGTTATTCACATCGGTTGTTGAGTCCGTGAAATTCACGACGCCAGCCGCAGAGATCGCGAGGTTGTTCTCCGTGATGCCGCCCGCTGTCGCTGTCACCGTGCTGTTGTTGATCAAGTGCAATGTTGTCGCGCCGGTTGTTACGTCACTGGCCACGGTGGTTGCCCCAGCTGTCACTTGACCAATCACCAAGATTGAAGCGGTGACGCGGTCGAGTTCCGCGTCCGCTAGTTCGAGCGTGGCTGCTGTCCCGTCGCCTGCGACTCCCAGTGTGATGGCGTCAGTGCCGACTTGATGACGCAGCGTCACCGTTTGCCCGGTCGCCGTAATGGTGCCTGCGAGATCGATGTTGTCCGCGTTGACGGTCACTCCACCGGCTGTTGTTTGAACATCAGCACCACCGTTGATCGTGAAGGTTGCTTCGTCGGCGGACGCTGTGATGGTGATGCCAGTGGTTGCCTCAATGTCGTTGGTCGAGGCGGCAGCCGTGTTGTTCACGGTGATGTTGCTGGTCGTTGCAATCAGAGTCACCGAACCTGCATTCGTATCAACACCCGAAATCGTTGCAGAACCGGTCACGTCAGCGATCGTCAGGTCGTCCGCGTCGGTGAAGGTGATATCGCCGGTCGTATTTGCGATGGCCAGATTATCGACGTCGGTCGTCGAGTCCGTGAAATTGATCGTGCCGCTCGCTGAAATCGCGAGGTTCGTTTCCGTGATACCGCCTGCGGTGCCGGTCACCGTGCTGCCCGTTCTGAGGTGCAGAGTCGTAGCGCCGGTGCTGACGTCAGAACTGACGGTGATGGCTCCCATTGACCCGCTGCCAACGACCAGCAGAGTGGCGGCCACATTGTTGAGTTCAGCACTCGACAACTCCAACGTATTGGCGGCTGCATCTGTAGCGGAACCAAGATTGATCAGGTCCGTACCACTTGAGTTTTGCAGCGTCACCGTTTGAGTCGTCGCTGTGATGGTTCCTGCCAGTGACATTTTGTCCGCATTGACTGTCACGCCACCGGTTGAGGTCTCGACATCAGCGCCAGCATTGATCGTAAAGAAGCCATCGTTGGCACTGAGTGTGATTGTGATCGCGCCGCCAGCGTTGATGTCGTTCCCCGCTGCGGTATTAACCACCGTGACATTTCCAGTCGTGGCAACGAGCGCGATCGTTGAACTGGCACTTAACCCCGCCGTGTTGACCGTGGAGACGTTGAAGCCATCGGCGTCGGTAAAGGCGATCGTCGTGTTGCCGGTTCCAGCAATGTTGTCGATGTCGTTGGCGCTGTTGAGCGTCTTGGGGCTTGTCCCCAGCAACTCCAGTCCACCGCCAGTAATTGTTGCGGTCTGAGTTGTCGCCGCCGCTGTGTTCAGAACGAGATTCGCTGTCCCGACATTGACCGCTTGGCTGATGGCCAACGTGTTTCCGGTTTGCAACGTGACATTGTCACTCGATGTCGTAATGCCGGTGGTCGTTGCTCCGATGACAGTGATAGACCCGACGGTAAGTGTATCCGTGTCTTGATAACTGATAACATCGCCGGTGTTGGCTGCGATGTTCGTCACATTGTTCGCGGAGTCGGTCAGCGTGTAAGGCCCAGTACCGGTGAGTGCGAGCCCGGAAGCCGTGACGATATCGCCAGCGTTCTGAGTCGTAGCCCCGCCGGTATTCAATCCGAGGTCACCGCTCCCTAGAGCGATGTCGTCATCAATCAGCAGCGTCGTTCCGGTCTGCAATTGGACATCGTCATTGGATGTCGTGATGCCGGTCGTCGTCGCAGCAAGAACAGTGACAGAAGCAACAGAGAGTGAGTCATTGTCACGGTAGCTCACGGTACTCGCTGAGTTGACCGCGAGCGTTGTCACATTATTCGCAGCATCGGCGAGTGTATAAGGCCCAATTCCAGTCAGAGCGAGTCCTGCAGCGGCAATGGTGTCGCCTGCATTCTGAGTTGTCGCATTGCCCGAGTTCAATCCCAGATCGCCCGCACCAAGACTGATGTCGTCATCAATCACCAGTGTCGTGGTCGTCTGCAACTGAACGTCATCGCCGGACGTTGTGATGCCAGTGGTGGTCGCCGCAATGACGGTGACAGAACCGACCGAAACCGAACTCGAATCCACGTAGCTAATGGTGTCAGCGGTGTTGGCCGCGATGGTGGCTACGTTGTTGGCGGCGTCGGTCAATGTGAAGGGACCCGTTCCTGTCAGCGCCAGTCCCGAAGCCGTGACGGTGTCCCCTGCGTTTTGAGTCGTCGCGCCGCCCGCATTCAACCCGAGATCACCGTTGCCGAGATTGATGTCATCATCAATGAGCAACGTGGTTCCGGTCTGCAATTGACCGTCGGCGTTACTCGTTGTGATGCCGTTAACTGTGGTGCCATTCACAGTCAAAGATGCTACCGTCAGAGCCGTCGCGTCGCGGAAGCTAATCGCTCCGGTCGTACTGGCTACCAGAGTCGTGATGTCATTCGTCGCAGTAGTCAGCGAGTAGGAACCCGTGCCTTGCAACATTAACCCTGCGGCAGTGATGACGTCAGTCGCTTCGCTGACCGTCGCACTAGTGCTCAATCGCAGGTTGCCAGTCACTGTAACATTGCCCGCAAAGCTCAGTGTGTCAGTACCGGCTCCCGTAATGATCGTCAGGTTTGTGTTGGTGTGAGCGTTGTTGGCACTCGCAATCGAGATAGTGTCGTTGCCATCAGAAGCTGTGGTGTTGATCACGACATTCGTGTTGCCGAAGACGTGAGCCGCTTCAAATCCGACACCGCCACTAGTGCCCGACAACACCAATGCGTCTGTTGTCCCCGTCGTTGTGTCTTTGCCATTGGTGACGGTCACCGAGTCGTTGGCGCCGGGCAAATTAAGCGTAAAGGTCGCCATTCCCGTGAAATCGGCAGGCTCTAGCCCCGTAAACGAGACGGCACTTCCATCGACATCAACCGTACCATTGCCATTCGTGGTCGCACTCGGCGTATAGGTAGCATTCGTTGTTCCCGTTCCGGTGATCCTGAGCGAGTCACCTGCCGCGGTTGCCTGCCCATCACCATTGAACGTAATCGCATTGGCAAAGAAGCCGCCTGTGCCGTTGTAGTCAATGTTCAAGGAATCGTCGCCATTGCCTCCATTGATGACCAGAGTCGTCACCAACGAAGTAGCGCGTTGATCCCGAATCACGCCCCCCACCGCGATACGGAGGTAGGGCGTCCCCGAAATCACAACTTCGCTGAGCACCATCGTGTCATCGCCGTTCGTCGTGACACCGCCTCCTGGCGAGTAAGTGATCGCCCCCGACTCCACGAGTGTGACATCGTTACCGCCCGTTCCACCCACATACGAGATCACAAAGCTGATGGAGTTGATGGGGACGGTCGCGCCCTCAGGCAAGCCGTTGAAAGTTCCCGTTACGGCGTCGGTTCCATCGTTGCTGATCAGAATGACCTCTTGCCCAGGCGAGGAAGCAATCGTTCCCGAGGTACTCAGCGTCGCATTTCCCAGAGACACCGTACCCGTCACGCTAAGCTGGTCGTGACCAGAGCCGGCAGTCGAGCCGTTCACTTCGACGGCGAACGTCGAACCAGAATTAAACGTCACATCGCCGGTATTTAGGATGCCCGGCGAGAGACCGGGGCTCACCGTTCCGCCACTCGCAACAGCCACGGTCCCATTGACTGTCCCAGTGCCGCCGAGCGTTCCGGTTGAGTTCACCGACACGGCGCTTGCGATTGCCGTGGAGCCATTCACATTCAACCGGCCAGCACTAATCGTCGTCGCGCCGGAGTACGTATTCGTACCACCGAGGTCCATCGTTCCGGCGCCGGCTTTTATCAGGCCGGTTGGTCCCAACACGACGGCTGCCACTGACAGATCGGTCGCCGTCGAACCTGTGGCGTCGGGAACTGTGAACGTTCTGTCGGCTCCATTGAGATCAAGCTTCCCATTGATTGTGCTGACTGCGGTTCCAGCGACGGTGACGTTGCCACCCAGATTGATCTCACCGATTCCCGAAACAGCTAGCGTCGCGGCATTAAGTGACAGCGCACCGGAATAGGTCTGATCGCCGTTTAAGGCCGTCGTGATATTCGCGTTCGCGTTAGTGGTGCTCGCAGAAACATTCAAGGACGTAAGCGGAGTTGTCCCGCCAACGGCTCCATTGAAGCTGGTCGCTCCAGTACCGGATTGAATAACCAACAACTGAGCGCCATTAATCGTCGTCGTTGTTCCTGAGAAGACCACCGCACCGTCGTTCGTGGTGTTATCGCTGTCGATCGTGATGCCAGTACCCAGCGTCACCGGTCCTGTCATCGTGACCGTATTCCCAGAGGCATCTGAGGTCGTAATATCGCCATTGAGCGTGATGCCCGCCGACCCCGTCAGTGCGACGGTGTTGATCTCGTTGGCGTTGCCGATAGCTCCGACAGCGATCGTGCTGGCTGCCGCGTTGAGCGTGACGTCCTCGTCCGATGTACCCCCAATTGCCACAATCGAGATCGCGCCTCCGGCTGTGGCTACGGACAAGTCGCTGCCATCGTTGAGCAACAAAGTCCCGGTCGCAAACGAGACTAGGTCGGCAGTCGACGTGAAGGTAGTCGTTGCTCCCGCAGCGAGAATGAAACTGCTTCCAGCAGGAGCCGTGTAGTTCTGCGTGTTGGCGTTGTAGGTCGATCCGTTGAAGGTGACCGAGCCAGTATCGGCACCACCCGTTGTCGCGATGATTGTCGTAGTGCCAGTGACTCCTGCTGCGCCAGCACCGATGTTGTTCACCGAAATGTCATTGCCGGTGACCGACAAACTACTGAGGCCAACAGTCCCTCCGATCGCCCCTGAAATGCTGACATCAGAATCGCCTGCAACAAGGCTCAGCGTTTGAGCCCCGTTAACCGTACCATTGATAGAAATATTGGCATCGGTGGTCTTGTCGGAATCAACTGTGACTGCTCCACCTAACGTCACATTTCCGATCACGCTAACCGAACCCGCAACCGAAGGATCCAGATCAGTGCTGATGTTGTCATTCAGCGTGATAGCCGTTGAAGTAATGCTGACACCGCCGGTTCGAGTACGAATTTGCCGCACGCTCGTGGAGCTAGCAGATGCCACCGTAAATGTTTGCAAGTTGGTGGACGCACCAATGTTGCTGCCGAAAGTGACCGTGCCAGTTCCTGCGGTCACAGTCAACGTGCGGTTGTTGCCAACGGCATCCGCATTGACCGAGCCTGTGACACTAAAGTTGCCGTCGGTCCCCGTCGCGTGATCCGTGTCGATCGTCAGATTGGCAACCAGGTCAAAGCTACCACTTATGGTGATAGCACCCGCATTCGTGCCCGCATCCGTGCTCAGATTGCCGCTCAAGCTAAGCGCTGGTGAACCGGCCGCCGTGATACTGATGCCTCCGTCACGCGTCCTAATAGCTCCCAGCTTCGAAGTGTCTGTGCTCGTAATCGAAAACGTTTGAATCGGCTGGCTCGCACCAATCGGCGCGGCGCTGAAGTCAATAATCTTGCTGCCAGTCACAAGAGTCAGCGTGCGATTGTTCGCCGCCGCGTCGGCATTGATCGAACCAGTCACCGTTAAGTTGTTGTCCGTCGCTCCATCGGTGTCGATTGAAACGTTGGCCCCCAGGACGACGGAACCAACCAATGTCACGGTTCCTGTCGCCGCAGCGCCATCAACTTTTACGGTGGCGTTATTTAAATTGATCGTTGCCGCAGTGACATCCAGGTCCGTCAGCGCGGTAGTACTACCAATCGCGCCGCCGAACGAAACAATGCCTGCAGTTCCCGCAGTGACGGCCAAACTGAACGTGCCGTTGATGGCTCCGCTCACGGTCACGTTGTTACCGGCAGCAACGCCACCACCGTTCGTCGTATCAATCGTTGAGTTGCCCGCGAGAGTAACAGCTGCAAACTGAGCGGTATCACCGCTGGTTCGAAGTGTGCCGTTAATAGTGGTCGTCGATGCCGTGCTCGTCACTCCCGCATCGAACAACGTCACGTCGCTGCCATCACCCAGCGTGACACCGCCTGAATTTGAAAACGCCACGGCATTTGTAATGGTGTTACTGGCGCCTGTCAGACTCACACTGTAGGTCTGAGCCGCCGTCGTGAGATTGGTCACCGTTAAGTTACTCTGAAACGCAATGGCCCCGTTGGTATCCTGCAAGTCAAGCGTCGTCATACCGACTGTTCCGCTAAACTTGGTACTATCCGACTGCGTCACGGTTAAAGTGCCGACATTCGAGACGCTCGTTCCGGAAATGTCACTTCCCGCTCCCGTACCAGCGTTCAAAGACAAACTGAACGCTGCGCCGGTTACTGCCCCCAACGTGATGTCGTTCCCAGTCGCCGTACCACCGCTGTTCGTTGTATCGATCGTTGAACTACCAGTGAGTGTGATTGCCCCAAGCTGAGCCACGTCACCACTGGTTCGCACGGATCCGTTGACTGTGGTCGTAGAAGCCGTGCTCGTTACTCCACCATTGAACAAGGTCACGTCGCCACCGTCACCGAGAGTCACGCCGCCTGTATTTGAGAACGTCACCACATTCGTAATCGTGTTACTGGCACCTGTCAGACTCGCGATATAGGTCTGCGCTGCCGTGGTCAGGCTTGTCGCGGTCACATTGTTCTGGAACGCGATCACGCCATTCGTATCTTGCAGGTCGAGCGTCGCCACACCCACTGTGCCGCTGAAGGCCGCACTGTCTGACTGAGTCACCGTTAGTGTACCAGTCGTCGCGACGCTCGTGCCGCTGATGTCGCTGCCAGCACCCGTGCCAGCAATTAACGCCAGACTGACGGCCCCGCCTGTCACCGCGCCCAACGTGATATCGCCACCATTCGGTGTTCCACCACCGTTTGTCGTATCAATGGTTGAGTTGCCTGCCAGGGTCACCGCCCCGAACTGTGCTGTGTTCCCACCCGTTCGGACCGTCCCGTTGATGGTCGTTGTCGACGCCGTGCTCAACACTCCGCCAGTAAACAAGGTTGTGTCGCCACCATCTCCGAGTGTCACACCACCCGTATTGGAGAATGTCACCGCATTCACAATCGAGCTACTCGTACCAGTCAGACTAACGTTGTAAGCCTGCAGCGCAGTGCTCAAAGTTGTCGCAGTCAAGTTGCCCTGGAAAGCGATCGTGCCAGTGGTGTTGGTCAGCGAGACAGTCGTCGCATCCACAGTGCTTTGAAACGTCGTACCGCCCGATTGCGTGATCGTCAGCGTGTCAATATCCGTGCCGACAGTGCCGCTCACCGTCACCGCACCTGTGGTGTTCAACGTCAGATTGGAGGCTGTTCCACCACCCGTTCCACTGATGGACGTAGCACTAATCGCCGTGGCCGCGCCCGCCCCAAGTGTCAGCGTAGCACCGTCTACTAACGTAGCTGCTGCGAGCGTAATCGTTCCTGTTGATGCGCCGCCGATCGTCGTGTTCGCCGTGATGCTGTTGGCATTGGAACCAAGGTTGATGACACCAGTTCCGGCGGCTGAAATTGTCCCCGCCAGACTCTTCGACGATGGTGCTGTGGCCGTCACGCCAGCGGTAAAGGCTGTGCTGTCTGTGTTCTGATTACCGATCGTCAGCGTGCCAGTGTTAGAGAAGGTCACCGCATTGGTAAATGAGTTGCTCGATCCCGTGAGGCTCACGTTGTAAGCCTGCCCGGCGGCAGTAAGCGTTGCGGCAGTCAAATTGTCTTGGAAGGCGATCGTGCCCGTGGTGTTGGTCAGTGCCACCGTGCTCGCGTTGACTGTGTTTTGGAATGTCGTACCGCCCGACTGAGTGATCGTCAGCGTGCCGATGTCCGTGCCGACCGCGCCGCTCACCGTCACCGCACCTGTGGTGTTCAACGTCAGATTGGAGGCTGTTCCACCACCCGTTCCACTGATGGACGTAGCACTAATCGCCGTGGCCGCGCCCGCCCCAAGTGTCAGCGTAGCACCGTCTACTAACGTAGCTGCTGCGAGCGTAATCGTTCCTGTTGATGCGCCGCCGATCGTCGTGTTCGCCGTGATGCTGTTGGCATTGGAACCAAGGTTGATGACACCAGTTCCGGCGGCTGAAATTGTCCCCGCCAGACTCTTCG
>JAKFWA010000099.1:0-17592 GCA_021732995.1 Planctomycetaceae bacterium | reverse complement strand
GCTGCGAGCGTAATCGTTCCTGTTGATGCGCCGCCGATCGTCGTGTTCGCCGTGATGCTGTTGGCATTGGAACCAAGGTTGATGACACCAGTTCCGGCGGCTGAAATTGTCCCCGCCAGACTCTTCGCTGACGGATTCGTCGCGGTCACTCCACCCGTGAAGGCCGTGCTATCACCGCCTGCGTCACCAATCGTCAGTGTTCCAGTGTTGGAGAACGTCACTGCGTTGGTGATTGAGTTGCTCGTGCCGGTAAGACTGACGTTGTAACCCTGTACCGCGGTGCTCAACGCAGTCGCGGTCAAGTTGCCCTGGAAAGCGATCGTGCCTGCCGTATCGGTCAACGTCACCGTTGCTGCATTGACTGAGCTTTGGAACGTGATCCCGCCCGATTGAGTGATCGTCAGCGCGCCAATGTCTGTGCCGACAGCGCCACTCACAATGACAGCGCCAGTCGTGTTGAACGTCAGGTCGGAAGCTGCTCCAGCAGCAGTTCCATTAATCGAGGATGCATTGATCGCAGTTGCTGCGCCTGACCCTAATATCAGCGTTACACCATTCGCCAGAGTCGTTGTCGGAAGTGAAATCGACCCGCCGCTCGTGGAAAGTTGGCTGTTACCATCGACCGTGGTGGCACCGGAGAGCGTGATGTTGCCGGCCGTCGTCGTCAGATTGGCAGCCAATGTGGTTGCAGTGGTGCTGGTTAGACTGATGCCGGAATCCGAGCTAATCGCCGCGTTCACATCGATCGTCTCGACAGCACCGGCGCCTCCATTCTGCACCGTGAAGGTTTGATTCGTGCCCGTGTCGAGTGCCGTGGCGATGCGGACGACATCCGTTCCCGCACCACCATTGACCGTGATATCCGCGTTGAAGGCGGCGTCCAGAGTGTTGATGGTCAACGTATTATTATTGTTGCCGAGATTGACCGTCAGCGAATTGGTAGGATTTGGAATGACGGTGTTCTCAAAGGTCGTCCCAACAATCTCAATGCTTCCGGCAGCGGCATTGTCCTGCAAAGTCGCATCAATGTTATTGACGCCCGTGTTCAGATTGAGAATTGTGTCGGCGGCATTGCCGGCGTTGATCGGCTCAAGTCCCGTAAAGATAATGCTCCGCGAAACCGTGCCATCGTCGAGTTGAATGCTGCCGTCGTTGCCAGTACCCGCCCCCATCGAGTCTGAACCGGTGAAGCTGATCGTCTGCGTGACGATCGAACTCGTACCCGTCAGCGTGAGCGTATCGCCGTTGCCGCCCGCTTGTGTGCCACCGTTGACCTGAATGTTGAACCCGATGTCAGCTGCAAAGCTGACGATGAAATCATCGTTTTGGCCACTCTCACCTGCGATCGTCAGCGTGCCGGTAATCGAGTCACGTGGAACCGCGTAGACAACCTGCTCGCTGCCAGTTCCCGCATTGGCGACAACCTGCACCGTGTCATCGACGACGCGAACCGTGTAGGAGTCTGCGGCTCCGTTGCTGCTCTGGGCGGGAGTCACAGTTGCCGTTGCATCATCAACAATCAGGACGACGTCATTGCCGTCGCCACCGAAGTACGTGATCCGAGCCGTCTTGCCGCTGCCTAGAAAGTCGGTGCTGACCACGGCTCCGTCAACGAGCCCGTTGAACGTGCCCGTCACCGCATCGCCGGCACCGTCATTGTTGATGATGACGAATTTCTCTCCGGCGCTGATGCTGGGTGATCCCACACTCACCACACTGAGAGTGGAGTTCCCCAAGCTCACGTTTCCGGTTACCAACAGCTTGTCGTAGCTCGCAGTGCTCGTGGCCTCAACCTCAAAGGTCGAGCCGCTGACCAGCGACAGGCTACCGGTGCTGAATGTTCCGATCGACGTGCCAGGTGCGACAGTGCCGCCGCTGGCAGTAGTGACGGTACCATTCACCGTTCCAGTGCCACCAAGCGTACCCGTATTATTGACACTGACCGCACTTCCCGAAGCGGTGCTGCCTGTCACCAGCAACTTTCCGCCGTTGATTGCAGTTGTCCCCGTGTAAGTATTCGCCGCACTGAGCGTCGTTGTCCCCGAGGTGGACTGAGTTAGACCGTTCGTTCCACCCAGGATCGCACTAACCGACCCGGTCTTGGTCTGAATTGTATTGGTGCTAGTCAGTGTGCCGCTACTGCCTGTGATACTTCCGCTTGTCAGCATCAGTGTGCTAACGGTTTCGCTGAACGTACTGATGCCGAATGCTGCTCCGCTGACATCCAACTTCGTTGAGTCATTGATGCGATTGCTAGCTGGCAGGGTGAAGGTGCCGCTGCTCAACAAAATCGTCCCTGTGCCTGCATCCAGACCACCTGCCGCAATCGTCACGCTGCCGGGAGTGCTCAGGAACTGATTGCCATTCGCAGTAGCCGTGGAAGTGGCCAGAGAGGCGCCCGACGAAAGTGAAATTGTGTCGCCACTGGCGCCGATGCTGCCATTGGTCGCGTTCAGCGTGATCGGACCAGCGGTAACGTCAGTAGCCACATCGCCACCGTCGGCGATGTTTCCTGTCCGGGCCGTCAGTGTGACAGCATTCGATCCTGCGTTGAGTTCCGTCACGGCGATTGAACCACCGATAACCGTGATGGGGTCATTGAACGTCGAACTATCCACATCGACCGCACCAGTGCCATTGGTGACGTCACCAATAGTGATCGAGGCGAAGCCATTCGCGAACATTCCCAGGAGCACGTCGTCGATTTGAAGCGTTCCAGTGCCACCGCCGACACCAATCGTCGTACTCGCTGCCTGGGGTCTAAAGACCAAATCACCCGCCCCTTGGATCACAAAACCGGCAGAGCCGTTGGCCGTATTTGTCGTGACGATGATGTCACCCGTTCCTGCCGCATTTCCCAGTTTGCCCTCGAATGCTGAAAAGGCGCTAGCACCACCGGCTCCCGTCAGTCGCAATTCGCCAGAACCGGTCGATTCCACCACATTGCCGGTGCCTGTCTGCCCAAGTTGCAGGCCCTCGCCTTGATCCACCGCCGTTCCCGTAATGTCGATGTCAGCGTTGGATGTCCGCACGATTCCGCCGTTTGTGATCCGGAATCCATCCTGGTCACCAGTGCCGTTGCCGCGAGCCACGATCGTGATGGCGCCCGTTCCTGTGGACTCCAACTTTGCCGCATCGATCTGAACGCCGATGAAGTTGCCCGTCCCCGTCCCGGCAGAGTTAGCACTCAGCGAGATCCCGCCATTCACCGTGGTGATACTGGCTCCGCTACTGAGGACAATGTTGTTAGTCGCAGTCAGCGTGGCGGTTCCCGTACCGCTGGTCCCGATGTCCGAATTCGTGTTGGGCAGACTAATACCAGTCGTAGTGTTCGTAGACGTTGCCGCCAGATTCTTGTCGGACGCCATCGTCAGGGGTGCGTTAAACGCAATGCCGTTAGCTGAGTTCAGCGTCAAATCCTGGTTGCCCGTGGTCGTCGAACTCAGGCTGACGTTGCCACTGGTCGTCGTCACCGTGGTTGCCGCCCCGCTGATCGTCAACGTATCGGCTACGGCATTACCAAAAACAACAGCTCCACCAGAAGTAATTGTCAGGCCGTCGAGTGTCACGTTGGCATTGAACGTTGCCCCGCTGGCTCCGACTGAGACATTCTCGTTGAATTGCACCGCGCCGGTTGCGTCGTCTTGACTGATACTCGTCGGTGCGGTCGTGCCGCCGATGATACCGCTGAACGTCTTCGTACCGGCTCCCACCAGCGTCAAGGCAACGCCGCCATTCACCGTACCGCTGTAGGTCGCATTACCGCTGCCACCGATGCTACTCGCAGTAGCCAGCGTGATATTGCCAGAGAGACTCGCAACCGACCCGCTGCTGTTGATGAGCGCGCCGCCCGAACTGATCCCAGTACCGTTGAGCGTTATCGCCTCCGCGCCAATCGACTGGCCGTTGAGATCAAGGACTGCGCCGGAGGAAACCGTTGTGCCGCTGCTGGTGGCTCCCAGCGCCGCCGCATTGCCAGCCTTCAAGGTTCCCGCTGTGACCGTTGTCGTTCCCGTGTACGTGTTGGCGCCGCTGAGCGTCGTTGTGCCACCAGCGGAGTTCTGCGTCAGCCCATTTGCAGTATCAAGGATGGCGCTGATCGAACCGCTCTTGGTCTGAATGGTGTTCGTGCTGGTCAGCGTGCCGCCGCTACCAGTGACACTGCCGCTCGTCAGCGTCAGTGTGTTAACCGTTTCGTTGTTGCCGCCGATGGCGAACGTCGCCCCGTTCACATCCAGATTCGTGTTGTCGTCGATCCGCTCCGTTCCACCGAGCGTGAAGGTCCCCGCGCCACTGAGTTCGATGGTCCCCGTTCCCGCGTTCAATCCCGTTGTGTCGATCGTGATGGACCCGGCTGTGCTTAAGAACTGGCTACCGTTCCCCGAAGTCGTCGTTCTGAGATTCGTTCCTGAGACGACGATCGCATTACCGCTTGCGCCAATGCCACCCGATCCCGCATTGAGCAGAATCGTGCCCGCGCCGACGATGATGTCTGTGGTTGCTGTGCCCGAAGTGATCGCGCCGATGCCGCTGGTCGTCAGCGTGATGTTGCCACCGGCAGAAGTCAGTGAGGGTGTCGTGCCGTTGAAAGCAATATCCTTACCGCTGCCCGTGGTCAAACTGAGGTTCGTCGCCGACGTGCGATCAATCGCCGACGAAATCGTCACGGTCCCGGACGACGTATCGCCAATCGAGATCGCTCCAGCGGTGATGCGGTCGAGTTCGGGATCTGTCAGGCTGAGCTTGCCGGAAGTATCTGTTCCCAAGTCAATTTGACGCGTGGCCGTTTGCGGCTTGATCGTCACCGTGCCGGTCGATGTCAGCGCGCTTGTGGCATTCAAGGAGACGTCATCCACTGTGATCGTGATGACTCCCGCGCCCGATGTCGTCAGATCCGCACCCGCGCCCGTATTCAACGTCTCGGCGTTGACGATCAGGCTTTCACCCGCAGCAAATGTGATATCGCCGTTCAGATTCACGGTATCGCTGCTACCGTCGCCATTGATCGTCAAATCGACGTTGTACCCCGCATCGACCGCAGTGACGGTGATCGTGTCGTCGTCCTGGCCAGCGTTGATCGTCAAACTTCCGGTCGGATTCGCGAAATAGACCGACTCGCCCAACGTCGAGTCGATCATCGTCTTGCCATCCGACGCGGTGCCGTCGGTCACGGTGACTGTTTCGGCTCCGACACCATTAAACGTGAAGACGCGGTCGGTCGCGGTCAGGTTGTCGGTAATCGGTTCCAGACCGGTATAGGTGATGACACGCGAGCCGCCATCGACGATCGTGACTGAACCGTCGTTCGCGTTCGTGAAGGCGTGTGTCACGCTGGTCACGGTGTCGGCCGCCAGAGTCAACGAGTCGCTCGTACCGCTCCCGCCATTGTAAGTCACATTGAAACCCAGGTCGGTCGACACATCGACGGTCAGGCTGTCGCTGCCGCCAGCCGTGCTCACGGTAATCGTGCCGGTAATTGCGCTGACGGGAATGCGGAGCGTTCGGTTGTCGTTGGTCAGAGTGCTGGCGAGCACGTTGCTCGGAATGGACGTAAAGGTCTCGTTGGTGTCGGTGATTTCAATGAACTGATTGCCGCTGATCGTGACTCGCTTGAGCGTCAGGCTGTTGTTGTTCCCGGCGGTGTCAGTGATCGTGAGGTTCCCGCCAGTGACGTCCGCAGACAAAGTGCCCGTGAACGAGTCGGACACCGCGACCGCAATTGGCTGGTTGCTGGTGTTGCCACCAGCAGCGTCCACCAGCGTGAAGCGGACGTAACGGGCTGCAGTTTCTGCCGGAAGTCTCGCGCTCTGGAAGGTGATATTGCGAATCAGTTCTTGAGCAGCGGCGAGCGTAGCGTTGCTCGAAGTGAATGTGATCACCAGCGGAGCGCCAGCTGTTCCGCCCGTGAAAGTACCGATCGTCGCGCCGCCATAGGTGACATTCGAGCCGCTAGTACCGATCTGCCCTGCGGCGACTCCGACGTTACGAATGCCGAGCGTGTCTGACAGTGAGCTGTTGGTAGTAAATTCGACAGTCAGACTGCCGCCATTGAAATGGGTCGAGTCCGAATCGGTCACCGTGGCGGTTGGGTCAATCACCTTGGCCGCATCGCCCGGAGTAAAGCTGATCGCCGCTTCGGGCAATGCAATGACGGGCGCTCCAGCAGGCGCCGAGCCGGTGACGGTCCCGGAAATGTGGAAATTGAACTTCGGCGTTTCGGGATCGTTGGTGGTGAACTCGATCGCCCCGAACTTGTCTCCGGCTCGACTCGTTGTCAGATCGACAGTGAAGGTTGCTGTGCCGCTCGCTGCGATCGTGCTCGGGAAGGCTCCGTTCAAAGCAAAGCCTGACGGCAGGGAGAGGTTCGAAAGGCTCAGGTCACTCACGCCACGATTTGCGATCGTGAATGTCTTGCTAATCACAGAACCCGACAACGCTGCAGTGCCGAAGTCCACGGCGCTGGTGCGATTATCGCTGACGATCGTCGTACCCTCAGTGACGTGGATGCCTGCCGCACCAGTACCGCTGGTCACCTCAAAATAGCGGCTGACCAATTCGATGCCGTCCTTTTCGACGGCCACGCGCCATTCACCGGGAAGGGTGAAGTTAGGGTCCAAATCCCATCGATGGATACCGTAGCGTTCATTGGTCGGGACGGTGTAGTCGTAGGTCGTATTGAGCGTTCCGCCGGGGCGATACCACTTCACCTGATACTTGTCGCCCGCCTCGAAATGCGAATGCCGAAACCAAAACCGAACGGTTTGCTGACTGAGGGACGAGAAGACACGCTGCTCGGCGGGCCGTTCCTGATATTCAGCACCCGTGGGAATAGTGTTGGTGATTCCCGCGTCGGTAATCGTCGCAGGCTGGTCGAACTGATACGGCAGATCATTGCCGTTGACGAAATAGCTCGCAGTATCAAAGTACGGCTCGACGGGCGCCCCGTAACGCGTGAGTCCGAAATGCAGGTGCGCGTCGGTGCTACTGCCCGAGCTACCTGTCAGGCCCAGAAGTCGCCCGGCGGTGATGACGTCTCCGACCTTAACCGTGATCGTGTTGGCGGCGAGGTGGTAGTACTGCGTTTGCCAGCCATTGCCGTGGTCGATGACGATGTAGTTAGCCGGGTGCGCGCCCGCGGTCGTTTGCCGGTCGAAGTTACCGTCAGCCACAAAGCTGACCGTGCCATTGGCAGCCGCGTAGACGGGAATGCCGGAGTCCATGCGAGCGAAGTTCGGGAGCGTGAGGTCGTGCCCCGTGTGTCCGTCATAGCTGAAGAACCCGCCGGTGTAGTCTTTGACGCCGGCAGTGACATCCACGTCGTAGTAATTAACGACCGACCAGTCGTAGAACGTGCGGCCCCCCATCGGGTCAGTGAGCTGTGGCCGATTCGCTGTAGACGGAGCAGCAGTCGTAAAGTTCGCGCTGCCCGTGTTATTTGACTCGTTCGTCTCCGTCACGGTGCCATCGGCATCGAGCGTGACGCTAACCGTGTGCGCTCCGGCCGTGGCATACCAGCCGCCAAAAACGTAGAACCAATTCCCAGTTCCTGAGCCTCCAGCACCTGAAGTGATACTCGTGAGACTCAGCGGCACTCCGTCCATGGCCGCTTCAATGCGGTAACTTGCGTTCGCTGCTAAGCCGGCGGTGCTGTAAGCCACCTTCACGAAAACGGCTTCGCCGGTAACGGGTGTTGTGTTCGAGAACGGTGACGCCGCCGTGACAATGCTGACGCCGGTGACAGCGAGATCGCGCACAACAGTCAGTACAATATCGTTTCCAACGCCGCCACCTCCTCCGTCGGCATCAGCAACGTAGCTGATCGTTGCATTCAGCCCACTGCCGAGGAAATTCGTAATCGTGGCACCTTCGGCCAAGCCATTGAAAGTCCCGCTGATCGCGTCGGTGCCATCATTGAGCAGAATCGCAAAAGTGTTGCCCCCGACGGGAACGAAGCTATTGAACGCCGATGTGCTCAGCGTCACTCCCGTGCTGAGCGCCACGCTGCCGGTCACGACGAGCTGATCATGGCTGCTGCTCGTGTTGCCGGGCGTCGTGCCACCAATTTCGACCGCGAACGTCGAACCGGAGGCAAACGAGACGTTTTGAGTATTAAGCACACCCGGGCTGTTACCCGGAGCGACGGAACCGCCGCTGACCACATTGATCGTGCCGTTGACCGTGCCGCTGCCACCCAGCGTGCCGCCACTGTTGACCGTGACCGCGCTACCCGAAGCCGTCGAGCCATTCACTCGCAACGTGCCACCGTTGACCGTTGTCGTGCCGGTGTAAGTGTTCGTGCCACCCAGTGTCAGCGTACCGGCACCGGTCTTGGTCAGAGTTCCCGTACTCGTCGCCACTGAATCGGAAATGACCGTATTCCCGCTGCCGTCAACGGTCAGATTGAAAGTGCCCGTGATACCGCTACCGCTGGCCACATCCAGCGTCAGCGTGCCACCGTTGGATTGAATCTCCGAGTTGCCGCTCAGAGTAACCTGACCCGCCAGACTAGCCGCGGAGACACTGCCGTTGATAAGCGCTCCGCCATTACTGATTCCGGTCCCGTTGATCGTGACCGCTTCAGCGCCGATGGCCTGGCCGTTGAGGTCCAGAACAGCACCTGAATTGATCGTGGTGGCGCCCGCCGTGGTGCCCAGCGCGGAGGCGCTGCCCAGCTTCAGTCGACCGACCGCGAGGACCGTGATCGCTCCCGAAAGATCATTGGCCCCGGACAGGATCAGCACATCTGGGCCGGCGACATCGAACGTTCCTGATCCCGTCACAACTCCGGAAAGCGTCAGTTCGGTCGTTCCGCCGGTGCCGTCATCCACATCCACGCGACCACCACCGGAAGCAATAGTGACTCCCCGATTCGAGCTGGCAGTCGCCCCGCGGTATCGCAGTTGGCCGCCGCTGCCCACGGTCACATTGCCGGTTCCGATCGGGCTGTTCAGGCCACTATTATTAATGCTGTCAATGACGATGTAGCCTGGAGCGCCGTTGGTCGTTCCGCCGGAGTACGAGTTCGACCCATTGACCAGTTCCAGCGTGCCGGAGCTTCCTGTTTTCGCCAGCCCGCCAATTCCGTCGATCAGTCCGGTGATGATCAGCGTTTTGCTCGACGCCACATCGATCCGGCCGACGTTCAGCGTGATGGGACGTGCGAGAGTGAATGAGTCCGTGGCTTGAAGTACGTCCGCACCGCTGCCATTGCCGAGCAGGATGGCCGAAGAGCCGGTTCCGAGGCCGCTGGCGGCTGGAACAGCCAGCGTTCCCTCATCGATGCTGACGACACCGTCAAAAGTATTGGCGCCCGTCAGCGTGACGGTGCTGCTGAGTTCTTTTGTCAAACCGACGCTGCCAGCCAGGATGGCACTAATCGATCCCTGCCGAACGATAAAGGTGCTGGTTCCGGTGAGCGTTCCAGCGCCACTGCCGGTGACACTGCCGTTGACCAAAATCAACTGGTCAACGCTCTCCGTGTTCGTGCCCAGCGCCAGAGTCGCGCCCCCGGAGAGGTTCACGTCGGCCGCGTCGTTGATCAGATTACTGCCACTCAGCGTGAACGTGCCGCCGCCCAGCGTAATTGTGCCCGTGCCCGCAGTCAGTCCGCCCGCGGCGATGCTGACGCTGTCCGCTTCGATCAGATTGATTCCCGCGTTGCCGCTGGTCGAAGCCGTCACCGTCGTCCCCGCCAGACGCAGGAAGTTCGTGGTCGTACCGATGCCGTTCGATCCGGCGTTCAGCGAAATGTCATCGCCAGTGATGTCCGTGCCCGTGTTGTCGCCGGTGGTGACGGCTCCGGTGCCCGACGTCGTGAGCGAAACATCGCCGCCGCTGCCAGCGTTTAGTGAAAATGCGCCGAAGACAATATTGTTATTCGCCTGCGTGGTCAGATTGATATTCGTACTCGCGGCGCGAGTAATGTCACCGCCAAGTGTGACAACGCCACTATTAGTATCACCAACCTGAATTGTCCCGGCAGTCACCCGATCAAGCTCAACGTCTGTCAGGCTCAGCGATCCGCCGACTTCAGCTCCCAGCGAGATCGGACGCGACGCACTCTGTGGTTTGAATGTCACTGTTCCCGCTGAAACAAGGGAGCTCGCCGCGTCGATGGTCACGTCATCTGCCGTGACGGAGATCACGCCGGCCCCCGAAGTCACCAAGTCAGCCCCGGCGGCAGTAGTGATGGTCTCTGCGGTAAGCGCCAGACTCTTACCGCTGGCGAAAGTAATATCACCATTGAGATTAGCCGCGTCCGTACCGCCTTGACCGTCAACACTCAGGCTGGCAGCGAAGCTCGAACCGACGCTACTGACGTTGATGGTGTCGCCATCAGTGTTGTCGCCAGCGATGGTCAGGGTGCCTGTGATCGTCCGAATAAGCGCGCTTTCCAGACCGTTATCAAACGAGATCAGCGTATCAGTGCCCCCCGACGCAGCGACCGTTGTTGTAACAACGCCGGAAATTTTACTCGTCGGATCAACATTGATCGTCAGGTCGGTGATCGTGGAACCGGTCAGATCAACAGGCTCTAAGCCGGTGAAGCCAATGGTCCCCAAGCCGAGATTCAACGTACCGCTGCCTGAACTTGTGGCGTCATAGACTACGGTACCAAACGTCCCACCGGTTACGATCAAGGTGTCGTGCCCGGCGCTCCCGCCATTGAACACCAGTCCGCCCGTGGGAATCGGATTGCTGCCGCCGCCAAAATCAAGCGTCAGCGTATCGTCTTCGCCAGCCGCGCCTTGAATCGTCACGCCCCCGTCCAAACTCGCCAGCGACCGCGACTCTACAAGCGCGTCGTCGATCACCCTGCGGATTTCGAGGTTACCATTATTCACCACCAGCCTGATGGAGTCTGCAACGTTGTCGTCCGACGCAGCGTACGTAGCCTTCGTCGCTTCGTCATTGTCCGTAATGTCGATGTTCTTACTGGTCGGGGAACCCAACGAGACGCCTGACGACGGACTCGAGATTGCCAGGGTCGCAGTCTCGGTCCCTTCAACTTGCAGATCATCCAGGATGGTGAACGTGACGCTTCCCGACGTCGTACCACTCGGAATCAGGACCTGAATTCCAGCCACATTCGTGTCATCGTCGGTCAATGCATAATCACCCGAGGTGATGCCCGTTCCAGACACCGACAAAGTTACCGTCTGATCTCCCTGAACCGGCCAGGCAGTATTCACGGTAACGGTAATTTGCGGCTGGCCAGATTCGGTTCCGGAACTCGCACTGACCGACAGGTCTGCAGCTGGTGACGGCACAGAACCCGTGGCAATGGAGAGGCTGTATTGTCCTTGCTCACCGGTCTCTAGATCGCTGCGGACTTCAACGTAGTAGAGACCCGACGCGAGATTCGTGGTGATGGCAGAGTCGAACGATGCCAGGTTATCGTCGCTCAACACCACTTTCGAACCATCTGCTTCGTACAGCCACAGTTCGGTATCCAGGTCGTTGATATAGTCATCAACGTCCACCTTGATGGTAGTATTACCGCTCGCGACGAAACGAAAGAAATCCTTATCGGCCAACTGTTCGATGATACCAGTGGCCGAGTATGTCGTTCCGCTCGCGGTCAAGACAGTCGCAGCGGCACTTGTGCCACCGTGGTCGTCTGAACGATAACCGACCGTGTTGGAAACCGACGGCGTGCTCAGCGTATTACCAGCGATGACGGCAACGTCGTCCTGTGGAATCGTCGAACGCTCAATGGTATTCCCGCTCTGCCAGATTTCGCGGCTGAGGTTCTGATCCGGCGTGGCCATGATGCCATCTGGCAACAGGCTACCCGGGCTACCCGCCTCCGTACGATAGTGCAACAGGTCTAACGCATGCCCGAACTCGTGCGACGTCGTGTTCCCCATCTCCAGAGCCGACGCCATGATCGGACCGGAACTGAACACGACATTAGTGGCGCGTGTACGGCCAAATACACTGAAATTGCTGGCGAACGTGAAGCCCACGTTATCCGCAGGACCGTTGTAGGCATAACTCGGGCTGTAAGCGACACCGAGGGTAAACTCGTTCTGCCCGACGATCGACGCGGCACTGTTAGTAACAATGTGCCGATAGGCTTGCCCATCGTCGAATGATACAGGTTCAACCGTCGTCACGTTAATGTTGAACGGACTATAGTCTTCACCTGTAACGCGGACGATATTCTTCATCGCCAGACGCTCGCCGGGCGAGAACTCGCTGGCGTTACCGTTTCGATCGTAAGCCGCTGCCGTGTACGCGCCTTTGGATGTCGCCCAGGCATCACCGTTAGCGGCTACTGAATGGCCATCAAAGTCCAGATAGAGGGTATCTGAAGCTCCCGGGTTGCTATTCAATACGGGCACAGTGCTTGAGAAATTGGAGTCTGCGAGGACTCTCAAGCTATAGCTGCCGGTGCTCGTACCGCTTCCAGCCACCGCGACAAAGTAAGAGCCAGCAGCGAGTTCAACGTACAGTGACGGGTCGACAAACCCAGCTTCGGTGATGCTATCTACGTCCGCACTGAACGACGGAGCCTTGAATCCATCGAAATCAAATCCATCCGCATCACCTGCAACGACAACGCCCGAGCTATTCAGAACGACAACGTTTCCATTGAGGCCGCTCACGCCAGCATCGGTCGCTTCCAGGTCGAAGAATGCTCCAGACTTGGACCCGATGGAGAAACTATAGACATCAATTTCTCCCGACGTCGAAATGCTCGCCGAGTTGACGCCCCAGTCCGAACTTGTTGCGGACACAATGTCCTTAGATCCGACATTCCCAGCCGTCGCACCGGATGTATTCAACTCTGCGATCGTTAGCGAACGGCTGAAGGTGTTATTCGCTTCGTTACTTTCGGCCTGCTTACTATCCGCGTCGATCGTCATTGTGATCGTATAAGTCCCGGCGGTCAGGAAACCGAAGTCGATATCTGTGATTGGGAATCCCTGGTTCTGAGCGAGCACAGATGTGGTATTGAAGTCATATTGCCCGACAACGTTGGCCCCTGCGTCCTTCAGCGCCACGTTGACTCGGATTTCCCCCGATGTCGCTGTAGCTCCAGAGTTCGCGAACCCGAAATCGACGTAAAGAGGCTGCCCCTCGCTGATGGTGGTCTCGCTGGTGGTCGTTCCGGTCTGGCTGGCGAGAACGATGGAAGAATCCCAACCAAAAGTCGCAGGCGCTAAGTCGATGGTCAGCAACGCGCGTTCTTCCAGTGGTTCCGCCTGACGTCCCATGCCGAGCGTCGCGAAATGCTGAGTCAGCAACGAGACGGATTTCCGGCGCGCGTGGCGCGTGCGACGATGAGTCGCTCGCGTTGTGAGAGAGTGCCGCAAACTATCGAGCCAGTTGCGCCAAGTCATCAATCAATCCTCAAGAGGGCATCGCTGATGCCCGTACCGGTATCACCTGACTGAACTAGTCAGACGGAACGTCCCAGTCGGCTATTCCCGGTAGTTCAGGCCCCATCCGCAAAGAGGCGGACAAAGGCATGAGGCGAACCACAGGCAGTCAACAAGAACATCCCAACTCAGTGTTTCCTCACGTGAGCGCCAACCTCGTCGGTTAACGCCCCTCGCGGTAAACTCGCGGCCTCCGGAACCTGCTGCGAGTGGCTTTCTTGCCTTTTTGGCCGACGCATCCCGCGTCAATCCATCCGGACCGGCATTTAAACCGGCCTGACTCCCTGATTTCTCCACGCAGACGCACTCTGAGCGCAACCGTACGGAAACGCGGTTAGCGCCCCTTCGGCTACTTTCAGTCCCTGGTGATCAGTGCGCGCAGCCGCCAAACACTGCATCGCAGTGGTTTCGCGGCTGCTCCGAAGCTGTGCTAAACCCAATTGGCAAAGCCTGTTCCTGACGCCTTTGTGTGGACTCCTTGAAATCGACAGAGACCACCCGAAATTCTTTTCAGCAAGGGGTTGCAGGAACAGCATTGGATGGGAATGCTGCAATCGATCATTTAAACGTTGGCACCGAGGGCTCACGTGGACGAGTTTGGCAAATCACCGACAAACAAGGACGAGGCACCTGCCGATGCTGAATTGCTACCAGTGTCGGGTGAATCCACAACGTCTGGTGTGTTCTTTACGAGCGATGAAACCGCCTTGTTCCGACCGTCAGCAGAGTTCCAAAAGGAACAAGATCGGATCGAGCCCACGCGACGCCGAATCGCCAATCGCTACACCGTTCGACGCGAAATTGGAGCAGGCGGATTTGGCCGAGTGCTGGAGGCTCATGATGAGGTTCTGGATCGCGTGGTAGCCATCAAGGTTGCACGCAGGACGCAGGCGATTGATTCACCGCAATCCCGCGAATTCCAGGCTGAGGCGCGGCTGGCCGCCAAGATTACCCATCCAAACATAGTCACTGTCTTTGACTGGGGAGTGGAGAATGGGCAGTGCTTCGTTGTGTTTGAATACGTGGCTGGCCGAACACTCGCCGACCGCATCAAAAATGAAGAACCAATCGATCGCATCCAGGCTATCCGATGGATCATCGATGTTGCGCAGGCCGTCCACGCCGCCCACAAATTCGCCCTTGTCCATCGCGACTTGAAACCCGCCAATATCCTCCTGGATGAGACCGATCGACCGCGAGTAGCCGACTTTGGACTCGCCATGTCAACAGAGTCCCGCGAAGAGAAGTCGGGCGAAATTGCTGGCTCGCCACCCTACATGGCTCCCGAACAGTTGCGCGGACAGACCGAGAATTTCGATGCCCGTACCGATGTGTGGGCACTCGGAATCATCCTGTTTGAACTCTTCGCTAAACGCCGGCCTTTTGGAGACGACACCAAGGACCAGGTCGGTTTGGTGAACCAGATCCTGCACGGCGAGGCACCTCACCTGCGCGAGTATGATAGTTCCGTCCCCCTGGAGATCGATGCAATCTGCCATCGCTGTCTAGCGAAGGACATCAACGAGCGCTGGGAAAGCGCTGAAGCCTTCGCGAAGGCCTTGGAGCATGCGCTCCAGGAATTTTTCACTCCCCAAGCGCCGATCTCAGTGGAGCGTGGGACTATCCGATTGGCAGTCGCCTCGATGGCGACCGCAGTTTGTTTCGCAGCAGCAATCTTCTTGTGGGTGAAGTCCCAGGAAGACGTCAACGGTGTACCACTGGTTAAAGGAGTTCAGAACAGCCCGGATAAGGTTGCCAATCCGACGAACGTCAATCTGGATTCGACTATTCAAAAGGCGGCCTCTCAGAGTGAGGACATTCTGCCTACGCCAGGAAAGTGGTTTCCACTGCTGGCTCGCCCACCTCAGCAAATTCTGTGGCCCGAGGATTCGGTCAAAGCCAATTGGATCTTTCAGCCCGCGGAGCAGTTGCTTCGGGCACAAAGCACGGGCCACGGCCTGCTAAAAATCGGTGAAGCCGCAGGAGATTACGACTTCAAAGCTGAGATCTCAGAACCCACTTGGTCGGGAACCTTCGGCATCGTCTTCGGACTACAAGAAGACACGTTGAAGGAGTCACCCGCGATGCGCTGTCAAATCATCTCCATCACAGGCCGTCCGCACAAACAGTTCGGGCACATCGGCGCATCCCTCGAACGGACGCTCTTCAGGTTCACGAAAGACAGGCACCCCGGCTTTACAAGTGCGGCGACAGTCTCAGCAACTCCCACTGAATCATGCGCCCAGGACTCGTCGTTGACCATCAAGGTGAGAGGTGGAAAATTGGCCACGGTTCTGTGGAATGGCATAGAAAGACCAGAATTGCATCGCCAGGAACTAGACGAACACTTCTCGGCAACTGATCATTATGGCGACGTGGGTGTTTATCTCGCGTCCAGTTCCGGAGTCCTCCGGAAAGCAGAGTTGCTTCTTATTGACGAGGAAACGAAGTGATGGGCCAAACAGACAATGCAATTTCCATCAAGTTCGAGATTCGGATTCCAACCGTCGGCGGAATACCGACGGTATCCCTCGGCCAGAATCCGATCGGTGAACTGCAGCCTGTATTTCCCAGTGCAGTCACTCTCAGTATCACCGTCCCCTCCGGAGGTTCAGCCGCCACGACATTTACAGGAAAGATCTGTGCTGCAGGGACGGCCGTGGGAGCAAATACAGTTTACGCCAAAATCTTTTCCGGAATTATTACCGATCCAGGTTCCGCATCAATGTCCGGGGCAGCATCGACTACACCCGACAGCTCTGGCAACTGGTCATTCAGCGAAGTCGGGACTGTAACCAACTACCCCAGTACCAGCACTCATACCCTCGTCGTATGGGCTCGAGAAGGTAGTATTATCGCAGATGCAAAAACCGCCTCATTCACGCCAGTGTGGGGCAGTTCCACGGACTGTAGCGGAGGCGGCCAATCATTGGCTGCGAGCAGCCTGGGAACTCCATCGGCACTCGCGTTTGAAACAATTCCCACGCAATGGGAGCTGAAAGTCGGCAGCTTCGGCGGTGCGTCGTTGGGTTCGCTCAACGGTTCCTGGGGATTGAAACTGCAAACGTCACTCAATGAAAGAGTCGTGTACTGCAACGGCGGCGACGCGCTTTCAACGCCCCGTATTCAGCTCACCTGCGATTCGCCCTTCGGCAAGGCCTGGTTGCTGAGATTCGAGCTCGGTGAGTGTCGCATTACCTACTCTCTCTGTGCGACTCGATTTAATGGCCAGGGGCAGAATGTATTTCGCGACGTCGCCAGCGCGGGCGTCCCTGAGGACGCTGCGATACCAGCCTCTGTTACCATTCAGCCGCGTTAGACATGGGCACAACGTTCCCCGACTGCCGTCACGCTGAGGCCAGCGGTAGTCACGGCTTGCGCCGCTGTACTTCGCCTAGGCTTGCGGGATTGAAGTTTGTCACGCCCGCGCAATGTGCAGGTTGTTTTTGTCGCGATCATCCGATCGATAACGACCATCGCAATCTGCCCGTCGCGACGACTCGCGCCATGGCATGCGCGCATCTCGGCCTGGCGGCAAGCAAGACTTCCCTTCCGCAAGCCTCCACGGCCCCAGCCAACTCGTCGGATGAACTCGCTCGTGCGGACTGGCATGCATGTAGCCACCCACGCTGGGGCCAGACAACATTGGCGAACTGCCAAAGCTGTCCAGACTACCTGTTTCCCGTGGTCACGCCGCGAATGCCCGTCGCGCTCGTGCGGCGCCTGCTTGAGTTACCCCCACGCCAGCAATCCGACGATTGGTGGCGCTGGCACAACGTGCAAGTTGCTCAGCGGAGCTTGATTGCCGACTCGCTCACGACGCCACCACCTCCGCCAGTCAACCTTCAAGGTCGAGGCATCGTCGTGGTCGGCGGCGGCAAGTACTTCGTTTCCGCTTACGTAACAATTCGAGTCTTGCGCCATCTAGGGTGCCGACTTCCGATTGAGCTGTGGCACCTGAGCGACGAAGTCGATGAGGAACTCCGAAGTATTCTTCAACCACTGGGCGTTCGCTGCATTGATGCCGATGAAGTTATCCGCCACAAGCCGTTTCGATTTCTTAATGGGCACTGGTGGAAAGGCTGGCAGCTCAAGTCGTTTGCGCTACTGAACTGCTCTTTCCAAGAGGTATTATTGCTGGATGCAGACAGCTACCCCACACGCAACCCGGAATTCCTCTTCGACTGGCCGCAGTATCGGCTGT
>JAKFWA010000040.1 GCA_021732995.1 Planctomycetaceae bacterium | reverse complement strand
TAGCATCGCCCCTCACCACCGACCCCTCTCCCCGGCAGCGGGGCGAGGGGAGATGTTGCAGGTAGTAAGCAAAACATTGAACTCGATCCCGAACATGGGTTTCTTTCTCCTCTGCGATCTCCGCGCCTCTGCGGGAAAATAGATATCTTCAAATCAACCACCCGAGTGCCGCACGATGGCGAGTTGTCCTGATTACGAGACCTGGAAACGCTTCGTCAGTGGTTTGCTGACCGATGCGGAGTTGGCACCGTTGCAGAGCCATCTCGACAACTGCCCGGCGTGCTTGGCTGAGTTGGAGCGTGCGGAAGCGGAAACCCGTCAGGCGGTTCAAAGCACAACAAAGACCGCCGCACCGTTGAAGCCGGGAGCGGGTGGGCTGCCGCCGATTGATTCATTGCTGTCGCTGGTGAAGCCGAAAGCGACAGGAAATTCCGGCTCGTCATTGGCCGCGAAGACCGTGCAGGCCAACTTGCGGGCGACTCTGGAGTCGTCTCATGAAAGCAGCTCGTTGTCGTCCATCGACAGCATCATGTTCGCCGCGGAACCGTCGCTGGAATTCCTGGCTCCACCCGAACAGGCCGACGAGCTTGGACGACTCGGCACGTATCGCGTCGTGCGGCGGTTGGGACACGGCGGCATGGGATTGGTGGTGCTCGCTGAGGACATTACTTCCAAGCGGCAGGTAGCCCTCAAGATGATGTTGCCGATGCTGGCCGGGCGTCGCCGGTATCGAGAACGCTTTCTCCGCGAGGCCCGAGCGACTGCGGCGCTCAAGCACGAGAACATCGTCACGATCTTTCAGGTCGGCGAAGACAGGAACGTGCCGTTCATAGCGATGGAGTACCTCGCGGGAGAATCCCTGCAGAACTGGCTAGATCATCGTCTGCCGTTGCAGATCGACCATGTGCTCCGGCTCGGTAAGGACATAGCGAACGGGCTCGCGGCGGCCCATGAACATGGGCTCGTGCATCGCGATATCAAGCCGTCCAACGTGTTCCTGCGGCGAGCGGCTGACCTGCCTCACGATCATCCTGGTACTGGCGTCATTGTGGATTTTGGGCTGGCTCATGCGCAGGCTGAGGATACTCGGCTGACCGTCACCGGCACGGTACTGGGCACGCCCGCGTTCATGTCGCCCGAACAGGCACGTGGCGAATCGCTCGATGGCCGAGCGGACTTGTATAGCCTCGGTGCGGTGCTGTTTCTGCTGTGCACTCAGCAGTTGCCGTTTTCGGGCATTAACACAATGGCGATGTTGTCCGCTCTATTGACTGAGCGGCCGAAGTCCGTGCGAGAACTCAATCCGAAAGTGCCGGAATCGTTGTCATCACTGGTTCGCGACCTGCTGCGCAAGGATCGCGCGTATCGACCGCAGTCAGCGCGAGAAGTGGTGACTCGGCTGGAGCAGGCGGAACAAGAACTCGCACTCGTCGGCGCTCCGGCGAGTACAGAAACACGTCTGCATCCCATCGCGGGTCGCAAGATTCAGATTGTTCGTAAGGAACCGTGATGGCTTTGAGATTTCGGCTCCTTAGCGGAGACTGATGTCACGTTAAGACATCGCGCATAGAAAGCTGTTAATCGCACCTCTCATTCTGAAAGGTCACTTCATGGAGTTCTCGGAACTCGTCCGCGATTTGGGACAACGACTGGGCTTACCGGAACTGGAAGCGGGAGATGACCATTCCTGCACGGTCTGGTTTGATCGCCGCATTGAAGTTGTGGTGAGTTCGAACGAAGCCAGCCGCCGCGTGTCGCTGCTCTCGGTGATCGGCGACATGACTGATGTTCCCGAAGAAGCGCTGAGCCGAGCCCTGCAAGGCAACATGCAAGGTGCGGGAACGGGCGGCGCCGCGCTGTCGATTGATGACCTCAATCAATTGTGGTTGTCTCAGACGATGCCGCTGACGTCGCTCTCGTTTGAGACGTTCTGGACGGTGTTGGAACGGTTTGCCAATCACGCCGACTTCTGGTTGGAACACCATCGCGGCGAGACTCCGCCGGAGTCTGAGCTGCCTCGGTTCGCGGTAAGAGCGTGACCGGTTTGTAGGTCGGACTATTCTGTCCGACAGCCGGACAAGATGTCCGGCCTACTTCAACGAGTTCGGTACTTAGGCTGGCATAACCCCTCACCCCCGGCCCCTCTCCCCGAAGGGGCGAGGGGAGATCAGGAATACAAGAAAGATTGTCATGGCACTCAACGAACAGCTTGCTCTGCTGGGCGAGAAGATTGAATTCCCCGGTTTGGCGTTTGATGCGGATGGGACGCTCGGGCTGAAGCTCGATGACGGCACGGCTCTGGAGATGAGCCAGGATGCCGATCGGAATCTGCTGCATGTGTGCTCGCCGATCGGGGCGATCCCGGCGTCGGGAGCGGAAGGGCTTAGTTCGCTTCTGCGTCGGGACTTACGCGGCAGCGTGACTTACGCTCCGGCCTATGCGGTAGATTTCGACACGCGGCAAGTCGTTTTGTCTCTTAGCCTTCCGGCAGATGCGGTGACTGCGGATCTGCTGGCGGAAATCATCGAAGATTTTGCGAAAGTCGTGCAAGGTGAGCGGCGATGGCTGGCAACCATCTGATGTAAACGACACTCGCACGCTCAGCCGAACGCTGATGCGACTCTTCAAAAACAAACGTCAGACGGGAGACAGAATCATGTCCAGGGGCCTCAACGCAGTCGGTGGTAACAACACAGCAATTCAACTTGGTGGAGCGAACAACGCGGATGCCCCACAACGAACCAGTAAGTGGCAAGCCTTCAAGACGGCTCTGTCCAATGCATGGAGCAAGGTTACGGCGTTCTTCAGTGCCGTCGGCCAGAAGTTTGTGGAGCTGAAGAACCGCATCGCCTCTCTCGGAACTCCCGGGACTCCCATCACTCACGCAGACTCCATGGCCAAGCTGAATGAAACCGTGGACGCCGTGGCCAACAAGCTCACTCAGGAGAACTTCGACCCGCTGCTTGAAGGTGGTAACACGCTGTTTCGTCTCACATCCGTCAACGCTCAGACGGGAGCCAGTTCTGGACGTTTAGCTGGTGACTTCTCTAAGCCCTTCATGGAGCGGTTGGGATCGGACATCGTCAAGATCGCGAAGGACGTCTTCAAAGAGCATAAGGTGGACGGCAGCGTGCCCGAACTGGAACTCGATCCGACCAAGCCCAACGGGCCACAAGGCCAGGCGGAAATCAATGAGCGAGTCGCCATCCTCACCGAGGCTTACAACGCAATTCTCGATCGAGTCATCGGCGGAGATCCTAACGCTCACAACTATCATCCAGACTCAGTGCCGCAGCCGGTATCTTGCGAAGTGCATCGCCTGAAGGAACACGTCTTTTCTCGGTTGCCCTGGGCTGAGAACGCGGGTCGCACGCCTGAGCAACAACACGTGGAAGCTCAGATTGAACGCAAGATCGTGGCTCACGTGGTGGCCCTGACAACGCTGGCTCCAGCACTGGTCCTCGAAGGTGCCCGGGTTGGAACGGACGATCCTGGGACAGGCGCAGGCTTGAAGTACTTGTCCAAGTTGTTTCAGAACCAGTTTAATGACATCGAGCCCGGTCGCGGCGGTATGAAGGAGCCCCACATGGAGGTGCTGGCCGACGTCTTCCACGAGAACAAGGGCCGAGTCGACGCGTTCATCGGTTCTATCCCGAACGCCGGCCGCGCTTACGATGACGGCGGGACGACCGCGACGACGATCGTCGGCCGTCTGGAGATCAAGCCCAACAACACCGTGTGGACTGAATAGTCTCGTCTGTCTAATCAGCTTAGCTTATCACCGAGGCGGCGTTGATCTTTGATCGACGCCGCCTTGATTCATTTTGGAGCTGTGACGCATCCACGACGGCGCGGTGCTCAGCACGTTCCACCAGGTCCAGTTCCAAAGAACGCAATCACTTCTTGCCGAGCGAGCGTTGGATCTGGAAGAACTCCTGCAGGATGGCTTTGCACTCTTCCTGCAGCACGCCGCCCATCACGGTGGCCCGGTGGTTCAGACGCGGATCGCTGGTGATCTCGTACAGCGAATGGCACGCACCGGCTTTGAGGTCTGTGGTGCCGTAGATCACGGTCGGAATGCGGGCCTGCACGATCGCACCCGCGCACATGGGGCACGGTTCCAGAGTCACATAGAGTGTGCAATCCAGCAATCGCCACGACCCGAGTGTTTGAGCCGCCTGCGAGATCGCCAAGATCTCCGCATGCGCGGTGGGGTCCTTCAGGGTCTCACGCTGATTGCAGCCGACTCCGATGATGGTGTCGTTCTGCACGATGACCGCACCCACCGGAACTTCATTCTGTTCAAAGGCCGCACGGGCCTGATCGAGAGCCTGCCGCATCCAATGATCGTGCGGCGAAAACAAGGACTGTTCTGGAAACATGTCGAACAACGGAACTTCTCCACGCGAGGCACTAACTTCAAACACGGCGCTCACACGGAGAATAGCAACTAGGGCGGTTTACTTCAGGAACCAGCCTTTGGTTGTGGCGTCCGAGCGAAAGAAATCGATCATCAGCCGTCCGACTTTGCGTTGCCCATCAAACGACTGATGCGTGCCATCGTCGATGAAGTCCCCTCGTTCATAGCTGAAACCGTCCGTTCGCTTCGTCGTTCCGTTCGCCCACAGGTACGGTCCCCAACTCAGCCAGGGCGCTCTGACAGCCCCTTTGGCGGAGTCGTAGTTTAACGTCGCATCGCCTTTAAGCTGCTCTTCGATCAACCACTTCACTGCGAAGCCGGACTCATAGGCGTAAGGTTCCGGGTTGAGCATCGTGGTCGCGAAGCCGCCATAAGTACGGCTGGACAAGTAGCACAGCTTCGCGTTCGGGAAGCGCTCGTGCAGCACCTGCACGATGCGCTTCAGTTCGGCTTGCAAGTTTTGGGCATATCTCGGAAAGCCGCCTTGCGGGCCGCCATCCGCCTGCTTGATCCAGACGGCCTGCACCTGCTCACGCGACACGCCTGCGTTCTGCAGGCGGCGATCAACTTCTTCCCAGTACCGCGTTCCCGTGCGTCCGTCGGTCGGGTCTTGAATAGCCGCCGCCGTCATGCCGCCTTGAGCCCCGTTGACGAATTGCATGCGGGAATTGAGGTCCTGAGCTTCCCGCAACCAGCCCTGAAAGCCCTGCGACGATTGCGACGTGTTGCTCATGCCGACTGACAGCAGCACGATCTTCCCGTTCGGGTCCGGTTGTCCACGCTCGTTCAGAGGTCGCACTTGCGCTGCCAGTTTCAGCCCGGCTGCCTCATGTGCCGAGGGACGCGAGTTCTCGCCATTCGGATAGAAGCCTCCGACGAAACCTCGATATTCGCCCTTGCCAAGTTCATTCAGCGGCTTGACCGATGCATGGTCTGGTGAAATCGCCCGACCGCTATTGTTCGGCCGGTTGGCATTATTCGCGTTGCCAGTGTTACCAGCATTGTCTGGCCCGCGATCCGCGGCACTCATCATGCCGCCCAGCACGTCGCGCCCGTCCTGCCGCTGGGTGAGGAACATAACCGGGCCGCCGACGGTGAATTTTCGTAATCGCTCAGCGACCGATGCACCCTCGACGCCGCGCAACTGCGTGCGATCATTGGCCTGCAGTTCAATGTCTTTGCCATCCACCGTGAGCGTGACCGTCAAACTCGTCGCATCGATCTTCTTGAGCGTGGCACGTTGCGGCTGGCCCCCTTCACGAGGCCGTTCGTTGGGTTGTCCGCCTGCTTGCCGAATCCCCGTGAGCACCTGCTTGCCGTCGCGTTCCACAGGTCGCACAAAGATCGAATCACCGGCTTTGAAGTTCTTCAGCTTCTCGGCGAGATCGTTGCCGGTTTCTCCGAGCACCTGCGTGTCAGAGTTCAGAGTGTATTCACGATCTTTACCCTCGATCGTGACCACCACCCGTTTGCCGGGCACATCCAAAGTCTTCAGCGTCCCGCGCAAGATCTCCTGAGCCTGAGCGGCCGAGGAGAGCAGTCCAACCACCAGAGCGAGCATCAGGATCAGCCGCATGCGAAGTCTCCCGGTCAGTTGTGAGGAGAAGTTCTTGACGTTGTGGCTGGTCTCCGACCGAGCCGCAAGCCGCGACCATAGGTCTCCCGAATGAGTCAACGTGCGGTGCTGGAGACCTCCGGTCGCCGGGAGTGGCTCGGTCGGGAGACCGGCAACAACTTACTTTCTGCGAACTCCCATTCCAGAAGCCCGGCGAGGCTAAATGCTCGATCGGGCAGCAACCTTTCACCGACATCCGCGGTTTATTCCAAAACAGATGTGGAGACGACTGTGTCTACTGCTTCAGGCACGTCGCAAGCGGATAACGACTGCCGGCGGAATTTCTGGACGCTTGGCCCAAGTGAACACGTTCTTGATGCGTGGGCCGACGGGGAACGACGGCTCCTCAAAGCCGTCCATGATGAAGCCGGCTTCAAACGCCAGTTTGAAGATCAATTCAAGCGGGCGGTGGTACAGCGGATGCGGCTCTTGCTGATGCAGCAGGCCCGCAGCGAGGTCCTGAAAAGGAGTGCGATAACGGGTGACCTTCACACCATAGGTGTGCACAAGGTGACCTTTGACTTCGGCAAGTTCGGCGGTTTTGACGGTGTTGTTCGAGTTGAAGCAGGGGTGGGGCAGAGAGAATACGAAGTGCCCCCCCGCCTTCAAGAGATCGTGAACGGCTCGCAGGGCCGGAGTGATCGGCTCGAAGTCCATCATCGCAAACGAGCAGACGACCGCATCGAAACTGTTCTCACCAAGGCTGCGAATGGCTGCTTCGTCCGTGGCGTCAATCACGTGATAGTCGATTTGCAGATTCGCCTGAGCAGTGCGTTCACGAGCCCGTTCAATGAACGGAGCAGCGCCATCGAAGGCGACAACCGATGCCCCGGATGTTGCCATGCGGCGTGAGTAGTTCCCGTTCCCGCAGGCCATGTCGAGCACCCGCATGCCAGGCTGGATCGCAAGCAGGCGATCCGTCGCGGGCATGATCAGTTGCAGTTGAAACTCATTGCCTTCGCCCAGAAATTCATCCCAGTAAGCGGCATTGCGGGACCAGATAGACAGCGCGTCGGAAGACATGAAATCGGCCGTTTCAGAGGTAGAAAGCAAAGAACCTGACGAAGTCACCTTCGTCAGGTTCTCGGACGATCTCAGATTTGGAGGGATTGGCAACTAAGCCTTGCGAATCTTCTCGCGGCCAGCCTTCACGTTCTTGGTGGCGTTACGAGTATCCAGCACGAACTTCGAGTGCTTGACGATGAAGTCGTAGTCGTACGCCGTGTGGTCCGTCGCAATCAGCACGCAGTCTTGAGCAGCAAGATACTCGGGCGTTAATGCCTGGCTGTCCATCGCGGGCAGATTGTGGTGCCGCATCTTGGGCAGCTTCGGCACGTGCGGGTCGTTGTACGTCAGCGTCGCGCCTCGGGCGAGCAGTTGTTCCATCAGCACGAACGACGGACTTTCACGCGGATCGTCGACGTCCTTCTTGTAGGCCGCACCCAGCAGAGCGACCTTGCTGCCCTTTAGGGCCTTGCCTCCATCGTTCAGGAACTCCATCAGCCGCGAAATCACATAGTCGGGCATGCGCGAATTGACTTCGCCGGCCAGTTCGATGAAACGCGTCGACATGCCGTAACGGCGAGCCAGCCACGTCAGATAGAACGGGTCGATCGGAATGCAGTGACCGCCGAGACCCGGTCCGGGATAAAACGCCTGGAACCCGAACGGCTTCGTTTTGGCGGCGTCGATGACTTCCCACACGTCGATGCCCATGCGGTCGTAGAGCATCTTGAGTTCATTCACGAGCGCGATATTCACCGCTCGGTAAGTGTTCTCCAGAATCTTGCAGGCTTCAGCGACTTCGGCCGTGCTGACTCGTACCACCTGCACAATGGCGTTGGTGTAGAGAGCTTCGGCCAGATCGCCGCTGACCTGATCGATGCCGCCGACGACTTTCGGAATGATGGCGGCGTTGAACTTCGGGTTGCCCGGATCTTCACGCTCGGGACTGAAGGCCAGGAAGTAATCCTGCCCCAGCTTGAGGCCAGTCGCATCGAGGATCGGCTGCACGACATCACGGGTCGTCGTCGGGTACGTCGTGCTTTCGAGAACTACCAGTTGGCCAGGTCGCAGAGTCGCCGCGATGGATTGAGCAGAGCCCTCAACGTAGCTGAGGTCTGGATCGCGCGTGTCGTTCAATGGCGTTGGCACCGCGATGATCAGGCAATCGGGCTCACGCAGGCGACCGAAGTCGGCGGTGGGCTCGAAGCGGCCTTCGCGGATCAGTTGAGCGATCTGCGCGGCGTCAATGTGTTTGATGTAGCTCTTGCCGGCCTTGAGCATATCGACCTTGGTCTGATCGATGTCGAAGCCCATCGTGCGATAGCCGCTTTTGACGAACGCGGTCATCAATGGCAGTCCGACGTAGCCGAGTCCAATAATGCCAATGACTGCGGACTTGTTGCGAATGGCCTGCAGCAACGAATCGCTCATGTGATTTCCCATCCGTGCGAAGAAGTATCGAAACGCGGCCAGGCCGCAAGGTTGTGTCGCACTGCCGTGCTGACCGAATCAAGCAGCGAATCGGATGATCCACCGCTTGACCCCGCGCGAGGCACGCGTTGAAAACTCAAACCCGACGGCGCATTCTCCTGGCGCCATCGCGCGGGACTCTAGTAGTAGAGCCCAAAACACCGCAATTCGCGTTTTGTCCCAACCACCCGAAATCAACGCATCTCGAAATATCCCGGAAAACGTCATGTCGCAGCTTTTGCCCCAACAGCAGCTCACGCAGTTCATCAACGGCTTCTGGGTCACTCAGGCCGTGCACGTGGCGGCGCGACTGGGAATCGCCGATCAACTGGTCGCTGGACCGCTAAGCGCAGAGGAGCTGGCTTCTCGAACTGGGGCTCACGCGCCGTCACTGTGCCGCCTGCTGAGGGCTCTCGCGAGTCTCGGCATTTTTCGAGCCGACGACGCCGGCCAGATCCATCTGACGCCCCTGGCTGAACTGCTGCGTTCCGATCATCCGACGTCTCTGCGACCGATGGCCCTGATGCGCGGGGACTTTCAGTACAAAGCCTGGGGAGAGCTGACTGGCTGCGTGCAGACCGGTCAGTCAGGTTTCGAGCACCTGTTTCAGCAACCCATGTTCGATTGGCTTGCGGCGAATCCGGAAGCCGGGGTACTGTTCGACGCCGCCATGCAGAGCATTCACGGTCGAGAGTCGACTCAACTGGTTGATGCGTATGACTTTTCGGCGTGCGAGACGATCATCGACATCGGCGGCGGGAACGGCAGTTTTCTGACGAGCATCCTGAAACGCAACCCGGCGGCGAAGGGCGTGCTGTTCGATCTCCCTGCTGTGATTTCTCGGGCTCGTTCAGCGGATCACGTGAAAGAATTCGCGGATCGGCTCGTTCTCCAGGAGGGCAGCTTCTTCGAGCAGGTTCCGTCGGGGGGAGATGCCTACCTGATGCGGCACATCATCCACGACTGGAACGACGAACAATCGTTCTTGATTTTGTCCAATATCCGCAGGGCCATGCGGGAGACCGCAGTCTTATTGATTGCAGAATTCGTGATTCCGGAAGGCAACGAACCGTTTGTCGGGAAATGGTTCGATTTGGCCATGCTGGTCGGGCCGGGAGGCCTTGAAAGAACGGAAAAAGAATACAAATCGTTGCTCGAACGAGCGGGGTTCCGGCTAGAAATTATTCACCCCACCTGCAGTGAAATCAGTCTCGTAGAGGCCCGACCTGCACCAGTCTGATGTCTGATTGACGGCGCTTTTATCGCATTGGGCGAGCGGGCTCTCGCTGCTCGTGTGCAGCGACACTGGAGCGATTTTTCTTTAGTTGTTTTCGGGGTTAGCTTTAGGAAAACGGTAACTGATCGCTGTGAAGATTTGGCATCATCGCTGCAATTGAAGGTGCCACAGAGTTGGTAGTCAAAGCCTGAGGGAGGCGAGATGTGCCAGCCGGCATTGGAATCACACAGGGAGCAGGATCATGAAAAAGTTATTGATTGCTGGCGCAGTGGCATTGGGCTGCGTGTTCGGTACGAGCGGAGATACTGCTAAGGCGGATCACTGGCATCGAGGCGGTTACGGTCGTTCGTACTATGGTGGCTACAGCGGTTATCGTGGCGGCTACTACGGCGGTGGTTATGGCTACGGCAATCGTGGCTACACCGGCGTTTCCTACTACCGGCCGGGCCTGAGCGTGAACATCGGCAGCTACCGACCGTACCATGGCTACAACAACTATGGCTGGAGCGGATACTCCTATCCGAACTATGGCTATTCATACGGCTATGCTTACCCGAGCTACGGGTATGGCGGCGGCTATTGCTATTAGGCCGATCGGCGAGCCATGCAGGGCTGCGGTGAGATACATCGCAGCCCTCTTTTTGCCCTGCGACGAATGAACTTTAGGTACCCGTTGTGGTCGCAATCCGGCGAGCGATCTCGCAGGCTTTGAGGTAGCTGTCGAGATACAGCACTTCATCGACCGTGTGGATGCCCGACTGGCCGCAGCCGAGTGTGACTGTCGGGATGCCGTGCGCGGTCATCCAGTTGGCATCGAGCCCACCGTTTGAGATCCGCAGCTCAGGCAGCAAACCAGCCATGCTGACGGCTTCAACAGCTGCCTGCACCGTCGGTTCGTCTTCTGAGAGGCAGAAGGCCTCGTACTTTAACTCCGCGGTGAATTGCACAGAGCCACGCTTTCCGTCGACGTTCTTCAAGGTCTTCGCGGCGCGTTCGAACGCCTTGCGGATCTCATCGACGATCTTCTTGCGGAAGACGGGATCATGGCTGCGAGCTTCTGCGCGCAGCGTCAACTTTGGGGTGACGACATTGGTCGCGTCGCCACCTTGAATCACACCCACATTGCTGGTGCCGCGTTTGCGACCCTTCTCAATCAGTCCGTGCCAGCCGTTCTGAACTAGGTCAGCAATCGCCAGTGAAGCGATGCCGATGGCGCTGACACCTTCTTCCGGATGTGCTCCCGCGTGAGCCGCCAGGCCGGTGATCTCGACCTCAATACCGTAGTCGCCGGTCGCACCGCGCGTTACGAGATTCGCGGCACCACCGTCCCAGTTAAACGCTGACTTCGGATCTCCGAGCTTCTTCAAGTCCACATGGCGGGCTCCGACCAGTCCTATCTCTTCCTGCACGGCCCACAGCACTGTGATGGGGGGATGCGGAGTATTGTTCCGCGCCAGATTCAAGACGGTGTGCAGAATGACGCTGGCACCGGCCCGGTCATCACCACCAAGTCCCGTCGTGCGTTTGTTCGGGCGAATCACAGGCCCGTCGAGGATTGGTTCGCAGCCGACACAGATCGGAACCGTGTCGATGTGTGCCATCAACAAGCGGCGCGGGGCGCGCACCGTACCCGGCAGCTTTAAGATCAAGTTGCCAACCTGTCCGCCGATCGAACTCTTCTTGTTCGCGGAGTCAAACTGAATCTGCGAGTCGCGATAGCCCGCCGACTTCAGTTGCTGAACGATGAAGTCTGCGACGGCCGCTTCCTGACCGCTCTTACCGGGAATCGCCAGCATCTGCAGGACGAGATCAATCGCCCCCGCGTCTTCCTGCGGCATTGGGGTTTTCTCGGCTGGCTTACGCATCGATCGCTCCTGCATCGAATTGAATTGGTCTGCTGACTGGTTCTGTTCAGCCCCGGCGGATGGCTTCCATTGGCATCATTCGGGTAGCCCACAAGGCGGGATACAAGCCGCCGGCCATGCCCAGCAACGTCGCGAAGATCAAGCTGAACAACAGCAAACTGGGGCTAGCCAGCAGGTGCACGTGCTCGGGCCAGATCTGATTCACGACCAGCGTCAATATCCAACCGAGAAATGAACCCAGGAAGCCGCCGCCGAAACCCAGCACGGCGCTTTCGTAGGTGATGAGCTTCATCACGTCGGATCGCGACCAGCCGTTCGCTTTGAGGATGCCGAATTCAATGATGCGTTCGGTGACACTCATCAGCATCGTGTTGATGATACTCAAGACGGCGATCGTCAGCCCGATGCTCGTCATGATAGCCAGGAAGATATCAAGCCCCGAGCTGAACTCGTCAAACCGTTCCGCCCAATCAGACGACGACCGGATTTCCAGCGGCGACGTTTCTTCCTCGTCATCTGCATTGGTCGCCTTCTGGTGAGCCACCTTCTGAGCTGTGCTGCCGGGCGCGGGCGGTTCATCACTCGGCTGAGCAGCGGTCGTTTTTCGTGTGGACTTAATCGCTGTATCCGTGCGCCGAATCAGGTTCACCAGCGGGTTGTCCGTTTCACCTTCGACTGGTGCGCTGCGCGTCGAGCCGACAGATCCCATGGCTGAAAACAGCAGGGACGTTGGTTGCCACGCCACGTGCGAGCGGCCGCGAAAGACGGCTCGAATGCTCTCCGCCAACTGGTCGTTCGGGATCTCGCCGGTTGGTTCTACATAGAATGAACACACGGCGCGCGAATCGAACATCGACATCCGACGCACCAACCCCTGATCCACCAGAATCGCGACGTCGAGCAGCAACGACCCGCAGTGATAGATGCCGATCACCTTCAGCGGCATTTCGTTGACTACGAACGAATCACCAACTTCGAGCTTGAACTCCTCAGCAATCTGTCGGCTGACGACGCAGTGCTGCGAACCTTTGTCACTGAGGTCGAGATAGCGTCCCTCGACCATCGCGCTGCCGTAGACGCTGTATTTCAACTTGGCGTGCGCATCGAGGTCGGCTCCGAACAGGAATCGAGGCGGCGCGACGATGGTCTTGCCGTTGACGACGTTGACTCGAATCCAGATCTCGGCGCTGACCACATTCACGCCGGGCAGCACTTCAATCTCATCACGCCACGCGAGCGGAATGCGCGAGAACAGCGGGATCGGCGCCCCGCGCTGCATGCAGACCAAACCGGGAATGCGGTTGAAGGTTTGATCGACCGTCTGATCGATGCCCTCGGCCACCGAGAACAAGCCCACCATACCGACGATCGCTACCGTCAGACCGAGCAACGACAACAACGACCGCGCCGGTCGGCTCAACAGATTGCGTAGCGCAAAGGTCAGCATGAGGCAGACGCTCTTTCGTGGCGAATCAGGCACATTCGACGAACAGACCGTCCGTCATGGTTACTTCGTCGCAGGACGGAGCATTTGAAATCCGCGCCAAGCGTAGAGCAACCCGCTATAGATCGTCACGACAACGGCTGACCACAACAGCACGTCGCGCAGCATCAAGAAGTTGTGCGATTCGCTAAAGAGAGGACTTTGCGATGCCAGGCTTACGGTGACTGCAATGCATTGCAGGGCCATCTTGATCTTGCCGCTCCAGACCGCCGAGAAGTCACGGCCTGCCTGCTCCAGGAATGACCGCAAGCCAGTCACGAACATCTCACGACCGATCACCGCAATCACCATCCAGCCATTAACACCGGACTCGACGGGGCGTTCCAGCAGAAACACGAACGCACCACACACAATGATCTTGTCGACGAACGGATCGAGGATGCGTCCCAGCGTCGTGACGAGCCCATACTTGCGGGCGATGTAGCCGTCTACAGCGTCCGTTGCGGCCGCGAAGGCAAAGACCGCCGCTGACGATAGCCACCAGCCGCCATGCGACATCATGCCAAACAACACGAACGACAACAGCAGCCGGCTGAGCGTGATCAGGTTCGGCAAGTTCAACGATCGACGATCGATTGCCGGAACCTTCTCCGTCGGCGGAGTTGAAACAGCATTCGTTGAATCAGCGGCAACAGTCATCCGGACAGCTCATTGATCAAAGAAACGTCGGCAGCATGGCTGCAGTCTGGCGATTTGCAGAATCCAGTCAAACTGCCCGGTGGAATTCACCGCAGAAGATGCGAGTCGTTTGCTCAGGCCTTGGTGCGGACTCGACAACTCTGCCATGGGAACTACGACTCCTCGGACGTTTTTGCCAACGGCAAGGGAGGACGCGGTCCCAGAAACTGATAGTACGTGCAAGCCAGATTGCCGTTGTAGAGCTTACGTCGACGAGTCGCGGGACGCCGCACCAGATGTTCAAAGTCCGGATCCGCAGCGATGACGAAGAACGACCAGGTGTCGAGCTTGTCCCAGAGATCACCCATCGTGCGGTAAAGGCGTTCGACGTCGCGTGCATCGCCCATTCGCTCACCGTAGGGTGGATTGGTGATCCAGCAGCCATAGGATCGTGGTGACGAAAACTCTTCGCATCGTCGTTGCTGGAAGTGAATCGAGTTCTCAACGCCCGCCTGCCGCGCATGAAATCGTGCCAGTTCGAGAACGCTCGCATCAATGTCTGTGCCGACAAGCACATTCGGGGAAGCGGGTTGCACGAGATCCATCGCTTCCGCGCGCGCCTCCTGCCATTCGGCGGCGCCGATCTGGCGCCAGTTCGAAGCGGCGAACTCACGCCGCAGGCCGGGTGCGATGTTTCGCGCGATCAAGACCGCCTCAATCGGAATCGTCCCGCTGCCGCAGCATGGATCGATAAACGGTCGCTCCGCATTCCAGACACTGAGCTTCACCAACGCTGCCGCCAGAGTCTCTCGCAGCGGAGCCTTCGCGTTGAGCCGCCGATATCCGCGCCGATGCAGTCCCGGGCCGGACGTATTGATCGTCAGTGACACATCGTCCTTTAGTAGGGCGACCTCTACGCCGTAGGTTGCGCCGGACTCGTCCAACCAATTGACGCCGTAGACTTTCTTGAGCCGCTCGACGATGGCCTTCTTCACGATCCGCTGACAGTCCGGCACGCTGTGCAGTTGCGACTTCACCGACCGGCCATCGACGGGAAACTGCCCGTCACGCGGAATCCACTGCTCCCAGGGCAGTTCCGTCGTGCGATCAAACAGCTCACCAAAGTCCCGAGCCGGGAACTGACCGAACACGATTTCCACGCGATCCGCACATCGCAGCCAGAGATTAGCCCGGCAGATCGCCGCTACGTCTCCACGGAAGAAAACGCGACCATCCAGCGTGCGCTGATCGGTGTAGCCGAGCGCAGTCAGCTCGCGCGAGACAACGGCTTCGAGGCCGAAGGTGCTCGTTGCCACGAGCTGCAGATCTTGAGTTGATGAATTCATAAGGCTGCGAAAGTTAGCGATTCACGGCCGTTGTTGCCGCTGAGATTCGCCAGACGCAGGCTGTCCCGATATCGTTTGTCTCCCATTCGGTCATGAAAGTGCGGAGTCTTTGCGGAGAGTCTTGATGCGGTCGCCCTATCTCCTCGGATTGTGTGTTGCCCTGTTCGCTACCACGGCGTTCGCGATTGATGACTACAAGCTGGGCGCGGAGTCGATGCGGCAGGACGGCGTCCCAAAGGGCACAGTCACGCAATCTAAGTTCAAGAGCGAGAAGGCCTACCCCGGCACCGAACGCGATGTCTGGGTCTACGTGCCCGCTCAATACAACAAAGAAAAGCCCGCCTGCCTGATGGTATTTCAGGACGGCGGTACTTACGTCAGCGAGAACGGCCAGTTTCGAGTGCCCGTCGTCTTTGACAATCTGATTCATAAGAAAGAGATGCCTGTGACGATCGGCGTCTTCATTTCGCCCGGCAACATTCCATCTGCCGTGCAAGACGGCAAGCCGCGCAGCAACCGTAGCTTTGAATATGACTCGCTCGGGGATCTGTATTCCAAGTTATTGATCGAGGAAGTCCTGCCGCCGATCGAAGCTCAGTATTCCATTTCGAAGACACCGGAGCATCGAGCGACCTGCGGCATCAGCTCCGGCGCCATCTGCGCCTGGACGGTCGCCTGGGAACGTCCTGACCAGTTTCGCAAGGTGCTGAGCCACATTGGCAGCTTCACCAACATTCGCGGCGGTCATGATTGTCAGGCGTTGATTCGCAAGACCGAAAAGAAGCCTATCAAGGTCTTCCTGCAGGAAGGTTCAAACGATCTCGACAACCTGCACGGTAACTGGCCGCTCGCCAATCAGCAGATGGTTTCGTCCCTGAAGTTCAAAGGTTACGAGCACAAGTTCGAGATGGGTGACGGAGGCCATAGCGGCAAGCATGGTGGAGCGATCCTGCCCGAATCCTTGCGCTGGCTGTGGAGCGACATCCCCGCTCAGTAATCTCTTCTACCGCTTTCGGCTGCCCGTCTGCATGACGCCTTTCTCAAAATCACATCGCCTGTCGCCCTGAAATCACCACGGAGTCTTGAGTGCCTGCCGACCATTCGTTGATTCAGAAACTGATCAACAACATTCAGTCCGCCGTGATCGGGAAACCCGAAGCGGTGAAACTTGCCATCGTCACTCTGCTGTCTGGCGGCCACCTGCTGATTGAAGACCAGCCAGGCGTGGGCAAGACGTCGTTGGCAAAGGCACTGGCGAAGAGCCTTGATGTGCAGTTCACGCGACTGCAATTCACCCCGGACATGCTGCCGAGCGACATTCTCGGGTCCAGCGTGTTCCTACCCAATTTGGGTCAGTTCGATTTCCGTCGCGGGCCGATCTTCACCAACGTGTTGCTCGCCGACGAAATCAATCGCACAACGCCTCGAACCCAGAGCGCCCTGCTGGAAGCCATGAACGAAGGGCAGGTTTCGATCGAAGGTGTGACTCACCAGCTTGCGCAACCCTTCTTCGTGCTGGCTACGCAGAATCCTTTTGAGTCCGAAGGCACGTTCCCGCTGCCAGAAAACCAGTTGGACCGTTTCGCGCTCTGCATTTCGATCGGCTACCCCGACATTGACGTGGAACGCCGCATTCTGGCCCAACATCGCGGGGGGCAACCCGTCGATCGGCTCCAGTCCGTGATCAGCGCGCAGGAACTCGCCGCGCTGCAGGAAGAAGTGCGGGCCGTGAAGGTCGATGACACCATCGCCAATTACCTGTTGCAGATCGTCTCCGCGACGCGCACGCATCCCGAACTCACCTTGGGAGTCAGCACCCGCGGCGCGCTGACCTACTATCGGACGGCGCAGTCGCTCGCGCTCGTCGAGGGCCGGAACTACATGACTCACGATGACGTGAAGCAGTTGGCCATTCCGGCGCTCGCGCACCGAGTCATCTGCAAAGGCCTCGTCCGCGAAGGCCAGCGCAAACGCTCACAAGACGCCATCCGCCAGATCGTCGACAAGACGCGTGTCGTGACGACCTGAGTTAACTGACCTTGCCCATCAAGCCAGAATCTCACGCATTCCGGCGGTTAGGATGTCATCGATGTCCGGTTCACAGAAGGCGACGCTCACTTCGTAGCCGCCTGCTGGATACTCCTCTTTAGTCGGGATGTACCACGGACCGCCATCTCCGTAAGCGGCGACGCAGACGAAGTTGTCCTTCTGTAGACCTTGGGCGCGCAGCTGATATTCAATGAACGACTCCGCCGGCAGATGCAGCAGCTTCACATCGCCGATATGCAATGAGCTGAGCACGATCGGGATCTTCTTGGCCGAACGACGCAGCCAGGCAAGCTGATACGAAGGCCGGTTGCGATTTACGACAGCCTCGGTCTTGGTCGCGATCCGCTTGGCGAGAGCTTCGGCATCCAGAGTCTTCAGCGGCGGCGGCAACGCCTCGGCGGTCTTCCAGTTGAGCGTTTTGACGGCGGCTTTTTCGAACTTGGCCTCTGAGGCCACAATCCCCTCGTAAAGCCGCTTCGTCAGGATGGGACGCAGTTCCTTGGAGCCATCGTTGTACTTTCCGGCAGCGATGTTGCCCGAACAGCCCGTGAAGTAGAGATGGGTGCAATCGGGCTCGTCCAGTTGACGTTGCTTGCGAGCCAACCCGGCGAAGTCACTGCTGGCTCGACCGTCCGCGTAGTAGCTCATCGGGTGGCAAGCGTAGTAATGCAGCGCCGCCACTTTCTTGTCGTTATCGAAGAACGCGATGGTCTTGCAGAAGGGATCGATCAAACCTTCGGGCAGCGCTCGCAGCTTTTCGTCCTTCGACGCGCTGCCGCGCATGGCGATGATCTTGCCATTCGCGTCGCGATGCACTCGTCGATTGCTGGCAACTTCTTTGACCTCACCTTGGCCCCAGCCAATGTGCGTCACCGCGCGAGCTTTCGGGATCGCCTTCTCAACGGCTTGTCGCGCCTGGTCCAGACATCGCTTGAAGAAGTCGACCATCACGATGTGTGGGAGATCGCCTTCGGCCGAAACGATGCGTTCGGCTTCGAGGCACGCGAACGGCGCGTTGTGCTGATGCACGCAGTGCACGGCGACTCGATCAGGAGTTGTTCCCGCCGCTTGAGCCAACGCGGTTCGCCATTCGACATGCGCTTCATTCAACAGGCCGGTCCAATCGACCGCACACAAGACAATCGGCTTGCCAGCGCCGAGCAACACGACGCCGACAGCCTCTTGCGTATCGTCAACAGCTTCAATGGGCTTGATCCAGCCACCGCAGCAGGAATGTCCAAACGGCGGGGTGACATCAAAGCGGAAGGGAGCGACATGCAAACTTCCGGCGCTCGTATCGGCGGCGTTCAAGAGTCGAGAGGCCGACAGCGACCAGCCGGCCGCAGTCGTCAGAAGCGTTTCCTGGATGAAGTCTCGCCGGTTCAACCCTGCCATGCGCTGTCTCCTTGCGACGATGTGATCGTCGATGTGTGATGCCATTAAGCGCCAGAGCACAGTCGATCGTTGCATCACTCACGGAGCTTTCGCAAGCAGCCCGGCTCAAACTCGCTCAGTCGTCTTCATCCTGGCCGGACAGAATTCGGAGATAACTTTCATAGCGTGCCGCCGCGATTAGCCCGCTGCGCACCGCCTGCTTGACGCGACATTGTTTCTCGTGAGTGTGTGAGCAATCGGGAAACTGGCAATACGACACGAACGGCCGGAACTCGACGAAGTAGCCTTCCACTTCCTCAGGCAACACGTCCCACAATTCCATCTGGCGAATGCCCGGCGTATCCACCACCCACCCCCCGGTGGCCAAGGGCATCAGCACTGCCGTGCGGGTCGTGTGTTTACCCTTTTGAGTCCAGTTGCTGACTTCACCAGTGGCTCGGGCCAAGCCGGGCTGAATGGTATTCAGCAGCGACGATTTGCCGACGCCGCTCTGTCCCGTGAACACCGACTGGCGATCGCGCAGCAACGTCCGCAGTCGATCCATGCCAGCCCCGGTCGAAGCGCTGACCAGCACGACCTGACAGCCGATGCGGCCATAGATGCCAATCAGCATCTGCAGTTCCGCGGGATCGACCAGGTCTGCCTTGTTGATGCAGATCAAAACTCCAGCGCCACCTTTGGTCGCGCTGATGATGAAACGATCGATCAAGCTGGGCTTCAGCGGCGGTTCGTTGGCTGAGACCACAATCACAATCTGATCAATGTTTGCGACGATGATGTGCTCATGCCGCTTCGAACCTCGACCCAGTGTGGTCTTGCGAGGTTCAACGCGCTGGATCACGCCGAGTCGATCGCTCTGTGGTTCGAACAAGACCCAGTCGCCTGCAACGATGGCATTGCGGCCGTCGCGAGCCATCGTGCGTACCAGCCGACGCACGGTACATTCAAACAGTCGGCCATCTTCGCTCTGCACTAACGAGTTCAACCCGATCGGCGACAACACGCGACCACGCAAACAGCTCGCGACATCAACGTCCAACACGAGTTCGCCCGCCTCGTCAGTCTCGGCGATCACGGTGCGGTTGCGAGTCAGCGCGCCCTTGCCGGTAAGGCGCTCAGTGTGCGGCAAATCGACAACTCGCGACGTCTGCTCGTCGTCTTCGGACGACAGATCGACTTCACGAGTGAAGTCCACCTGCCGCGACCGGTTGCCGCGATTCTTGCGGAACGAGATGCGATGTTTCTGCTTGTTCTTGTCGTTCGCCATCAGTTGCTGGCTTTCACGTGCACTCCGTTGAGGTGGTTGCTCATTTCGCGTCTCGGTGCGAGTTCTATCATCGGGCTATTTGTTCTGCTCATTGCTGCTTGTCAGATCGCCCAGCGTCTTTGTCTTCAATCGTTGAATGTAGTCACCCAAACGCTGCGGAGTGGACTTGTCACCAGAGGGCAATGAACGGATCGCATCAATTGCCGGTCGAGTTTTTTCGTCGAGTTCATCCAGAGCGTTCAGTGCCTGCACCGCGATGTAAATCTTCTGCTGTTTGACATCGGCCAATTCGACCAGAACATCAAGACACTTCGGAACGTCGGCAGGCTCGCCGTACTGAGCCAATGCCTGCGCGGCGACGATTCGTACGCTCGGCGATGTATCTTCCAACGCGGCGCGCAGTTCGTTGCGAGCAGCACCAACCCCTTTCTCTTGCCGGATCAACAGCCCGAGCGCGGCCCAGTAACGCACGGCGCTGTCGGCATCTTTCAGGAGCTTGCCCAGCGATTCGGCGCTGTTCGCTCGATCGCTCGCTGCGAGTTCGGCGGTCTCGAAAACTCGTTTCAGAGGATAATCCGTATCATCGTGGCCGACTTCGTACGGCGACGAGTTCACAGAACGTGTGTGGATCTCGTTCTCGGGCAAGAAGCCGACATCGCGAATCTTGAACACAAGGTCTCGCTGCGCCCCTCGAAGGCGTTCCAGAGTCGCCTGATGCTCAGGCCGCCCGGCCAGATTGTGGACTTCGTCCGGGTCGGACTGCAGGTCATAGAGTTCTTCTGGTGCCTTTCGTTGGAAGAACACAGACTGCGCGGCGTTGAGCTTGCCAGCATCGAACAACTGCTTCCAGACGCGCGTCGTTGGTGTCTCAAACATGTATGAGACGTGTTGTCCGTACGGCTTGTGCGGCATGAACTGACGCACGTAGACGTAGCGTTGATCGCGAACGCTGCGGATCAGATCGAGCCGTTCATCCATGCGGCCACGAAAGCCGAACAGGTACTGCTGAGGCCCGGCGTCATGCTGGCCAGCAAAGGCATGCCCTTGCATCCATTCGGCGGGCTTCATGCCGACTAAGCTCAAGAGAGTCGGAGCGAGGTCAACAAAGCTCACCAGCCGATCGGACGTGCCGCCCTGCTGATACTCCTTCGGTCGCAGGTGCGCGAACCTCTCCGGAATGTAGACCAGCAACGGCACGTGCAACCCCGAATCGCACGGCGAGCGTTTGCTGCGCGGCATGCCAGATCCATGATCGCCGAAGTAGAAGACGATCGTGTTCTCGGCGAGTCCGGCTTCAGCCAACTCCTGCAGGTTCTTGCCGACCAGACCGTCCAGCGTTGTGAGGTTGTCGTAGTACTGCGCCCAATCCTGTCGCACTTCCGGGGTGTCAGGGTGATAGGCCGGAATCCGAACCTTCGCCGGGTCATGCACCGCGCGATGCGGCCGTTTGCGAATCTGGCTCTCGTGAGTGACGGTGTGATTGAAGATCGCAAAGAACGGCTGCCCCGACCGGCGGTTCTTCCAGTGGGCTTTGCCGGAAGACTCATCCCAGACGCCCGGCGGCTTTTCGAGGTTGTAGTCCTCTTTGCTATTGTTGGTGCAGTAATAGCCCGCTTCGCGGAGTATCTGCGGATACATCTTCATGAAGCCTGGCATCCGCACGTTCGACCGCATGTGCTCTGACCCGGTCGATGTCGGATAGACGCCCGTAATGATCGTCGTCCGGGCGGGTGCGCAGACGGGGGCGTTCGACCAACAGGTCAGATAACGCAGCCCTTTCGCGGCCAAAGCATCCAACTGCGGAGTGGTCGCGTAGGCGTCACCGTAGCAGCCCAGGTGAGGGCCGTTGTCCTCGCTGGTGATCCACAGGATGTTCGGTCGCGGTGCATCTTGAGACCAGACGCGTTGGCCGCACAGCAACCACACGGCGGCCAGCACAATCGCAACGATTCGTGGCATGGTGAATCCTCATCAGCCACGAATCTGCCGAACTCCGTGAGAGCCGGGCAACTAAGCCGACCCATTCCCCGACACGATTTCAACGTGGCCGCCGCACAGCTTACAGGCGACCTTCATCCCCAGATACTTGGGAGCCACTCGCAATTCTTTTTCGCAGTGCGGGCAGTCGAGGTAGAACGCCTTCGTTTTGACGCGCGGGTTCGTGATGTCCAGCTTGAACTGGCCGCTGCAGAACTTGCAGGCCACGGGACACCCGGCGTACTTCTTGTTGATCCTCAACTCTCGTTCGCAGTGCGGACAGAGCACGTGATAACCAGTAACCGGAACTGAAATCACGGAGCCGATCTCCTGCAATTCAAAATACTTGGGAACAACCACTTCTGCCTCCCTCAAATCGGAATTCAGCAACGCCCGGCAGAACTGGCAATGAACAACATTGGCCGGCACATCCTGACCACAGTCAGGACACGGCCCTCCACGCCACGCGGCCATCATCCACCTCACTCAGCAAATGCAACAAGGAGTAAAATGGCCCGTCGTGGATGTTGTTTGTAGGCGCAGTAACCGAGCGAACGCACGCCCAAATCGAGTCGCAGAGAACAGACACAGACGAAACGTCTGTGATGCTAGTTCCCGGGCTTCGCCTGCAAACACATCAGCCGGTGGAAAGTCCGGAAGTACAGGCGACCATTCGCAACCGCCGGAGTTGCGTGACTCGGATCTCCGAGTTTGGTGCGACCGAGCTCTTCATAAACGGGAGCAGCCTTGATCACAATGACTTCACCATCTTCCGCAGCCGCATAAATTTTGCCATCAATGCACAATGGTGAACCGCTGAAGTTGCCGCCAATGCGCTTGGTCCAGACGTCCTGACCTGTCTTCAGATCGACACAGCAGACGATTCCCTGATCGCCCCATTCGTAAAGGTGACCCTCGTAAGCGATCGGTGTTGGGACATAAGGAATTGTCTTCTTGCGCTGCCATGCAATTTTGGGCCGCCCCTCTTCGTCCAGTTTCCCCGCAGCTTCCACCGCAATCTGAAGCACTCCGAACGCACCGCCCTGGCCGCAGGACGCAATCAGGAGTCCGTCGGCGAAAACCGGTGAAGCGACCGTCCGCAGCGGGAACTTGCCACTCGCCCAGTTCAGCTTGCCGGTTCGAGGATTCAAGCTGGTAATGCCCATCGCCTGGCTCGCGCAGATCAACTGAGGCTGCTGCTGAGCATCCGGCACGATGATGGGCGTCGAGTACGAAACTCGCGCGATCTCCATCAGTTGTCGCCAGCGAGTTTCGCCCGTGCGTTTGTCTAGGGCGATCATGGAACTGGGCCCATCCTGCTCATTGGGAACGATGAGCATGTCTTCGAACAGCATCAGGGAAACCCCTAAATTATGCTGACTTTCGAAGGGACCAACATCACGTCGCCAGACTAGTTTGCCGTCGAAATCGTAAGCGTTGACGAGGTACTTCTCCTCGTCTGCAAATGCCACGTAGACCAGTTTGCCGTCGGTGACAGGGGTGCTGGACGCCCAACTGCTTTTCGGATGTTTGACGCTGACATTCATCCCGATGGACCTCGTCCATCGTTCCGCTCCGGTTTCGGCGTCCAGACAGATCAGCAGCCGGGTTTTGCCCTGATCGGTTGCGGACGTTGTGAAGAGCGTCTTCTCCCAGATGATCGGTGCCGCGTGGCCTTCGCCGGGTAGTTCGATGTTCCAGGCGTAATTGCCATCGCTCCACGTCAACGGCAGACCTTTTTGAGCGCTGACTCCAGTGCCGTCATCGCCTCGAAAGCGGGACCAGTTTTCGGCTTGGCCTGAACCGTTCATCAACGTCGCCAAGACCGCCGCCGCTACGAACCGTCGCAACATAGAGCACCTCACCAGAGTCAGAAGGTCCGGCCGTGATTTGGTCGCTGACGCGTCTGCGACTGAGGACGACCGATCCGGCGATAATGGCCATTTTTCGCTGTATCGGCAAGTCAGATCAGTAGTTACAGGCACCTTCGCCAACGCGAATGGGAGGCCAACTAATCGGCACAATCCGCACAACCGGAACAGAACGCGTATTGCTCATTCTGTGTAATTTGTCTATTTTGACATTATGTGGCGGTCCATCGACGCGTGAGAGACGTCTTTGGGCCGCAGAAGAGAGACACCAGTGCCCTTGCTTGGAGAGAGAACATGTTGACTCGATTGCTGCAGACATTGTGGCGCGACGAGGTCGGTGCGACCGTCACGCTGGAACACGTCATGGTGGGGACCGTCGGAACCCTCGCTTTGGTTGGCGGAATCGCCAGCACCTCGAACGCGCTCAACGACGAACTCGACGACTTCGCCCGCGCGATTCGTTCGTTCGATCAGAGTTATTCCGTCAGTGGCTACACGTCGAACGGAACCACGCAGATTGGCATTCCTGGCTGCGTGAACGGTGGCGTTTCGAGTGGTACGACCTTCGGAGCTTTCAAAGCCGGGTCTGGATTCCGTCAGACTTCCACTGCAGTGAGCAGCGGTCGAGCCCGGTTCTCCGGTTTCTCGGACCAGGCAGTGCAAGAAACAGACTTAGGAGCCGCCAGCTTCCAGGTCTTCGAGCAACCCCAGCAGTTCACGGCCGCGCCGCCTCAAGCTGCCTATGCACCTCAACCGCAGGTGTACGCGCTGGTCGAAGCCGACGACAACGTGCTGGTTGAAGAAATCACCACTCAGGAAGTGCAGAAGAAGCAGTCAGCTCAGGACTGCGAATGCCAGAAGTCCGAAGCCGCTCCTGCTGTGAAGGAAACCAAGACCCGCCGCAAGGCTCGTCAGGAGTAGCCGATTGCTTCCGACCGGGCGCGAGCGTGAAAGCGTTTCGCGCCCCGCGGTCGCTTCTCATTCCCTTGCTGCGGCTACTTCATCACGCGCGTCGAGCCGCTGCCTTATCTCGGATCTGCATTCCGCGTGATGACCTTCATTCCGCCCTGAGGCTGAGCCTGCTTGGCCTTGGCTTTCAGCTTCGCCCGGCGGCGCTCGGCGAACAGATGCACGGCCACCAGCAGCACGGCGGACACCATCACGAAGCGACAAAACCAGGAGATGAAATCCTGGATGACCGGCTGCATGCATTACTCCAGAACAGCGCGGGAGCTCAGCGTGAAGCGGTAGCCGACGAAAGACAAACCGTACGGTGCGAGCCAATCTCCCACCGGGTTGCCGAGCCCTTGCGGACTGGCATTATCGACCAGCGGGAAGCCCAGCGTCACGACAATTTCGTTCGGACCGGGAGCAGCCCCCGTTCTAGGGCAGAGCGCCGAGAGAGTCACGTCGCCGCGTTCGGCCGTGTTGACTCCGCGTTCGATGCGAATGAAAGCGTTCGCGCGCGTCAGGTCGTCATTGATGCCGGGCATTCGCAGTTCGATGCCGTGCACGGCGAGATACTGATCCATCGCCAGTGTAATCTTGTCCGCAATGTCGTCGCTCGACGTTGGATCACCAAACCCGGGCGGATTGTTATCGAATGGAAGCGCTGCCGAGTAGGACTTAGCACCTTCGCGCGCACCTTCGATGACAGCCGCACTGCCAACCTGCAGCACAAGCCCGATAAACGCAAACTCAAAGCAGGCTAGGGTGGCGATGAACAGAACCGGCATGCAGATGATGAATTCCAGCGCGATTACGCCCAGCCGACGACGCCGGTTGAGCTGTATTGGAGAATTCAAAGAAGGGCGCTGCATGAATGGCTCGAAGCGGGAACCGACGCACTAAAGTAAGACGCACAAGAAGGTTAGCGCTGCGAGTGCTATTGAGACATTCGCCGAAGAACTACACGTTGATGGCGTTAATGGCGTTGGCCAAATCGATCAGTTCGTTGACGAGCGCGGACCGGATCGTCGCCAGACCGACAATGACGCCGATGCCAACGATCGTAATCAGCAGGATGTACTCAACGAAGATCGAACCGCGCTTACGGCCCGTTGCACGTTGACACTTCCAAGCGTTGGTGATTCTCCGCAGCACTATGACAACCTTTACTGTGTTGAGCGCCCGCTTGCTGCTCCGCCGTGTTAAACAGCGGAAACAATCCGGTGCGCAGTCTCGCCCTTAGAGGTTTGTCTGGTGGCAATTGCTGTGCCGCGCGGAGAAGTCTCTATCCGCCGGAATGACTACAGAGTTTGAAAGTAACGAACGCATAAATTGTCAGGCGGACGTTTCAAGCACCGGCCTTCACGGAGACGCTGTGCCAGCCGTTGTAGAGGTAGCCTTTGAAGTTCCAGGTTCCCTTCTGGGGCTGTTCGTTGCCGAGTGAATCACGCACGCGAACCGTCAATTGCTGCGTCGCGGCCGTCACGGGCAGTTCTGCGGACCACAATTGCCAACAGAAGGCCCGACCCGGTCCGTTCAACTTGGCGTCGGTCCATGACTTACCACCATCTGACGAGACGGAAACCTGCTGAATGGTGCAGCCGGGTCGCCCCGTCGGTAGAGCGTAACCGGAGACCGTGACCTTCGAACCCTTGATCGTCGCGCCGGAAACTGGCGAACCGATCGCCCCGTTGACGACGAACTCGTAGATCGGGTCGAGCTTCGCTCGCTCTTCGGGGCTGTCGGTCTGCACAACTTTGTAGGCATCGGCCACGTAATGGTTCGGTGACGGACGATCGCTGACGACGATCTTGTTGAGCCATTTCACGCTGCGAGCCCCGATGTATCCGGGCACAATCCCGCGAAACGGGAAACCGTGCTCGGGAGTCAGCGTCTGGCCGTTCATGAGGTAGGCAATCAAGCCACCGGGAACCTGAGCATCAAGCGACATCGCCTTTTCGAGCGGAATCGAGGCCCCGAATGGAGCAACGCTACCGTCTTTATCAGTGATGGGGTCGGCACCTTCAAACCAGACGTGCTTCGCGTCCGGCTTCAGTTCTGCCAGCTTCAGGATGTCCGACAAAGCGGCTCCAGACCATTCCGCATGGCTGATCGCTCCAGCTTCCCAGGCCACGCCGCCCACCTTCTTGATCTGGCTGAGTTCCGAGCGTCGATTCCCCGCACAGGTCAGCGTGGCCTCGACGGTGTGTTCAACGAACTTGGCTCGGATCTCAGCCAATGTCAGCGCCTGCGGGCGATGGACGAGTCCCTCAACGGAGACTTTCACGGCATCGGCGTTCAGCTTTGGGACCGGTCCGTGACACCGCACAAAGAACTGCTCGACGGGGGTCAGCCGATTCGCAATGAGTGAGTCCAGATGCGGCTCAGCGTTAAACGGGGATTCGCTTTGAACCTTCAGCGGCGAGCGACGAGCCGGAGCATCATCGGCTCGCAAACCATGGCCAGACAGCCACAGACCCGCCACTGTGGCTGAAGACGTTCGCAGAAAGCCACGACGATTCAAAAGGAAGTGAGACATGTAACACGCTCTCAATACGAGTGGAGAGTGAATTCAGAATGGGCAGCGTTCTTTCGCGAACCGAAAGACGACAATGCGAGCGTCTGCGGGAAGTGGCTCTAGGCCAGAATATCCTTCAGCACGTTCGCGCCTTCGACGCCAGACAATCGCGCATCAAGCCCTTGGAACTTGTAGCTGAAGCGGTTGTGATCGACGCCCAGCAGGTGCAGCATCGTCGCGTGGACATCGTGCACGGTGACCACGTTGGTGGCAGCCGCGTAGCCGAAGTCATCGGTCGCCCCGTAGTTCAATCCGCCCTTGATACCGCCACCGGCCATCCAGATCGAAAAGCCCTTGTTGTGATGGTCGCGACCGTTGCCGCCTTGAGACATCGGCGTGCGACCAAACTCGCCGGCCCACACGATCAATGTGTCCTTCAGCATGTCGCGCTGTTTGAGGTCCTTAATCAGCGCCGCCTGAGCGCGATCGATTTCTTCCGCCTTCAGCTTCACGCCGTCGCCGACGCCGCCGTGATGGTCCCAGTCCTTGTGATAAAGCTGAATGAACCGCACGCCACGTTCGGCCAGCCGACGGGCAAGCAGGCAGTTGGAAGCGAACGAACCGTCGCTCGGCTTGCAGCCATAGAGGTCGAAGATGTGCTGAGGCTCGTTGGATGTGTTGATGAGCTCCGGCACACTGGCCTGCATCTTGAAGGCCATCTCGTATTGCGCGATCCGCGTGGCGATCTCGGGATCTCCCACCAGCGTGTCTTGTTGCGCATTGAGAGTGTTGATGGTCTCCACGACATCCCGCTGCACGTCGCGAGACACTCCTGGCGGCGTGCTGAGGTACAGAACCGGATCTCCCTTGCTGCGCAGGTGCACGCCCTGAAACTTGCTCGGCAGGAATCCCGCGGACCACTGCCGCGCGGCGATCGGCTGATTCTGTCCGCCGCGGCCCAGCGATGTCAGGACGACGAAGCCGGGCAGGTCGTCAACCTCGGCTCCCAAACCATAGAGCGCCCACGAGCCCATCGAAGGCCGCCCGGCAATCTGCGAGCCCGTGTTCATAAACATGTGAGCCGGGTCGTGATTGATGGCATCCGTGGTCATCGAACGGATGATGCACATTTCATCGACGACCGAGCCTGTCTGTTCAAACAACTCGCAGATCTCTGAGCCCGCGTTGCCGAACTTCTTGAACTTTGTCTGCGGCCCAAAGCAGACCAGTTTCTGGCCCTGCAACTGAGCAATCTGCTGGCCCTTGGTGAGGCTTTCCGGCATCGGCTGGCCATGCATCTCTGCCAGCTTGGGCTTGTAATCCAGCGTCTCAAGATGCGTCGGGCCACCGGCCATGGTCAACCAGATAATCCGCTTGGCCTTGGCCGCATGATGGAGTGGCGAAATGACCCCCTGAGCCGCTTCCGTCTTCGCGGCTTGAGCGGCTTCGGTTTTCAGGAGCATGCCCAGCGCGGCCGCTCCCAGACCGTATCCACTGCGTTTCAGGAATGTGCGACGCGATGCATCCAAGGCGAGATGTTGCGTGAAGTTCATGACCACGATTCCTCACGAGGCGGGATGAATGATCTGGAGTCAGTAGTCTAAGGCAGCGGCGACACGGTTCCAACGAACCTACAACGGTCAAAGTAACCGATGGTGGGCCGGCGCTACGCTGGTCCCACCCTACAACACCACGGTCCAAGGCGCAGCTTCGCTAGTTGGTGGCTTCGATCGTCACCCGGAAAGTGGACTTCAATTCCGCCAGCTCCTCCGGCGGCTGAGTTGACGTGAAGATGACGTGCTCGCGATTCCGCGACCAGATCCCCGTGACGTCTTCGTGCGCGGTTGAGGCCCTCACGGATTTCGGTTCGGCCGGGCTGGTCACCGCGACACGATGCAATTCCGATCTTCCCGACTCCGTCTTGCTGAAGACAAGTTCCTTGCCGTCCAGCGACCAGTTGATGCGGGACCTGTCGACACTGGATTCAACGTCGAACTTTGTCTTCCACAGTTCCGCTCCGGTGTCATCCTCGTTGCGGACATCCACCAGGCGCAGACCACAATTGCCGTTCGCCAGGATCGGAACGGCGACGCGCTGCCCCTGCGGCTCCCAGTCGGGTTTGCCAAGCACTCGCAGTTGAGGCATCACCTGACGCTGTTCGAAAGATTCAACATCGACCAGAAACAGCCTCCGCGAGACGCCGCTCCCGGACATGCACAGCAGCAAGCGGCCGTCGGGCGACCAGCGCGGGTCGTTGAGTCGCGGTGCCACGTGCCAGGACTTCGAGCCATCCACCTTCAGAACCCAGATCCCCTCCGCGGCGTTGGAAAGGTTGTCTGCTCCCACGGTGTAAGCGATGTGCGTTCCGTCCCAAGACCAGTCCGGTTGAGACCCAGCGGCGAAGTTCCGCAGCGTACCGGCCCGTTCACCCTCCAGCGTGAGAATCCAGATGCGGGTGCGTCGGGCATCGAGAGAAATCCCCTCAACGGGAGTGAAGTCGAATGCCACATACTTGCCATCGGGTGACATGTCCGGCGACCCAATGAAGCCGCGTCCGAGCGTTGTGTGATTGACGAGCAACTCCAGATCGGTGCCGTCAGCTCGCATGCGATACAAACTGGATTGCGGCCTGGGCGTGTTGAATTCGAACTCATCGTGAGTAAGCACGCCGTCGTTATTGATGTCGTAGCGGTCGAAATAGAGCGCCAACAATCCGCCCGCGACGGGGAACTTCCGCTCGCCTTCGTAGATGAACTCTTCACGACTGAGTTTGTCGTCGCCGTTTCCGTCCTGAATCGGTACATGCCACTGGTAGATTTGATCCACCAGCGGCGTGACGAAGAATTCATCCAGCGACAGGAAGCCGTCCTTGTCCAGATCGAAGCCCGGAAAGATGTGCTTCGCGACAGCAGCCTGCCCTTCGGGAGTGCCCTTGCGCAGTTCATCCGGGCTCACCTTGCCGTCGAGGTCGGTGTCGCGATCGAGAAAGATCCAGAAGGGTTCGACCTGCTTGTGATCGATTGCGCACCACTCCGCGAACGACAGCGCGAGGCTCTTGTCGGTATCCGCCTGATCGAAGTTGGTTTCGGCGGTTTGCTTGTCTTTGTCATCGGCACGGTTGATGTACTCGAAGCGTCCGACGCTCTCATTGCGGTTTTCGTCGACATGCCGGAACAGAGCCCAGTTGTGAATGCGGCCCGATTTGGTGCGCAACAACTCACCCTGCCAGCGTCGCATCCCGAATGACACTTCGAGCGCGTAACGCACTTCATCGCGCGACAGACGGGCATTGGTGTTGCGGTCCATCCACGAACCGTTGGGCGTCTTGGTGAGGAAATACGTCGCACCACGGCGAGTCAGAAAGGGGCGGTCGAAGACTAAAAAGAACGATGACTTGCCGAGTTCAGCCAGAGACAACTCCCCGTTGTCGTCTGAATCCCATTTGCTGATGTTCTCATCATACTTCCGTATCTCCGCATCAATGATCTTGCTGAGCGGATCAGTGATGAAGCCACGCTCGTTGTAGGGGATGATGCGAGCAGCATTGCGGAACTCGTCAAACGAAAGCTTGCTGTCCTTGTCCCGGTCTAGCAGACGGTATTCGCGTTGAGCCGCGGGTCGTTGCGCTGCGGGCAATGGAAGAGCGAATTCGTCGATCGTCAGGTGATTGTCGCCGTTGGAATTTCGAGCATCAAACAGTTTGCGGCTCACCGGATGTGTGCCAGGCGCCTGCTTCGCGGCGGGAGCTTGCTGCGCGTGGGCCTGATACAGTCCAACACATAACAGCAATCCCAGGCAGAAGATGGTTTTGGCACAGTGCCAACGCATTATGAAACCCTCGACGAATGACGAAAATCGCGAGCCGACTGCGCATCAGATTTCAGCGGACGCTCGACAACTGACGTAGCCTCTACCGATTCTGGAACGCTCACAATACAAAACCTGTCGAGAGTTCAATGAGTCTGGCAGACTCTCACCAGCACGCGGCCCAACCGCACAAGGATATTGGCATGCAACGTCGACACTTTCTCTCCCTGATGGCGGTCTGTTTCGGAATCTTTGGATTCGACCTGCTGGCGCGGGCTCAGAATGTCGGTCCGGCCACCTCCGAACCTACCGAGCAGTGGCAGGTGTTGTACCTCTCGGGCCAGCGAGTGGGATATGGCCGATCGATCGTGACTCGGGAACAGCGCGCCGGCCGTACGCTTATTGTCAGCCGCGTCGAGGAACATTTGGCGATTCGCCGCTTCGGACAGCAGTTGAAGATCGACTCGCTGACTCGAACAGAGGAAACACCCGACGGCCAGTTAGTGAGTTTCAACTATGAAATGAACAACCCGCCGGCGCAGTCCACGAAGAGCAGCGGCAAGGTCAATGGCAGCAAGCTGGAGATCGAGACGATTGTCGGCGGGCGCCCAAAAACCAGCACCGTCGAACTCGACCCTCAGGTGAAGTCGCCGGCCTATCAGGATCGCTTTTTGAAAGACAACCCTCTGAAACCCGGCGAGACGCGCGCGTTCAAAGCCTTCATTCCGGAGTTCGCCAAGGTGGCGGACATCAAGATCATCGCCGACGACTATCGGGCCACAAAGTTGCACGACGGGTCTGAACGCAAGCTGCTGAAGCTCAAAGTCGAGCAGAGTCTGGTGCCGGGAATTGGCGTGCGGGTGTACGTCGACGACAAGGGTGATGCGCTGCGTTCCGAGGCGGATCTACTGGGCATGGTGACCTATTCGGTCTCGAAAGATGTCGCTCTGCAAGCAATCGCTGGCGAGGAACTGGACGTCGCGGTCGGAACGCTGGTGAAAGTCGAAAACCCTCCGGTCAATCTGCATAAGGCGAAGCGTGCCATCTACAAGATTTCCACACCCGAGGCAGATGCAAGTCAGGTAATTCCGACAACGGAGACTCAGACGGCGAATCGCGTCAGCGAGCACGTTGTAGAGCTGACTGTCGTCGCCTTGTCGGCGACCAAGAATGTTGACTCCGGCAACAAGAAGCAGCCGCAGTATCTTGGTGAAACGTCCTATCTGCAGTCCAAAGACGCCAGAGTTCAAGAGCACGCGAACAAAGCAGCCCTGGGTTCCGAAGATGCGGGAACCATCGCGACGCGGATGGAGAAATACATCCTCACCGAGTTGAAGAAGAAGAACTTCTCGACGGCTCTGGCATCGGCGGCCGAGGTCGCCAAGAGCATGGAGGGTGACTGCACCGAACATGCCTGCCTGCTGGCGGCCATGTTGCGCGCCAAGCAGATTCCTTCCCGCGTCGCCGTCGGACTGGTCTACGCCGACAAGCTCGGAGCCTTCGGGGGCCACATGTGGACTGAGGCGTTTATCGGCGGCAAGTGGGTACCACTTGATGGCACGCTCGGGCTCGGTGGCATCGGACCGGGACACATCAAGTTCGCGGACTCGGATCTCAGCGACGACGGCCCGACGCCAGTCTCAGCATTCCTGCCGCTGCTGAATGTGCTCAGCAACCTGAAGATCGAAGTCGTCAAAGTGGAACGCTGAAATAACTTGGAACAAAGCCAGGCTGAGCATCGTGCCACAAGTACTGAAGCGTTCGTTCTACGCCCGTGACCCGGTAACTGTGGCTCGTGAACTGCTGGGAGCACTGCTGGTTCATCAATCACCCTCGGGCCGCACGATTGGTCGTATCGTCGAAACCGAGGCGTATCTGGCGACGGGCGACTCCGCCTGTCATGCCAGTCGCGGGCCAACTCCGCGCAACACGAGCATGTTCGGTCCGCCGGGGCTCGCCTATGTGTACTCCATCCACTCGCGTTACTGCCTGAACACGGTGACCGAGGCCAAAGGTGTCCCGAGCGCCGTGCTGATTCGCGCGTTGGAACCTGTTTCCGGTCTGGAATTCATGCAAGTTCGCCGCGGAACTGAGAAATTGCGAGACCTCTGCCGCGGCCCTGCCCGCCTGTGCGAAGCCTTTGGCATCGATCGTCGATTCGACGGGCATAAGCTGTACGTCGCTGAATCGTTATGGGTGGAAGCTGGCGCTCCAGTCGCGGACGAACAGATCGCAGTTACTCCGCGGATCGGAGTGACCAGTGCTCATGATCTGCTGCTGAGATTTACGGACCGCGACTCCGTATTCCTAAGTCGGCCTGTTCCTAAACTCGTGCAATCAATGCGATGAGGTGCCAAGACCAGTTGGTCTCAATACCCGTCACGGGTCGTCATGAAGAGGGCCTTCTTCTCGCCGGGCAGCGTGAAATCGAAGCCGCAGGACTGGAAGAACTCTTCGGACGATGTGATCGCCATCACTTCCAGGACGTTGAGGTCGCGAGCCCGGTTGACACATTGCTCGACGAGCTTCTTGCCGACACCCTGGCGGCGAAAATCAGAACTGACAGCCAGGCTGCGAACTTCGGCGAGCTTGCGGGAATAGACTTCCAGTGCGACGAAACCTACCGGGCGGCCGTTGCAGAGCGCGACGAAGCCGTGCGGGACGAGTTCTGAAAGTTCTTCGCGAGTGCGAGGCAGCAGCTTGCCCTCGGCAACGAACGGTTCGATGAACTCGGCGATCATGTGCAGGTCTTCGACCTGGACCGGTCGCACTTCCACGTCAGAGGGTTCGGACGACGTCATTCGCAAGGCTCTCGAGGATTTCACTCTTCGCAACAGCCGTTGTCGCGAAGCAAGCACGGCAATCTAGCACTCCGAGTGAAATCGGCCACGGCGAAGTGATCTCAGCGGGGTGACAGAGGCGTAGAAACTTATCAAGGTTCGCGGTTACCTTGAACTCAGACGGCAGCCTTGTGCACACCGGGGTTGCCGCGCAGGTTCGTGGAATGCGAGCAAGCCGCTGGCGCGGCGGTAAAACAGGCGTTACCAGTTATTGTAAGTCCTTACGGATTGGAACTTTGACGTGGATGCTGAGAAGACGGACGCGATCGTGATTCGCCTGGCGGACTTCTCGAACACCAGCCGCGTCGTGACTCTCTTTACGCGAGATTTCGGCAAGGTTTCGGCGATTGCCAAAGGGGGCAAGCGGCTCAAGGGGCCGTTCGACACTGCTCTTGACCTGCTTTCGGAATCAGCCGTAGTTTTCCTGCGAAAGTCCAGTTCAGCTCTCGATATCCTGACAGAAGCGCGCCTCAAGCTGCGGTTTCGACCGAATCCCGGCAACCTGGCAACCTTCTACGCAGGGTGTTACGTCGCTGATCTGCTCGCCAACCTGACCCTTGAGGACGATCCGCACCCGCTGCTCTATGACGCTGCTGCTTCCGCTTTGAGGCAGTTCATGGAGATGGCCGATTACCGGCTGAGCCTGTTGCGGTTTGAACTCGTCATGCTACGCGAGATGGGACATCTCCCGGCCTTGGATGAGTGCATTCACTGCGGGGAGCCTTTGACTTCACCCGGTCCGTTTTCGTTCTGGGTTGCTCAAGGCGGTTTGCTCTGTGCAAATTGCCAGAAGCAGGAGTTTTCACAACATCAATTACAAGCTGGTGCAGTGGCTCTGATGAGGCATCTGGCCAGCGAAGAAAATATATCACTGAGTAATATCACTGCCGCCCCGCGACAGTTGCAGGAAATTCGACACACACTGACCGCCGCCATCTCTGCTATCCTCGGGCATCGCCCCAAGACACTTCGATTCCTTCAATTCTGAAATCTCTCCTCTCGGCGCATGACGCGTCTCCTCTCATAACGAAGGTGGTTCACGGATGACCGCCGCAGATCGCTACTCCGCCAATATCGTGCAGACTCGTCAGCGACTTCAGATCGCCGCGGGCCTTGCCGTCTTCGCTCTGTGTGGTGCTTCGGGCTGCAATTCGCTGCAACATACCCCGAAGAAGCCGTGGCAGTACGAGACAACCGCGTTGTCGATGCCGTCGGTGCCCAAGATGCCGTGGTCGAAGTCGAAGGACAACTCGGCCGCGAAAGCTGAAGAGGATGACGAGGACGAAGAGAAGCCCAAGAAATCCTGGAGTTTGCCGTGGTCTAAAGAGAAAGAAGAGCCGCGTGCGCGCAACGATGTGGCAGGTCCGCTGCAGCGTCTCGCGATGGCTGGCCAGAAAACAGCTCCGGTCACGAAGGAAGACGTGCGTGATGCTGAGCAGGTTAAAAAAGGTCGCGAACTGATTGAAGAAGGGCAGCGCACGAACTCGGCGGCCACTCTTGAACAAGCTGAAGAGATCCTGGCCGCCGTTGTGAAAGAGCGGGATACCAAAAAGTTCTCGTGGAAGAAGATGTTCAGCCTGAGCAGTGATGAAGATCGTCCGATCTACGATCCGATTCGGGCGGAAGCCGCCTTCTACCTGGGCGAGTCGCACTTTCATCAAAAAGAAACTCGCAAGGCGCGCGACTACTACAAGCTGATTGTGAAAGATTATCCCTCGACACCGTTCGTTGATCGTTCGTCGCGGCGCTTGTTTGAAATTGCGCGTGAATGGATCGGTGATCAGGAGTTTGCCACTTCGGAAGAAGTCGCGCAGGTGAATCTCGAAGAGCCCAGTCGTGTCGACCCGGTGACAAAGTCACCCGCTCCACATCGCTGGTATCACGTCAATCTGACGGATCAAAGTCGCCCGCGGTTTGATACCAATGGGTATGCAATCGACGCTCTCCGAACGATCTGGACGTACGATTCGACCGGCCCTCTGGCAGATGACGCCTTGATGCTGGCAGCGACGTACCACTTGCGTGAGGGTGACTACGTTGAATCCGACCGGCTGTTCACTCTGCTTCGCGAGCAATTCCCGAAGAGTTCGCACCTGCAGTCAGCGTTCGTGATTGGTTCGCACGTAAAGCTGGCGTCGTATCAAGGTGCGGCGTACGAAGAAGAACAACTGGTTGAAGCCAAGCAACTCAAAGAAAGCACCTTGCGACTGTTCCCGGATGCTCCTGAAGCGGATCGTATTCGCCGCGAACTCGGCGGCATTCAGGATGCTCAGGCACAGCGATTGTGGGCTCGAGCCATGTTCTGGCAGAAGAAGGGCCACCCCAAAGCGGTGGCGGTGTATTGCAAACGCGTGATCGAGGAGTACCCGGAATCCAAATACGCCGAACAGGCGCGACAGGAACTGGAGAAGCTTGGACAACAACCAACGTCCTCATTGAAACGAATGACTCTGCCACCCGTTCCGAAGACGCCAAATCTGAATCCGTTCAAGAGCGAACCGGCCGAAGACGAACCCGCGAAGGATTCGGACAAGTCGGGAAAAGACTCCGGCAAGTCGGAAACCTTGAGCCAGCGTTGAGTCCAGTTGCTTCTCCCTGTGTTTGAAATCATGTTGAAATTGTCCCGCCTCATTACTCGACGCGCTGCCTTCAGGACGACTTGCCTGGCCCTGACGCTGTCGTTGTCAGGCTGTGGCTACGTGGTGGGACCAGCGAACGATCCGTGCATCTCGTCGGTGGAAGTTGTCACGTTCAAGAATGAAACGTTCCGGCGCGGCATCGAGCTGATGCTGACGGAAGCCGTGCAGAAAGAGATTCAGAAGCGTTCGACGATTCGCCTGGTGAAAGGCGACGAAGCTCAGACGCGACTGACGGGTCGCATTATCGACTTCCGCAAGAACGTGCTCGGCGAAACCGCTTTCGACGACGGCCGCGAACTGCAGACGACGATGGTTGTCGAAGTCACGTGGGAAGACCTGCGAGCCGGTCGTATCATCACCCAGCAGACCGTGAAACTGGATGCCGACACGGTGGCCCTGGCGACCCAATCCGACTTCGCGCCCGAAGTTGGTCACTCACTGGCGACAGCCCTCAACACCAGCGTGTTGCAGACGGCCCGCAACATCGTCGACATGATGGACGCGCCCTGGTAAGGGGTATGAGACACCCTCTTATACGCACGACGATTTTCGCCCGATCCATGTCCGATGCGGTGAGCAATTGGAGTGAGCCACAACGCGATCGCGGCAAGGTTCTCCCGAGATCCGCATTGCGTTGTCCGGGCGTTATTGGACGCCGCAGAGCCAGCAGACCTATGTGGTCGGGATGACCCAAGGCAGTTCTTATTCAAGAGCGATTACACGGATACCGGAGATTAGCCGCGCCTCGCTGATTGACGTCGTTCGCGGTGCGAACGGACGCTTCCGCCTGCGCGAGAGATACCTCGTCAGGCGGAGTTCCTTCGGACTCACTATTGGGCTGACTACTCTTCGCGGCGGCCCTTGGTAAGGCGGATTTTGCCTGGTTCGAAGCCTTCGGTAGTCCCCGGTGGCGAGAACGTGACGGCGTAAGGCAAAGCTCCGTTGTTGAACTGCTGCGTGTTGTTGGCCGTGGCCTGATCGACCTCGTTCTTGACCGTACCGTTCTTGAATGGTCCCACGCCGAGCACGCTCCAAGTGTTCTGATTAGAAATGGCGAGGCTCAGGCCGCCAGCACCGAGCACGCGTTGCGTCTTCGCGTCGTAAGCGACGAGACCAATCTTGGCCGTTCCGCGCTGGGCGCCGCGTTGCACGAACTTCAGTTCTGGAATGCTCATCATGCCGGGCAACACGACTTCGGGAACGCCGTAGAACGTCTCTGAGTTATCAGTACCAATACCGCCGCTGCGAACTTCCAAAACGATGTCCGCTTCCTTCAAGTCACCCGTGATGGTGGCACCGTTGTAGAGCAGACGATGACGGACCGACGCGAGCACGTAGGCCTTGTCGACTCCGTCCATGTACTTCTCTTCCAACTGGACTTTACTGCCGACGAATGCCGTGAAATCGACTTTATCCAAAGCCTGATCAACGGCGTTGGAGATCAAAAGCTGTTCGGTGGCGGTACGGCTCGTGTTCGATGTGGAAATCGTCGAGCAACCGATGGATAGCGTGAGAATGGAGGCGACGCAGATCGCGCGAGGGAATGCTGCAGACATGAAACTGTCCCGATAAGGAGGGAGATGGGACGCGGCCAGAATTGGCTGGGGCAAGGACTGCCCGAAAAGGAAGGGAGGGGAAACTTAGGTGCGCAGCAAAACGGCGCGAAGACGAATTCAGATTCCCGCGCGAACGCCCGGATCAGCCATCGTTCGGCTTCCGCGACAGCAGATAGCGCAGGAAGTCTCCCAGTCCAGCGAAGCGATACTTCGGATCGACGTAATGCTCGATCACGTAGAAGGCGAAGTAGTAGGCTCGACAGAACGCCCACACCGTGATGCTCAGCAGCACCAGATTCCGCCAGGAGAACTGCTCGGCCAACAACAACCCGCCGGCCATGAACCCCAGCACGACAAACAGAAAACCCTTGGCGTAGATCCACCGCTGGCTGGTGAGATCGCGCATCAGGGACATGGAGTGGTTCCAATCTCGGAGCGAACCGGCTCGCAACAGGCTATCCGCAGACGCTCAAGACGCGGCCGCAGTTTCCGTCACCGGAGTTGGTTGCGACAAAGCATCGACGATCGGCTGAAATCGAGAGCGATTTCGCAAACGCTCCCACCAGCTGGCTCGACGCAGGTTCGGATCTGACACACTCACGACTTGTTCTTTGCCGCGACGTGTCATCACGCGCAGGCCGTGATCGCTGATCTCCAGAACTACCCAGAACTTATCGACGTTGTAGACGTAGTTATCGCCACGGGCCGCAGGAGCCACGTTGCGCGCGCGCGGTCCCGGATGCGCGCTGAACTTCGTTTTGCGATAAATGACCCAGTCACCGGAAGAAAACTGCTTCGTTATCATTTAGCCCCAACTCCGCCACGAACCAGCCATCCTGCTGTGTTCGGATGCCCAACTCAGCCCCACCACTCATATCTAATCAGACCGATCCGGGAGTGTGCAAGAGGCGAACAACCGCCTCGGACACGTATCTCATAATTTGGCTTGAGGTTGGAGTGCTTCAACCCCACTCGAACACACCATTTTCGATGACTCAAAATGTTCGCTTGACGGTGTTTAGACGATGATCCGGGCATCGCACAGAGTCAGCGTGTTCCGGTTTGTAAAAAAAATCCAAAAAACTCCGAACCTTCTCCTGGTCGACGTGGTCTTACGGTGCAGGAGAGGCTACAGATCTTGCCGATCTCAATGGGGAGTGGTCGAAAGACGTACCGTTATGTGACGGTCGCAGACGACTTGGTGTCCCCGAACCCATTTCCAACTCTTACATTTTTCCATCCCAAGCAGCCGGGTTTGGCTGTGTTCTCCGGATAGAATCCGGTCTCTACGACAGCGGCAAAGTCCGCACGAGGTGCTGAAATGCGCAACGCTCAAACCATCAACGCAATCAACACGGTCCAGATCGCCACCCAGATTATGGGTACGATGGCTGTTAATTGTGTCCGTGGCGCGGCCCTCGTCGTAGGGAAATTCCATCACGTAGCGCACGTAGAACGGTATGAATCGGGATTAGATTCCCCCGTACCGTCCTCGAAGCGCTGCGGTAAAGATCGCTGTGAGAAGCGACTGAGTGACCGCGCGTCGAGCCGTCGACTGTATTCATTGACGGCAATAACAGAGCTGGCAGCCGCAGCAACGGCATGGCTAGCAGCGTGGATGTGGCCGGCCTCGTTTAGAGGCCAATCGCTTTCCCTTGCCACAGGTAGTTAGGGCTGCAGGGCAGTTCTAACGCGTCGCGGGGAAGGCGGTCTGAAAAGTCCGACCTCCGTGTTCGTGTTTTCAGACCTGTCCTAGCCCCTCCCACCATTCCGGTGGGCAACTCAGTTCGTCGCAGGTTGAGCGAAGTTTCTCAGTCAAGTCGCTGCGGAGTCAGCATCTGGCTTGTCTGCGATCCCCTTCGCCGCTGATCGAAAGTCGCTTTTGGATTTCGTGAGCCACTTTGTTTCGTGGCTCAGCGAAATCTCATTAGAGCTGCCGTGATCCGCATCTCTTCCTGCGTGTTCTTTCCGAATTCTCGACCGCCGCGACTGCCATCGCGGCGGCCTGATATAGGGCGATACATGATGGAAGACACTCAAATCATCAGCTTGGTTCTTTTGTCTCAGCAAGGCGACCGGGAAGCTTTCGGCAAGTTGGCTTCCGCGTTCGAGACGACCGTGTTCTGCATCGTTTCCCGGCGAGTCCGGGACAGCGCGGACGCCTGGGAAGTCACGCAGGAAGTCTTCATGCGAGCCATGCGGAAGCTGCCGCAATTGCGTGAGCCGGAGCGATTCAGCGGCTGGCTCAAGCAAATTGCCGTGCGGTTGTCGATCAACCATGTCGTGCGTCGGCCGAAGGAGTCTGCGGTTGAACCCGAAGTCTTCGACGGCGTGAAGTCCGACAACAGTGGCCCGATCGATACCGTTCTGCGAACGGAGCAGGCTGCTCAGGTCTGGTCTGGTTTGAAGCAGCTCAAGAACCTCGATCGCGACACGTTGATCGCCTTCTACATTGAAGGTCAGTCGATCGAGCAAATGAGCTTCTCGTTCCGGAGCCCGATCGGCACGATCAAGCGGCGATTGCACACGGCTCGTAACCGCCTCAAGGAAGTCCTGGGCGACTTGCAACCCGTGTAAACATCAGCAGCGATGATGGTCCGCGAGACCTGCTGCTTGAACACTCTGACTGCCCGGCTACGACCCCTCGTGGCCGAGCAGTTTTTGTTTTTGATGGTGCGTACCCGAAACGCTGCTGACAGGACCGGCGACGGGCCATCGAAGGACTGCTAGTCTGCCGTCTTTGAGCGGACTCTCATCTCGTTGCATGCCGCAGGTGGAGCCTGCTCGACGCCCAGTAGTCTTAAGCCCAGCAACTCAGCGAAACTCCAGCGTCGCGCATGACTCATCGCATCGTCTCACTGTTGCCGAGTGCTACCGAGATCGTAGTCGCATTGGGCTATGAGGCCGCGCTCGTCGGAAGGTCGCACGAATGCGATGTGCCGAGTTCGGTGAAGCAGCTTCCGGTTTGTTCGGAGCCACGGATCGATATCAGCGCTCCGAGCCCCGTTATCGATCAGCAGGTGAAATCTGCTTTGAGGGATGCACTCTCGATCTTTCGGGTGCTGAATCCAGAATTGCAGCGACTGCGGCCGACGATGATCATCACGCAGACTCAATGTGAAGTCTGCGCGGTGAACCTCAAGGACGTGGAAGCCGCCGTCACTGAACTCATCGGCCTCACTCCTGAGATCGTTCCGCTCCTGCCGATGTCCCTGAATGACATCTGGTCCGACATTCACAAAGTCGCAACGGCTTTGGGAGCGAGCGATCAAGGCCACCACCTCGTGAACAATCTGCAGCAACGCCTGCTGGGGATTTCTGCGAACACCGCACGATTGCAAAGTCGGCCGAAGGTGGCCTGCATCGAATGGATCGAACCTCTGATGTCTGCCGGCAACTGGATTCCCGAGCTGGTCGAGATCGCCAATGGCCAGTGCCTGCATGCGACGGCAGGACATCATTCACCGTGGCTGAGCTGGACTGACCTGCTCGCCTCCGATCCCGATGTAATCATCATCATGCCGTGCGGGTTTGATCTGGAGCGTACGGAGCGCGAGTTCTCAACGCTTACGTCGCATCCCGAGTGGCAAAGCTTGCGGGCGGTCCATAATGGCGACGTCTTCCTCGCTGACGGGCATCTGTACTTCAATCGCCCAGGGCCGCGAGTGGTCGAGTCCGCCGAGATTCTTGCTGAGATCCTGCATGGCTCCACAGTGTCTTACGGCCATCAGGGAAGTGGCTGGAAACGAGCTGAGTGATCGCGAACTGAGTGCTGGCAATCGCGGTGCGCGAACGATGCATCGTCAGCCTTCATCTCTTGACTGCAGTCGGCCGACAGATGATTCGAAGAACTTGCGGCGACGAGTCTCAACGGGGGCCACTGCGGCCGTTGCTTGTTGCAGCTCGGCGTAGGTTGCCTGGCAGTAGCGGCAGCCGATCGTCTGCAGATGAAACTGGATGTAGTCCGCCAACGGGCCTTCGAGCACTCCGAGCACATAGCTGCCCAGCGTGGCGCGCGTCGGACAACTCAGGCGGTTCCGTCGCCAGACTTCGCCGACGGAATGCTCGCCGCTCTCGCGCCGCTGAATGATTTCCGACAATCGGCGCCGGATCGCTTCCGAGTCACGCAGTTCCCGCTCCAGTTCCGCCGCCCGCGCGACAGCCAGTTCCTCGTCGAGGAAAGCCAGCAGTTCGTCGTCGGTGAACTCAATCATTGCAGTCGTTTCAAGTGGCAAAGATTGGTTGTAGGTCGGACAATCCTGTCCGACAGCCGGACAGGATTGTCCGGCCTACTTTGGCATGCTGGTTCAGACTATCCACTAATTCGTGTTCCGAATGCTGGCATGAGTCTGTTCCAGGAACGGTTGAATGAGATCCGCCAGTTGTTCGATTTCCAGCAGAAACGCGTCGTGTCCGTACGAGCTTTCCAGTTCGACGAACGACACGTGTCGTTTGGCATTCAGCAGCGCTGCGACAATGTCTTGCGACTGAGCGGTCGTGAAGAGCCAGTCGGATGTGTAGGACGCCAGCAGGAAGCGCGCGTTCGTCGCCGAGAATGCTTTCGTCAGTGACCCGTGCGCACTCGCCAGATCAAAATAGTCCATCGCGTGTGTGAGGCACATGTAACTGTTGGCGTCAAATCGCTCGACGAAACGCTTGCCCTGATAGTGCAGATAGCTTTCGACTTGAAACTCGGTCTGATGCTTCAAGTCGTAGGCCAGTTTGTCGCTGTGCTGCAGACGTCGACCGAATTTGTTTTCGATGGAGACTTCGGACAGATAGGTGATGTGAGCCACCATGCGCGCCAGCGCCAGTCCGTAACGCGGACCATCGGGCAGATGATAGTAGTCACCACCGTTGAAGGCGGGATCGACCTGAATGGCTCGCCGCCCGACGGTGTTGAACGCAATCCCCTGAGCGGACAGTCTCGCCGCCGAAGCCAGGCACACAGCAGCATGCATCTGATCGGGGAATCGCGCTGCCCAGTCGAGGGCCTGCATGCCGCCGAGGCTGCCGCCAATCACTGCCAGCAACTTCGGCACGCCGAGATGCTGCACTAGCGCCGCGTGAACTCGAACAATGTCGCCGACGGTGATGAACGGAAACCGGCTGCCATAAGGCTTGCCTGTCGCGGGGTCAGTGCAACTCGGTCCCGTCGTGCCTTTGCAGCCGCTCAATGCGTTCGCGCAGATGATGAAATACTTATTGGTATCGAGGCCCTTACCCGGCCCGACGAATTCATCCCACCAGCCGGGCTTGCGATCAGTCGGCGAATGCCAGCCAGCAAGGTGAGCGTCACCCGACAATGCATGACAAATGAAGATCGCATTGTCCTGCGCTGGGGACAGCTTGCCGTAAGTTTCATAAGCAACAGTGATCGGGCCGAAGGACTGGCCACTTTCCAACTGCAAGCCATCGGCTTCAAAGAGCGTCGCGTATTTCGTTTCCACAAACCCGACCGAGTCCGGCCCCGGCACGATCGGCGGAGCCTCTTCGGTCTGTTGCAGAAGTTGCTGTTCATCAACCATACGTTTCTCAGACTTCCAGTATCTGGCTGCAAACTCTCAGGGGAATCTTGCGACATGCTCGCGAGTCACAGCTTGTTAGCAACTCAGGCGAGCCAGTCTTCAGTCACGTTGCCACGAACATCCGTCAGACGGAAGTCTCGGCCTTGGAAGCGGTGCGTCAACCGCAGGTGATCCATGCCAAAGAGGTGCAGCAACGTCGCGTGAAAATCATTCATGTGCACGGGCTTCTCAGTCACGTTCCAGCCGATCTCGTCGGTGTCTCCGTAGGTCAAGCCGCCCTTCAGTCCGCCACCGGCCATGAGCAAAGTGAAGGCATTCGGATGATGGTCACGACCTGTAACTGCCTGACCTGCAGTGCGGTTCTCTCCCAGCGGAGTGCGACCGAATTCGGAACCCCACACGACCAACGTCTCATCCAGCAGTCCGCGTGCTTTGAGATCCTTGATCAGAGCAGCGATCGGCTGATCGACGACCTCCGAGTTGTAGCTAAGTTCCTTGTCGAGGTTGCTGTGATGATCCCAGCTCGAATAGACGATGTTGATGAACCGCACGCCGCGTTCGACCATCCGCCGCGCGAGCAGGCAGTTCCTGGCGAAGTTCGATCGAGTGCTGCCCATCTGACCGCGTCCGCCGCCGGCCGGTTCGGAAGTACGATCTACTCCGTAAGCTTTCAGCGTCTCTGGAGACTCGGAGGACAGATCGATCAACTCGGGCGCGGCGGACTGCATGCGGAACGCCAGCTCGTAGCTCGCAATGCGACTCGCGATCTCCGGGTCATGCATCAGCTCAAAGCGCTCGCGATTGACCTGCTGTAGTACATCCAAGCTCGCGCGCTGCAATTCGGCCGGTAGTCCAGCCGGATTGGCGAGGTTCAACACCGGCTCGCCCTGATTGCGAAACAGCACGCCAGAATACGTCGATGGCAGGAACCCGCTTTGCCACAGAGACGTGCCGCCGCTGGAGCCTCGACCGGCTGTCAGCACGACATAGCCCGGCAGGTTCTGCGAGACGCTGCCCAAGCCATAAGTCAGCCACGAGCCCATCGCCGGCAGGCCGAACATGGCTCGACCGCACTGCAGCATCAGTTGGCCGGGATGATGGTTGAACTGGTCGGTGTGCATCGACCGCACCATCAGCAGGTCATCTGCGCAGCCCGCGATGTGCGGCAGCAAATCGGAAAACACCATGCCGCAATCGCCGTGCTGGCCCCAGCGCCGCTGGTTGCCCATCAGCGTCGCCGACTCCTTCTTGATGAACGCAAACCGCACCTTGTCGGTCATCTCTTTGGGCAGCGGCTGGCCGTGCAGTTCGTTGAGTTTCGGCTTCGGTGTGAACAGGTCGAGCTGCGATGGAGCCCCTTCAAACAGAAAGAAGATGCAGGCCTTGGCACGCGGTTCAAAGTGAGTCGGCTTGGGTGCCAGCGGATTGACGGTCGCTCCCGTTTCCGCAGCGGACAGCAGGCCATCGGCCAGCAGGGCGGAACTCAGGCCCGCCGCACCCAGACCGCAGGCGGTGCTGGTGAGGAAGTCGCGTCGAGTTGTCTCCCAAGGCGAATTCATGCTGGTGATCCTCTCGCTACGGAGCGATGTCGGACGAACGTTCGAAGATTCTCATTTCAGAATCTGTAACGAGCATTCTGGCCGCTGGCGCTGTCAAAATAGACACACTCCTACTTTAACCGGTCTGGCCCCCGTGCCACACCGCTGGGGACTTCTGGCCCGCAAATGGCGGTTGGACTTTGCCGACCTTACGATTCGCGCGGCTGAACTCCGCCGCGAGTTCGTTTGGACTTTCAGGAATTGAGATTTCGTTCTTATGGCTGCGTTGCACGGGTTCTTGAACATCAACAAGCCGACCGGGGTGACCTCGGCAGAAGTCGTGAATCGAGTGAAGCAGGTGTGCCGTTCGGTCACCCGCCAGAACCACGTCAAGATCGGCCATTGCGGCACGCTCGACCCGCTGGCCAACGGCGTGCTGGTGCTTTGCCTGGGGCACGCGTCGCGTCTGCAGGACATCCTGCATGAGCAGCCGAAGTCGTACGTCGGTCGCTTTCTATTGGGACAAGAAACCAATACCGAAGACACCACGGGCGAAGTGACGCTCGAAACCCCGATCGGCGATCATGTGACCCGTGAAGCGATCGCCGCATTGTTGCCCGAGTTCACCGGACGTATTGCTCAGGTTCCGCCGGCGTTCTCGTCCATCAGCATCGATGGCCGCCGTGCCTACAAGATGGCCCGTAAGGGACGTGATGTGGAGATCGACGCCCGCGATGTCAAGATCTTCGAACTGGCACTGACGAGCTTCGAGACTCCCTATTTAGACCTGAAGATCACCTGCGCCGCAGGCACGTACATCAGGTCGCTGGGACGAGACATTGGCCGCCGCCTTGGCTGCGGAGCAACGATGGCGGGTCTGACGCGTGACGCAGTCGGGCCATTTCGACTCGACGATGCCATACACATCGACCACCTGCAGAACAACAACCTGCAAACAGCTCTCCACCCGCCAGCGCACGCGATTCCCAAATTCCCTCTGTGGAAGGTGATCGGTCGCTATGAGGCTCTCGCCCGCATGGGCAACCCCGTGCCGATCGCTCACGCGGAAGCCCTGCCAAACGACGGTGTCGTCGAATCACGAATCGGTTTCGTCGGAGAATGCGGCAGGCTATTGGCCATCGGCGAAGTCCGCCCGGATCGTCAGGACCTCAAACCGCGTATCGTCCTGAGCGACAAGGTCGGCTCGGGGAAGTAGCCGCCCACCGTTGCTGGCGCCTTGCGAAGCCCCCTGCGACTACGGCCAGGCGGGGCCATCCGCTACTAGCGCTGTTCAAAATGCGAATGCCTCGCACTGGCAGTTTGCAGTGCCATCCCGTCCTCGGGTTGTGCTGACGAGTGGAGTCGACGACAGGTCTTAGGTAAGACAATCTTGTCCAACCTACTTGTCGTTCCAGTTTGGATGGTCCACTAATTTCGCTTCGTCAGGATGGGTTCCGATTTGCTGGTAGCTAGCTTCGGACCTGCGGCGGTGGGGGTGTCGTCTTCCATCATGGTTTGGGGGACGCACTGTTCGGCGTAGTAGAGCCGGTAGCCGGTCTGGAAGAAGGCGGCGACGAGCTCGACCTGGTTACCGCTGGCGATGCGGTTCTCGGTCAGCTTGAACGTGCGCGGGTTGTATTCGCTGCGCCAGCCTGAGTTCCTTGAATCCAGCAGCGTCAGGCCGAGGTGACCGGCTTCGGTGCCTGCCTCGTGAGACAGAATGGCGACGTCGTGATTGTGCTGCATGACGGCGTAGCCAGTGTCCGGGTCAATCGTGCGGACGTCGCGGCCGAAGAACGTGGAGCGGTAGTCGCCACCCAGCACGCCGAGGATCGTCGGGGCAATATCCAGCGACGAGGCCAGGGTCGAACAGCGCTTGCCGCCGGACAGGTTTTCGTCATCGGGCAGCATGAAGACCACCGGCACGCGGTACGACTTCATCGGGAAGAGCTGGCTGCCATACACGCGAGCTCCGTGATCACCCATCACCACGAACAGTGTGTTCTTGTAGTAGGGCTTTGATCGCACCTTCTCGAAGAAATGACCCAGGGCCCAATCGGCATAGACAACGGCGTTCTCGCGCCGACGTTGCGACGACGGGTGCGGAATGCGGCCATCGGGATAGGTGTAAGGTCGATGGTTGGACACCGTCAGCAGAGTGGCCAGGAACGGCTTGCCAGTTTTGTGCAGCGCGTCCATTTCTTCCAGGCCCTTATGGAAGAGGTCTTCATCACACACGCCCCAGGCGTTGGTGAAGGTCGGATTCGTAAAATCCTTCTGCTCGACGAAGCGATTGAAGCCGTTGCTCGTCATGAACGATTTCACGCCGTCGAAGAGACCTCGACCACCGGTCAGGAAGATGCGCTCGTAGCCACGCTCTTCGAGCACGTGTGCGATCGTGAAAACATTGTCGGAATGGTCGCGCTTCAGAATGGATTCCGTGGGAATCGGCGGCAGCGACGTCATCACGGCTTCGAGAGCTCGGGCCGTGCGATTGCCGGTCGCGAACCAGTTGTCGAACAGCAGTGCTTCTTCGCTGAGCTTGTCCAGGAAAGGTGTCAGCGTAGAGCCATACTCGCCGAACGTTTTCTCTGCGCGTTCCGCCTGCAAGACACCGACAAAGTCGGAACCGAGGCTCTCTTCCAGCACGATCACAACGTTCAAGTTCCGTTGTTCGTCCTGTTGGTCCACCGTGCGATCGATCGGGTTCGGCGATTCGCGATGCCACTCATCCTGATCGCGCACCAGCAGGTCACGCAGCCGATTGTCGGCGACCTCATCGTTCACCGTCATGTAGTAATAGTCGAATTCAAAGCGGCACGACCAGGCGTTGGCGACGAACGTGTAAGCACCGTTGCCCGAACACTCATTGGCAATGCGATTGGCCGTGACCTGCATCGCTCCCATGTTGAGCGTCAGCCACAGCACCAGGCACACCGCCGACCAGCTCAGCCAACTGGCCCAGCGGTTACCATGCGGCACGGGCTTCGTGAGAATCCGCCACACCGGCAACCGAATGCCCAGGTAGCTCAAAACGCCAAGGGCCACCACGACGGCCACCAATGGTATCACATGGTACGACTGCCAGATGTTGCAGCAGACTTCCGTGGGATAAACCAGATACTCGAACGCAATATAATTCAGCCGCGAATCGAACTCGTTGAAAAACAACACCTCGACAACGGCAAATAGCGGCGGCAGCAGAGTGCCCAGCAGGATGGTAGGTTCAATCAGCCATCGGGCCGGGCGGCTGTATGTGCCCCCCGTTCCACAGAAGCTGACCAGGACGTGGAATGGCAGTACGAAGACCGCCGCGATGAAGGCATCAAATCGCAGACCGGTGAGGAAGACTCGCAACGTGTCCCACAAGGACAGTTCGCCGAACGCGTCGTCACCACACAGTAAGACGAGCCGCGTGATCGTCGCGTACAGGATGGTCAATGCCGCTAAGAGGGCACAGGCATGGAACCGGTTTCTAATCCCCGATCTCGTAGGCGTAGTAGCGACATCCATGTCGGTGGTCATGCGAAGCAAATCCCGGAGCAGCGATTCAGCAGGATGCCGAAGGCGAATCAAAAGTTCGACGCCCGCTGTTCATTCTGAGGTCTGTCTAAGTGATTTCTTGACTTCCGCTTAGATCGACGGCCCACTTTCCGGACCATCTTTCTGGAGTTACCCGAGGCTAACCCGATACAGTTCTGAACGCTGTGAAGATTTCTTGGAAGATGAGTTTCCAATCCTGAGGTTTTTCTCATTCAGAAAAACCTTTGTTCTCAGGAGCTGCTGATGAATCCCGGACCTCTGTCTGAGAATCTGCTGAACGGTTTGTCTCGACGCAGCCTGCTGGCGAAAGCCGGTTGCGGACTGGGAATGCTCGGGCTGACCGGGCTGCTGAACGATGAGGGCATGCTCGGAGCCGCCAGTGCCGCAGAAGCCCTCAGCGGCCGATCGCTCAACCCACTCGCCCCGCGCGAGCCGCACTTTCCCGGCAAGGCGAAGCACGTCATCTGGATCTTCATCAACGGCGGTCCGTCTCCGGCAGACACGTGGAACTACCGGCCTGAACTGACCAAGTGGAACGGCAAATCGATTCGCGAGTTCGACCCGGACTTCAAGAACACGACCGGTTTCTTCAAGGACGCGGTCGGCAACCTGATGCAGTCGCCGTTCAAGTTCGAGCCCCGCGGCGAATGCGGCAAGATGGTGCCCGAGATCTTCCCGCACCTCGGCAAGCACGTCGACAAGATGGCGTTCATCCGGTCGGGATTCACGGAATCTAACAATCACTCGCCCGCGCTGTTCGCGATCAACACTGGCATCGCGCGGATGGGCTTCCCGTGCGTCGGTTCATGGGTGACTTATGGCCTCGGCAGCGAAAGCAAGAACCTGCCGGCCTTCGTCGTGATGAGCGACCCGAAAGGTCGCGGGCTGCCGAAGGGACACGCCGCGAATTGGAGCGCCGGATTCCTGCCCGGAGTGTTTCAGGGAACGCATCTGAAGCCGCAGGGCGACCCGATCGACAATCTGTATCGCCCGGCGGACATGACGGACCAGACGCAGCGGACGCAATTGGATCTGCTCAAGCAGCTCAACGAACTGCATCGCGAAGAGCATGCCGCGGATTCTGAGTTTGCTGCCCGTATTGAGAGCTTTGAGCTCGCCTACCGCATGCAGGCCGCAGCGCCGGAAGCGATCGATCTGGCGTCCGAGCCGAAGCACATTCAAGACCTGTACGGCATCGGCGACGAACAGTGCGACCACTTTGCGAAGCAGTGTCTGGTGGCTCGCCGCATGGTCGAACGTGGCGTGCGCTTCGTGCAGATCTACTCGGGCGGCATGGAGAATCAACGCTCGTGGGACGGACACAATGATATTGATGGCAATCATCGTCAGTTCGCGGGCGAAACCGATAAGCCGGTCGCCGCGCTGCTGGGCGACCTCGCCGAACGCGGGCTGCTGAATGAGACGCTGGTGATCTGGTGCGGTGAGTTCGGTCGCTTGCCGATCGCTCAAACCGGCGGCAAGCCGGGCCGCGATCATAACCCGCATCTGCTGTGTGCCTGGCTGGCCGGTGGCGGTATCAAAGGTGGTACGGACTACGGCGAGTCAGATGAAATCGGCTATCGCGCCGAGGTCAACCGAGTACATCTCAACGATCTGCACGCGACCATCCTGCATCTGCTGGGTCTCAATCACGAAAAGCTGACCTACAAATACAACGGCCGCCAATTCCGCCTGACCGACGTTGCCGGGCACATCATCAAGGACATTCTGGCCTGAGAGTGCGACTCGGCGTTGAGGACATTCGCCTTGAGCAAGGTGAGTGGAACAGAACGCTCACCTTGCTCAATCGAGAATCAAATAGTGGACCGCCTAGATCCAGGTCGGCTCCCAGCCCTTGCGATAAGGCTTCTTAAGCAGCGCGGTGGCGGCTTCGGAGTTCGCGAACCGCAACGCATCCACGTCCCAATGCAGGGACTGGTTAGGCAGGCGAATGGCAATCGTGCCAAGCAGCACTGTCTCGGTCAGGTTGCCCGCGTAACCGAAGTGCGAGGTCGTTTTGCCTTCGCCGCGGCACGCGTCGGCCCAACCGACGTAATGGTCGACGGAACTGAGTTTCGGCAGGTCCACGTTGGCAAATTTCTCTTCAGGGAAGAGCTTCGGCGCGGCCACGTGCGGAATCACGAGCGTGCCCTTTTCTCCGATAAGCACCGAACCTGATCCGGGGAGCGAGTAGGAAGCGGGCAGCCCGACCGATTCAGCCTTCGGCTTGTTGCCATCGCCGTCATACCACGTCAGCGGGATCGTGGGACCAAGTGTCAGTTCCGTGCTGGGGAACTCGTAACGCACCTTCGACCACAGCGTCCAAACTTCGCGGTTGATCTCGGGGGCCTCGGCCTGAACCTTCAACGGCGCGGCCAGCTTCAGAGCCATGAAGACCGGGTCCAGAATATGACAACCAAAGTCTCCGAGCTGGCCATTACTAAAGTCCTGCCAGGCGCGCCAGTTGAACGAGTGATAAATCTGCTTCTTGAAGGGCCGCTCGGGAGCGACACCCAGCCAGTTGTCCCAATGCAGCCCGGCGGGAATCTCATCGGCCCCGGCGGGTCGATCATCAACCAGCCGCCAGCCCATCTTGCCAGCCTGCCAGGAATGGACTTCCTTGACCTTGCCAATCAGCCCGGCGTGCACGATCGCCACCGCGCTGCGATAAGCCTCGTGCGACTGAATCTGGTTGCCCATCTGAGTCACCAGCTTGTTCTGCTTGGCAACCAGAGCCATCTGACGCGCTTCAAAGACGGTGTGCGTCAGGGGCTTCTCGCTGAAGGCATGCTTCTTCCGGTGCATCGCGGCGAGCGCAACTGGTGCATGCATGAAGTCCGGTGTCGCGACAATCACCGCGTCGAAGTCGCGTTCGTCATCCAGCAGCTTGCGCCAGTCTGAGTATCGCTTGGCCTGAGGAAACTTTTCCGCTGCGCGGCCGAGGTGCCCCATCGATTCGTCGATATCACACAGCGACGTGACCTCAACCTTCGGGCTGGCGGACACGCCCGTCAGGTCTGACCAGCCTTTGCCGCCCACGCCTACAGCGGCCACTCGCAACCGATCGTTCGCTCCCGCAGCCATCGTCCAGTTGCGGGCGCTAAGCAGCGAAGTGGATGCGATCGCTGCGGAAGTCGCCAGGAAACTACGTCGATGCAGACGGTGACTCATGTTCGCTCTCCGGGATGAAGCGGTAGGTGACGGTTCGAATGCAAGCCTGACCTGACGCATCCAAGTATAAGCAGATGCTGCTGAGATCTCACGAATGAGGAACCCCGCCACGCTTTGAGAACGCCCCAGCTTGCTATCATGTGTGTCTGATGACGATTCCTCTGCACAGAAAGCAGAGACAGATTCCTTTCGGAGAAACAGATGAGCGGTACCCCTCACTCAATCGGATTCCTCGGCGCCGGCAAGATGGCCACCGCTCTCGCCAACGGATTGATCAAGGCTCAGTTCACGACGGCCGATCGAGTCATCGCGAGCGACGTTGTTCCGGCGGCGGTGGCGCAGTTCGCCGCTCAAACGGGTGCTCGTCAAGCAACATCCAACACGGCCGTCGTCACTGAATCCGATATTGTGATTCTGGCCGTTAAGCCGCAGCAGATGAGCGGTGTGCTCTCTGAAATCGCGTCGTCTCTCACCGAACGCCACCTGGTGATTTCGATTGCCGCAGGTATCAAGCTGGAAGCGATTGCGGCGCGTCTGGGATCCAATCGCCGGCTCGTCCGAGTGATGCCGAACACGCCTTGTCTCGTAGGGGCGTCAGCGTCTGGTTTTGCTGTTGGCGGATACGCCACGACTGAGGATGCCAAGCTGGTCCAGAAACTCTTGTCGACCGTTGGCGTCGCGGTCGCCGTCGATGAGAAGCTGCTCGATCCGGTTACGGGACTGTCCGGCAGCGGCCCCGCTTATGCCTACGCCATGATCGAGGCACTCAGCGACGGCGGCGTCCGTGTTGGTTTGCCGCGCGATGTCGCTACCAAGCTGGCCGCTCAGACCTTGCTGGGAGCCGCCAAAATGGTGCTGGAAACCGGCGAGCATCCCGGTGCTCTGAAGGACGCGGTCACCAGCCCCGGTGGAACGACCATCGCGGGCCTGCACGCTCTGGAGCAAGGCGGCTTGCGCGGGATTCTTATGAACGCCGTCGTCGCCGCCACGGCCCGCGCCACGGAACTCGGCAAGTGATGTTTTGACTGCAGTGCAGACCGCAGAAAGTTGCACATGCCGCTACTCCGAAGACTTCGCGACTATCGAGCTCTCATCGCCGAGACCACTCGCGCATTGCTGCTGGTCACACTGCCCGCAGTCTTCACCGGCAGCGCGTGTGCGTTCTTCCTTTGGTCTTTGCGTGAAGTCACGGCTCTGCATTGGCGGCTCCCTGCCCTGTTGTTCGCGTTGCCGGCCATTGGGCTGATGATCGCGGCGATATACCGCAAGGTCGGAGCTACCTCCGAAGGCGGAAACAGCCTGCTGATCGAGCAGATTCATCAGCCCGACGGAGGCGTGCCGCGCCGCATGGCTCCGCTCATCCTGGTGACGACGTTGCTGACTCATCTCGGTGGCGGTTCCGCCGGACGAGAAGGCACCGCCGTGCAAATGGGAGGCAGCATCGCCAGCGCGTTTGCTCGTCTCTATCGACGTCTGGGCTTCAGCTCACGTCGCGCGTCCGGCAGTCCTGTAACCGAACTGGATGAGCAACTCAATTCGGCGTCTGACCTGCGACTTCTGCTCATGGCAGGCATCGCCGCAGGTTTCGGCGGCGTGTTTGGAACGCCTCTGGCCGGTGCTGTATTCGCCATAGAAGTGTTGACCATCGGGCGCTTGAGTTACGAGTTTCTTTTCCCCTGCCTGATTGCCGCTCTGCTGGGAGACTGGTCGTGTTCAGTGTGGGGCGTTGAGCACACGCACTACGAAGTCGCACCTCTCCCTGAGCATGGCGGACACGCCTTGCTGGATTGGTTACTCGCCAGCAAGGTTGCCGTCGCTGCGATTGCATTCGGCCTGACAAGTGCTCTCTTCGCCAACCTGACGCACGGCATCACTGCGTTCAGTCGTCGCCTGCTGCCGAACTCACTGCTCAGACCGGTGGTTGGAGGACTGCTGATCATCGGGCTGACTTACGTGCTCGGCACACGCGACTATCTAGGGCTCGGAGTCGACGCTCCCGGGCCGGGGCATGTCACGATTCTCTCTTGCTTCAAAGCCGGTGGTGCAGAGTCGGCGAGCTGGTGGTGGAAGCTGCTCTTTACGTCGATCACGCTGGGCTTCGGCTTCAAGGGCGGCGAGGTCACGCCGTTGTTCTTCATCGGAGCCGCACTCGGCAACACTCTGGCGGGAGTTCTGAACGCCCCGGTCGACCTGATGGCCGCCGTGGGCTTTGTCGCTCTCTTCGCCGGAGCCACCAACACGCCGCTGGCCAGCACCATCATGGCGATCGAGCTGTTCGGCTCCGCACACACGCCGTACTACGCGTTGGGCTGCTGCGTCGCCTTTCTGGCAAGCGGTCACAGCGGAATCTATTCCAGCCAGCGCATCGGCCAGCCTAAGGGCTCGCCCTGGAACGACCACAGCGACAAAACTCTGAGCGAACTCACTCATACGGACTGAGGCCAATCGAATCGATGCACTCCTCAAAGCCGATGCGGGCGGCATTGCTTCGTCTGCTTTCGGTGAATCACCGCAAGCGGGCCGAACCTGCTTGACCGTCTGCAGTGTCAGGAATAAAGTGGCTCGCGTTCCGCAAACTCTGAAGCGAAAAAGCATGATCAACGTCCTCGGCCTATCCCTGCTACTGAACCTCGAAAACTGAGGAATGGCCCAGGTTGTAATTTGATGTCTGCACAACCCTGAGGTCTTCCACCTCAGGGTTTTTTTGTTTTGTGTGCCCGTAGAAAAGCCACGTGTCCCCAAGTGATTCTTCAGGTCCGTTGATTTTCCGTTGAACCAACCGGTTCAATCCACGAGCGGCCCAGCCGCGACAGGAGCAATTCGATGTCCAGCGATGCGATTACGATCTTCGACACAACCTTGCGTGATGGTGAACAGTCTCCCGGTTGCAGCATGACAACCGACGAGAAGCTGGAAGTTGCCAAAGCGCTGGTTGAGCTGGGGGTCGACGTCATCGAAGCTGGTTTCCCGATTGCCTCGCCCGGCGACTTTGAAGCCGTGAAACGCATCGCTCAGGAATTCGGTTCCCGCACCACCATTTGTGGTTTGGCCCGCAGCAAGATCGATGACATTCAACGCGCGGGCGAGGCCTTGAAGCATGCCGAGAAAGCTCGCATGCACGTGTTCCTCGCGACCAGTTCGATTCACCGCGAGCACAAGCTCAAGATGAGCAAAGATCAGATCGTCCAGACGGCCGTTGAGATGGTGAAGCGGGCCCACGACCTGATTCCCAATATCGAATTCTCCCCCGAAGACGCCGCCCGCACCGAATTGGACTTCCTCTGCGAAGTCGTTGAGAAAGCGATCGACGCCGGCGCGACGACCATCAACATTCCGGACACGGTCGGTTATGCGACTCCGGACCAGTTCTTCAACGTGATCCGCCACTTGAAGCAGAACGTCCCGAACATCGGCAAGGCCGTCTTGAGCACTCACTGCCATAACGACCTCGGTTTGGCCGTGGCCAACAGCCTCGCGGGTGTGGAAGCCGGTGCTCGCCAGATTGAATGCACGATCAACGGCTTGGGTGAGCGAGCTGGTAACGCTGCTCTCGAAGAAATCGTGATGGCCTTGCGCACTCGCGGCGACCATTACAAAGTCCACACGAACATCAACACGCCGAAGCTGTTCCCGACCAGCCGCTTGATCTCGCGCATCACCGGCATGCAGGTGCAACGCAATAAAGCCATCGTCGGACAGAACGCGTTCGCTCATGAGGCGGGCATTCATCAGCACGGCATGCTCCAGAACCGCAGCACCTATGAAATCATGCGGCCTGAAGACGTGGGCTACGTCGGGACGAACCTGGTGCTCGGCAAGCACAGCGGACGTCACGCCTTCCGCGACCGAGTGAAGCATTTGGGCTTCGAGCTGACCGATGAACTGTTCCAAAAAATCTTTGATGAGTTCATCGCCCTGGCTGACAAGAAGAAGGACGTTTTCGATTCCGACATCGTCGCGTTGATCGAAAACCACACCGGCGAAAGCACCGACGAGTGGCAGTTGCTCAACTTCCACACACTGGCCGGCACGAACGTCTTGCCGACCGCCACGGTGGAAATGAAGCGCAACGGATCTGACGAAGTCATCCGCGAAGCATCCACGGGCGATGGTCCCATCGACGCCATCTTCTGCGCCCTCGAACGCGTCGTGCAGGTCTCCGCCACACTGCGAGACTACCACGTGAAGAGCGTCTCCAGCGGCAAGGACGCTCAAGGTGAGGTATCGGTAGAAATCTCCATCGACGACCACAACTACCACGGCAAAGGCCTGAGCACGGACGTCGTGGCTGCCAGCGCTCAAGCCTATTTGAAAGCCCTGAACCGCGCCCTGGCCGACCGCAAAGCCAACGCCAAGTAGATTTCGTTGCGTTCCAGTGTGGCCGGTTCGATTTCTGCCGTAGGACGGACAATCCTGTCCGTCATTTTTTCCTCGGCGGACAGGATTGTCCGCCCTACAACTTGCTGCGGCTCGGTCGAAGACCGGCCGCAACAACGCTACCCCCTAATCCCCAACCCCTACTTCTTCGGCTGTTCGAGCATCAGCGCCTCGATGTGCTTGGCCACTTCCGCTGGCGGCATCTTCTTGATGAGGTACGACTGAGTGCTTTTCTCATCGGCCACCCACTTGTTGGTGCCGTCTGCGGCGAATTCAAACCGCCCGCCCGTGCCGACATCCCAGAAGTCCTTCAGCCCGCCATTCAAGCCGCGCACCGCGTACAGCACCGCCGTCTGATCCCAGCTCGAACGGTTCTTCAGGCCGTTGTAGAGCTCGTAGCCGCGACGCACCGGGCTGGTCTTCGGCAGCACCGACAGGCCCGCTCCGGTTTCAATGACGACACCAATCTCAAAGCCGCTCCAGACAATCGGAGTGGGCCAGTTCTTGCCGACTTCCACCGACGATTTGGCGTCTCGAATGATGTTCCATTCCTTGCCGGTCGGGTGGTGGGCTCCCATGCAGACCCACGTCTTGATCTTCTGCTTCACGAGGTCTTTGCCGTTGAGCGAGCTGAAATCGTCGCCTTCCGAACGCAGCAGATTGGCCAGGTTGGTGAGGAACCCCACCGTCACGATGACGACGCTCTGATCCGGCTGCTTAGCCAGCACCTTGCGATAGACGGTCACCGCGTCCGGCGCGTCAGCCGTCGACTTCAGCTTGTGAGGAAACTCTTCGGCGACCTTCTGACAGTAGTTGGAAGGATGCTCGGCCCCCGGCCCTTTCACGACGCCAATCGGAATGTCCGGCCGCCCGAAGTACGTGTTGAGAGCATCCAGGCACGGCGCACACCACGGATTCTTGGCCGACACGCCCATCGCCAGAATCTCCGCCTCGCCGCGATTGGCCAGAGCATGCAGCACCGCCACCGAGCCGACGTCATCGACGTCCGCTTCGATGTCCGTATCAAAAATAATCTTCACCGGCTCAGCGGCCATCACGCTCGAGCTTCCTACCACCAGTCCCACCACAGCTAAAGCCGTAGCGACCAAACACCAGATTGAGACGCGCATCGGTCGTTCCTCGAGTTGAAGATCCTTGGTTCGGTTCCAAAAAACGACCAATAATCAAAATTGCCCCGATGAGGAACCGAGCAGCGTAACCGGAACCACTCAACGCCGCGTCAATCGGTGACTGCCCCAAAATCTCTCCCCCCTTAAAAAGGGGGGAGTCGGAGGGGGGTGGACTCTAGAACGAGCTCTTTAAGAACCCAGACCCCCTCTTCCGGCCTGCGGCCTCCATCTCCCCCCTTGGGAAGGGAGATCAGAGTACAACCAACCCGCTGGGCGCAGGCTGAGGACACTGGCAAGAATTTCATGTATTATTGCTAGTCTTGGTTCGAGGATAGTGACTTTTCTAACGCTTGCATCGTGATTGGTGAGGTGCTTGTGGATCCGTTGCTTAGCCCGTTGCTCATTTCGGTGGGTGTCGCCGGAGCCAAGTTCTTGGCGAAGAGTTGGGTGGGAGGCGCAGCCGCCTCGACGGGGCTGATGGACGGTGATCTGGCCGGCGAGTTGGCGGGTGGATTGGTAGATTGTTTCAAGGATAGGATCAAAGACGTCCGAGCGCAGCGAAAGGCAGCGCGGCTGTTTGAAGAAATTGGTGACAAGATTGCTGATTGCCTGCGGCCGACCTTCGAGCAGGCGATCAAGAGCGGGCAGATCAGTGTTCAAGACGTCACGGGGGAGTTGGTCAAGACGCTCGAAGCCCGAGTCTCCGCGGAGTTCTTAGTGCAAGTAAACCTCGACCCCGCTCGGTTGACCACCGCCTTGCGAGACGCTCGACCGGTAGAGCAAGGCACGTTCAACGCCGCAGAATTGGTTTTCTATTACCACGCTCTGGAAGAGGCGGTGCGATATCTCGTCAGCACTGCGAGCACTCTACCGCGATTCCAAGAGGCTTTCGTGGCCGAAAGCCTCTCGCGGCTGAGCCATATCGATGAAGACTTAGACAAAGTACTCGAAGCCACCGAGCGGATTGAGCGGCGCGTTGTGGGTACCACGGATGACGCGGCGGCACGGTTCGAAGCCGACTATCGCCACGCAGTCACACGGAATCTGGACTATCTGGAGCTGTTTGGGGTGGACTTGCCGCCCGAGGCGCGTCGGCACGCACTGTCAGTGGCATATGTCTCACTCAATCTCCAGGGCAATAACGGGGAGGACGGTGCGTTCCAGTCGGTCGAATCGGTCCTGAGTGGTTTGTCTTCGAACGGGGGCCGGCTGCTCGTTCGTGGTGAAGCCGGAGGTGGAAAGAGCACATTGTTCCGCTGGGCGGCGATGCAGGCCGCGGACGCCACTGCTGATATTGGCGGATACTCGTTCGGATCTAAGTCGGTGCCAGACGGAGTCGAAGTGGATGGCAGTTTCTCTGTCGCGGATCACGCGCAGACAGTTTCCTTTCGCGCAAAGCTTGCCAAGACGAATGCCGCATACTGGGGACTCAATACGATCACGATTGATGAATCAAAGGGAATTGACCTTGGCAGCCGAGACAAGTTTCTTCGCAATCAACACTGGAAGGGACGGATTCCCTTCCTCATTCGCCTTCGTGATTGCGCGAGCGGCAAGTTGCCGTCGCCGGACGAGTTCCCGGAACTCATTGCTAAGCAGGCCGGGCATCCACCACGCGGTTGGGTCAGGGATGTGCTTACGTCGGGGCGCGGATTCGTGCTGCTCGACGGGGTAGATGAAATCCCTGGCGAGTTCCGCGACGCGACGCTGTACGGTGAGATTGACGCGATAGTGAAGGCGTTTCCGGAGAACTACTTTCTGGTCAGCACACGGCCCGAGGCGGTACAGGAAGGCTGGCTAGCGGGCATGGGCTTTCGCGAGGCGAGAATCAATCCCATGTCGAATACTGATAAAAGCCAGTTCATCGACAAATGGCATGAGGCCGTGGAGCAAGAATTGGCCAAGCGAGGTGTATCGTCCGCAGAGTTATCGCTGGAAAGGCTCGCAAACGAGCTTAAGGAGAAACTGGCAGAAAGCCCGTCAATCAATCGCCTTGCCACGAACCCACTGATGTGCGCGATGATTTGCGCCCTGCACCGTGAACGGCGGCAGAAACTGCCCGAGAGTCAGAGTGAGCTAGTAGAAGCTCTCTGTCACATGTTGCTACATCGCCGAGAACTGGAGAGTGGCTTACAGCTTGATGCATTCCCTAAGCCGTATCGCAATCTCACCTACCCGCACAAGAAGCTGATCGTGCAGGACCTGGCCTATCACATGGTTGTGAAGAAACAGGAATCGGTGATCGCCCGCGGTGACGCGGAGCGGCTGATGCAAGAGCGGTTGGAACGTATCGGTGGCAAAACAGAAGACGCCGCAGTGGTGCTTCGGACGCTCGCTGAGCGGAGCGGCATGTTGCGGGAGGCAGCGCCGAAGACAGCAGAATCACCGGGCACGCTCGACTTCGTCCACAACACGTTCAAGGAATACCTTGCCGGTATCCGCTTGGCTGAGGAAGGAGCTGATGGGGAACTGGCGTCGAATGCGGCTAGGCCCGAATGGTTGCATGTAATTCTGTTTGCAGTTGCCGTCGAAAAGCGGGATTTCGCGACATCGGTCATTCAAAAGATCCTCGGTGCGTCGTATCAGCCGGACAAGGTTGTGCGAAGAACACGCATACCGAAAGGTCAACGTCGCAAAAAGCTCCCGCAAGAAGAGGTGGAAGCTCAGCATCGACTGTTGATGGCCTTGCGATGCAGTGCGGTAGCCTTGGACTTGGCCCCGAAGTTGCGCACATGGCTGGACAAGCAACTGAAGCGATTGTTTCCACCACGATCTATGGTTGAAGCGGAAGCCCTCGCATTCGCTGGCGACTTGGCAGTGCCTTTTCTAAAGAAGCTTCGCGGCGGGGCGAGGTCCGCAGCTTGCATCCGCGCTTTGCGGCTAATTGGAACTGAGACCGCCCAGAGAACTCTACGGCTCTTTCTTGATGACGCAAACTCGAAAGTAGTTGAAGAGCTTTCGCAGGCAATGAATCCGCTTTCGATTCCCGCGGTCCAGCGTATGGTCCAAGAGCCATTTGGACTCCCAGGCTTGGGTTGGCAGTCAAGTATCCGGCGGCAGATTGTTGACCTGTCTCCATTGGCCGAATTTGAGGACGTGAGATCGCTCAATCTCAGTGGCTCCCAAGTTAGTAGCCTATCTCAACTGTCGGACCTGACCGCACTGACCACACTTAGCCTCAGCCATACGCCAGTTAGTGATCTCTCTCCGCTCATGCGTTTAAATGCCCTGACGTTTCTGGATCTAAATACTACGAAGGCGACAGATCTCTCGCCCTTGCAAGATTTGGTGAGCCTCGAGACGCTAAATCTTGGTGGTATGGCTATCAGCCACCTCGGCCCGCTTGCGGCACTGATCAGGCTGAAAAACCTCGACCTTAATACCACGATGGTAAGCGATCTGGCGCCTCTGGCTGATCTAGAGAATTTGATATCACTCGACCTTGGCGGAACTCAAGTGAGTGACGTGACGCCCTTGGCTGATTTGGTCCGTTTGACTTCGCTGGATCTTCGCCACACGCTGATTAGTGATGTGTCGCCCCTTGCAGGTCTCAGCCACCTCCGAGTCCTGGATCTTTTCAATACTCCGGTTACTGACTTGGCCCCGCTGGATGGGGCGCGCAATCTTGTCGAAATTCGAATTGGCCAAGACCAATCCATGAGTATTCCAAAGAGCCTTGTGAAGGCTCTACGACGGTTTTGACTCGCGATTGTATTGCGAATGCGTAGATGCTGAACCGAGTTCGCATGGGGCATCCGACAGCTCGTTTTCGAGTTCCTGAGGCAACGCAAGACCTAAGGAAGTCGCCATTTCAGGCGGCTCATTTCAAGACTCTTTCTTGTAGCCGATTCTGAGCGTGCCGCTCTGCGTGAAGGCTTCGACCACGCTTATTCCAGACTCGCTTCCTCGCTGCCGCTGCGGGTGCCCAGGGCGCGCCACAGGGTGAGGCTGATCATGTCTCCGACAGTGCGTACCGAGCCGTCCATCATGAGCACATTGACACTTTGAGCGTGATAGCTTCGTGCTGTGACGGAGGCATAAGCGGGGGCAGTTGCCGACCTACCAGCTCTCGTGCTGGTGAGGTCAACTTGGTACTCCACGCCGCCGCTGACGTATGTAAGATACTTGCGATTAGGTTCAAATGTCGTCGTGAAGCCTGTCTGGTGAACGTCACCTGCAATCCAGGCGGTGTGGCCGGTTGAATCGAAGGGGCCGCCAAACAGGGCTGCCAGCGCGAATGGGTCCGCCGGTGGCAAGGCGCCGAGAGAACTGGGAGCACCACTATCTCGCCAATTGGGTTGATGTGCCTTGGTTTCGGCGGCTGCCAGTGTATTACTCATGCCATCCGTGAAATCACGCGGCGCATAAGCCTGATTCGGACCGAAAGCTCCATCACCCACAGTCCGAGTCACCGGGTCAAAGATGAACCAGGTACCGTGATTGAACGAATAATTACCCGGATAATGTTCCAGCGTGGTCGTGATGCGCGGACGATCGTTGATCTCGCTCGGGCAGATATAGACGGGCACTCGCGTCTTGGCCGCTGCCGGGCTGCCAGCAATGCCCGTCGTGATGTTCCAGTCAATCTGATCAGCGATACTCGCACCGTCGACGAACGGTAACAACCGGGCGAGAGCCGAATAGGGATCGAGAGTCGTCGTGGCCGACAGCACCGAGACCGGCGGAAACCGCGTCGTCGTCTCCTGGTAACTCTGTAAGGCCACTCCGATCTGCTTCAGGTTGCTACGGCACTGAGTTCGCCGCGCGGCTTCGCGAGCCTGCTGTACTGCCGGTAGCAAGAGGGCCACGAGCACGGCGATGATGGCAATGACCACCAGCAGCTCAATCAGCGTGAATCCGCGGCGGCGTGAAGTGCACTCAACAAACATGAAATTCCCTGGCGATCTGGCACTTGCGAGCCGACATCTTCGATCTCTGAGGCTTGTCCGACGAAACCTGCCGACCGCCTGTGGTTGTGCCTGAACGCTGCGCATGACATCAGAACGAGCTAACGATAGCCTCATTCCCGTCGAACTTCGAGATTTCATGAGCTATCTGGTTGTGGCCGGTCTCCCGACCACAACGGCAGCTCATTCTCGCCAACATCGACTCAGCCGGCCTTCTTGGCGCGGCGGGGTTCGGGGGCGTTTTTCCAGCGGCGGTGGACCCAGAAGTACTGTTCGGGGCTGCGGCGGACGGCTCGTTCCAGCGCGGCGCTGTAACGCTCTGTGAGTTCAAGAATGGGGTCGGAACTGGTGAGTTCGCGCGGGTCGATGACCTCTTCGCAATTGAGTTCGAACTTCACCCACAAATGCTCCGGTCGGTCGGGTAGTCGGGTCGCACAGCCGACCAGAATCAGGGCATCGTGTTGCAGTGCCAGCAGCGCGATCGATTTGTAGGTCGATGCGGGACGGCCGAAGAATGGGACGAAGACGCCGCGACGTCCGGCATCCTGATCGCCGAGCAGCGCGAGATGTCGTTTCTGTTCAAGCCGCCGCACCATCTCGGGGCCGCCACCGTCTTTGTCGATCATCAGATGGCCGGTGGATTCGCGAAAGGCGCGGAACCACTTGTCGAGATACGGGTTGTCCAGCGTCCGCGCGACGATACCCATCGGAAACCCGAACACGCCAAAAGTGGCGATCGCGGCTTCCCAGTTACCAAAGTGGCCGCTGACCAGCATCACCGGGCGCCCCGAACACAAAGCTCGCAGCGCCGGACGCAGGTTGCGGAACTCGACGATCTCGTGCACGTTTTCGCAGGACACCCAGCGCGGAAACTGGATCATCTCAAAGACGAGCCGCACCAGATGCTGCCACATGCGGAAGATGGTGCGATCGATCTCAGCCACCGACATGTCGCTGCCGAACGACTGGCGCAGGTTGTCAGCGGCAACCTCGTAGCGCGTCAGCCGATGCGGAAGCACGCGACACATAAGGGTTGCAGTGCACCAGGCGAATGTCCGCTGCAGCCATACCGGCATCCAGTAGATCGCCAGCACCAAGCCTCGAAAGGCGATGTATTCCGCAGTCCGTCGCAGTTGAAGTCGATCCATCGCTCACACCATTTCCTCAAACGAGATCGCCGTCTTCGTTGATCTCATACTCGGCCACGCCAATCAATTCGTGCATGGACTCCCAACCCACATCTTCGCAGGTATTGATCTGAATAGGAAAGCGCGGATAACCGCTCAAAGCCCGATTCAAAGCGTCCACGAATTCATCCACTTCTCTCGCGTAGAACCACCATTGGCGACGTCCGTTGCCGGTCAGGGTTAAGGTGAGGACTGAGACCTCAGTCACGCCCGCAACCAGCAGGTTTTCCAGTTCCGTGATCCGCAACAACTCAGCTGCTTCGGGGAAACCTACTTCGTTCGGGGTGTACTCCCACGAGATCGTGGTTTGCACAGGATGAGCGTCGATCAGTTCCTGGTCCGGCATCCGGTCCAAGGCGCGCACCAGAACCTGGCAGCCTTCCTCTTCGAACTGAAACATGCACCAGGAGAAATCATTCGGCGTCATAAGGTTCTCATTCACAGCCTTGGCGGACGTCTCGCACACTCTGCCGGACGCGACAGCGTGAACGATTTAGCCGCGGGCGTGAACCTCAATATGGATGTGAGCCAGTCCCAAAGCCGCCGGCAGGCGGGCACGGTAGTCCGCCACCGGCTGCGGGTTGCTGGAAAGCACGGTGGCCTCGACGGCATGAATGCTGGGGCCAATCGCCCAGACGTGCAGATCGACGACTTCGTCTGCTTCGGACTTGAGCGCACATCGCAGCAGTTCGTCCAGAGTCTGGGACGTGCGCATGTCGAGTAGAACGCGGGCGGTGGCTCGGAGCAGATCAAGCGACCACTTGGCGACCAGCAGTGATCCCAGCACGCCAATCAACGGATCCAGCCACACCCAGTGCAGGTATTTGCCGATCAGCAATCCGACGATCGCGACCACCGAAGTCATCGCGTCGGCCATCACGTGCAGGTAGGCCGAATACAGATTGTGGTCCTTCCCATGGGCGTGTCTGTGATCAGCATCGTGGTCATGACTGTGGCCTGCGGGATCATGGCTGTGATCATGCGAATGGTCATGATCGTGCTGGTGATCGTGGCCATGATCGTTACCGAGCACGACCACGCAGACGACGTTCACCACCAAACCCAGCACCGCCACGGCGAGCGCATCATTCCAGTCGATCTCGATCGGCTCCAGCAGCCGCTCAAAGCATTCAACAGCCATCGCCACAGAGAACATCACCAGCACCACACCGCCTGTGAATCCCGCCAGCGCGTTGACCTTTCCCGTTCCGAAATTGAAACGCGCATCACGCGCGTGCCGCCGGGCGAAGACATACGCCGCCGCCGAAACCACCAGCGCCGCGGCGTGTGACGCCATGTGCAGACCATCCGCCAGCAGAGCCATCGAACCGTAGAGCCAGCCCGCCGTGATCTCCACAACCATCATGATGGCAGTGATGACGATCACGATGAAGGTGCGGTTTTCGCCCGGGCGTTTCTGGTCTTGGCCGAACGTGTGATCCTGCTCCCAAGCCGGCGACTGTGTCGTCATGACGACTCCCATCCTGCGGACATTCGCTGCAACTTTCGTGTTGGCAGTCAGACCGGCCGAGTTTCGTCGGTCGCCGGTTTTTGCGTCTAGGCAAAAGCAGTATTCGCCTGAACCTCAGACTCCACGGCGAGCAGAATTAACTGCCGACACCCGCGAGGTATTCGTGCGGCTCGAGTTCGTCTTCGGCGAAGTCGTTTTCGGCGCCGGTCCAGACGATCGAGGCGGATTCGGCCATGCGGTCGATCCATTCGAAGCCAACTTCGTCACGGCAGGCCACCGGCAGCACGATCACCAGCCGCTTCGCCCCATGCCAGCGACCCGGCAGGATGGCGTAGAAGCGGTCTAGATAGGATGTCTGACTGAGGCAAGCTTCACGCAACGCCTCGAGGAAGCCCGGAGTCACTTCGCGCGGATCGGCGGTTGGTTCGAGGACGATCTGCAACGTCGTGTGTGGGTTGTCAGCCAGCAGTCGCGAGATCAGTTCGCAGACCATGCCGCGATGCGGTTTGAACCGTGAGCCCCGAATCCACAATGAGAACGCCTGCGATCGACCGGTTGCAGGCGGCAGCGGACGTCGCGCGGCTTCTAGCTGATCCAGATCCAGCAGGTGCGACCGCACCGCGCTGGAAGCTGGACACTTCTCACCGTGACTCAGCAGGTCCGGCGCGCCATGCGAATCGAACTCTCGCTCGAAGATTTCCTCAGCCTCACTCATCAGCCCGTAGAAGTGTTCGAGTTGCATCGTTGGCGTTTCAAGCACGTAGTACGGCGGGCGCGGCTGGAAACGCAGGCCCAGTTGCTCAGCCTCTTGTCGGAATGCCGTACCCGGCAGGATCGACAGATTGAAGACCTGCACGTCGTTGTAGAGCCCCGAATCGTGCACGTAATGAAAGCCGCGTCGGACGGAGTCTTCGGTGTCACCCGGCAGGCCGATTATGAGGTCGACCTTCACCTGAATGCCGACATCCATCAGGGCGCGCACGCCACGTTCAAACGCCTTGAAGTTGTTGCGGCGGTCCATCAGATCCATCGCCAGCGGATCGACGGACTGCAGGCCGATTTCCACTTCGGTAAAGTTGGCCTCGGCGAGCAATTGCGCGATATCGGGTGTGATGCCTTCCGCCCGCAATTCACCGAAGTACGTAAACTGTCGACCGGGATTTCCCTTAATCAACAACTTGATGAAGTCGGCGAAGTCGCGTCGCTGATTGAGCGTCGGGTCGAGCAGGATCACTTCCTTCGCGCCGCGCTCGCGAGCGTGTGCCAGGTTGGCCTCGATCTTGTCACGCGAGACGAAGTACAGCGCGTCGTAGCTCTTCGGGTAGTAGCAGAACTTGCACTTGAAGATGCAGCCGCGGATGGTCTCCATCATCAGCATCTGCTCGTCGGCAGCATCCAGGATGCCCGCGAGGTAGGGCGACGACACGACGTCCAGTTGGGGCAGCGGTTTGCGAAACATCGGCATCGCCGGTTGAGTCACCACAGGCAGGCTGAAGGCGTCGCTCGAACCGCGAACAGGGGCGACATGCAAACCGTCGATGGCCCGGCTGGGGCGGTGATGAGATTTCAGTTCTGTCAGCAGTTCGGAGAAGGTTTGTTCGCCCTCACCCACCGCAGCGAAATCGACTTCCGGTCGCGACAGCACCCAGGCGTTGTCGGCCGTGATCTCCGGCCCGCCGAAAATGATCTGCACGTCCGGGCAACGTGCCTTCAACAACTCGGCGACGAACAGCGAACGCTCAATGTTCCACAGATAACAGGTGAAGCCGACCATCCACGGACGACGATCAGCAATGGCTTCGGCCAGACCGGTATCGCTGAGGGTATTTCCCAAAGCTGAGGGAAAGATGTCGATCTCGTAGTCCGCCGTCAGGCCGGCCTGCTGGGCGTACATTTTCAGGTAGCCCGCTGCGAGCGGCACGTTGCCTCGCGCGGGCTGCAAGCCCGGCTGGGGAATCGGAAGTTGAACGAGAACGATGCGGCGGCGGGTCATAGGTCATGCTCGCCGGGGCGAGTTTGTTGAAATCTGAGGAAACGGACGCGCCATGTTGTCGCTGCTGGAGGCGGCTCTTGCCAGCAGGTCTTTGAAAAGACGGGCTAACCCTCTCAAAGACCCGCCAGAAACTGCAGCCCGTGCGGTTCAGGAAAGGGGTTCCGAGCTGTTCGCGGCGAATCTGCCTGTTGCCGGATCTCCACAAACCCGCACAGGCCGCGGATTCGGACTCTGACAATCCGGAGCATCGAGTACATGACTCAGGAATTCGCCCCATCCGTCCTCAGAAAACCCACAATTGGCCGCAATGTACTCACTTCAAACTAGGTTTGGACGGGGGACTAACTGTATGCGACTTATTTCCAAGAATCCGTCCAGACGACGTGGCGCCGCGATGGTCGAAATGGCCTTCGTGCTGCCGATCTTCTTCATGGTCGTGCTCGGGATCATCGAGTTCGGCCGGGCCATGATGGTCAGCCAACTGGTGACCAATGCCGCTCGCGAGGCGACGCGGCTGGGTATCATTGATGGCTCAACGAACGCCACCGTCACGACGTGGGTCAAAGACTTTCTCGTCGGATCGATCAACGTGCCGGCCGCGGACGTCACCGTGACGATCACCGTCACTGCGGCTGCGGGTAATCCCAATCCTGCCAACGAGATCGGCAGTTCCAAGCCGCGCGACCTGGTGACCATCAAGGTGGCCGTACCGTTCGACAAGGTGAGCTACATTCCGGGCACGTACCTCAAAGGTAAGACGTTGTCGGCCACGAGTGCCATGCGGCACGAGTAGCCGCAACGCGGCCTGCGTTTCGACCAAACGCGAACCGAATTACCGCCTGTTGTTGCTCCCGGTGCGTCTTCTCACAAAACTGAACTCCTCCAGAGTTTGTTTTGAGCAGAGGATGCACCGTGCGGCATATTGTACCGCTGTTTCGTCGAGCCTCGGTTTCCCGCCCGCGCCTTGCTGCGCTCTGCGGATGGCTGGCGTTGATCGGCCTCTGGGCGTGCATGACAGATCGCAGCCGCGCGGCTGAGCCATCCGCTTCTGACATCAAGTTCTTCGAGCAGAAGATTCAGCCGGTGCTGGTCGCTCAGTGCTATGAGTGCCATTCTGCTCAAGCCGCTACGCAGAAGAAGTTGAAAGGCGGATTGCGGCTCGACAGCCGGAAAGCGTTGCGTGCCGGTGGCGAATCCGGTCCAGCGGTGGTGCCGGGCAAGATCAAGGACAGCTTGTTGATCTCGGCCATACGGCATGAGGACTGGCAGATGCCACCGAAGGGAAAGCTGCCCGACGCGGTGATTGCTGATTTCGTCAAATGGGTCGAAATGGGTGCTCCCGATCCGCGATCTGACGACCCGCTGCCAGAGACTTCCGATCCTCAGACCGTGAAGCCCGCTGCCGGAAGTCATTGGGCGTTTCAACCGCTGAACCGTACAGCTCCTCCAGATGTGCCGTCCGACGACTGGTCCCAGAATTCGATCGACCGCTTCGTCCTCGCGAAGCTCAACCAGCAGGGCTTGCAGCCTTCCGCCGAGGCCGATCGATTCACATTGATTCGCCGTCTGACGCTGGATTTGACCGGCCTGCCGCCGAAGGTGGAGGAGGTTGACGAGTTTCTCGCGGACGAACGGCCCGGAGCTTATGAACGTCTCGTCGAGCGCCTGCTGGCAAGTCCCCACTATGGCGAACGTTGGGGCCGTCACTGGCTGGATCTGGCCCGCTACGCCGACAGCAGCGGTTTTCATAATGACCTCGACCGCCCGACAGCGTGGCGCTATCGCGACTACGTGATTCGCAGTTTAAACGAGGACCAGACCTATGCCCGCTTCGTGGCCGAGCAACTGGCTGGCGACGAAGTGGATTCATCCAGCGAAGACTCTCTGGTCGCCACGGGCTTTTGCCGGAACGGTCCATCCAATGACGACAACATGGGCAACGACAAGGAGAAGTATCGGTTCGACCAGTTGGACGATGTGATTTCCACCACGGCGTCGACGTTCCTCGGCCTGACGCTGGGCTGTGCCCGCTGTCACGACCACAAGTATGACCCGCTACCCACCGAGGACTACTACCGCTTTCTGGCGATCTTCAACAACACAGAGAAGCTGGCTGTGCCCAAGCAGGACAAGGACAAGCCCCAGAAGGATGTCACCCCGCTGGCGCTGATTGAAACTAGTTCCAAAGTCCGCCCCACATTCGTGCTGCGGCGCGGTAACAACAAGACGCCCGGAGCTCAGGTTACACCCGGCGTGCCTGCGGTGCTGACCACTGCAGCGCTGCCGTTCCCTCAACCGCAACCGGCCGCGAAGTCCACCGGCCAAAGACGCGCGCTGGCCGACTGGATCACGTCACCGGATAACGCACTTGCCTATCGAGTGCTCGCGAATCGACTCTGGCAGCATCGCTTCGGCCGGGGCATCGTCGAAACCAGCAGTAACTTCGGGCTCAACGGTGCGGCTCCGACACACCCGGAACTGCTCGACTATCTCGCCGATCAGATCATCCAGCACGGCGGACAACTGAAAGCGGTGCATCGGTTGATCGTGTCATCGGCTACCTATCGACAGGCATCAGGTCACAACTCGAACGGCCAGCAGGTTGATCCTCAGAACCTGTTGCTCTGGCGTGTGAATCCGCGTCGGCTGGAAGCGGAAACTTTACGCGACAGCGTGCTGGCTGCAGCCGGGAACTTAAACACTCAGATGAGCGGTCCGGGGATCAAGCCGCGGATGCGTGCAGACCTCATCACGGCGAGCCAACGCAATAAGTGGCCCACGATTGAAACTGAGAAGCCCGAGCATTGGCGACGCAGCGTTTACATCTACGTGAAGCGGCAACTGCTAATGCCGATGATGGAATTGTTCGACGCTCCGACGACGACAGAAAGCTGCGCCGACCGCATGGAGAGCGTCGTGCCGACACAGGCTCTGATTCTGATGAACGACGAATTCATCGAGGATCAGGCTGGATTCCTCGCGCGCCGTATCGAGCGTGAAACCAAGGGCGAGCAAAGCGAAATCATCGACCGGGCGTTCCGTCTGACGGTCGCACGTTCGCCGAGTTCCGCGCGCCGCGAACAGGCGCTCAATTTCCTGCAGCAGCGCGAACAGGCTTATCGCAGTGACAAGGCGACTGCGAAGGATGCGCGTCAGCGGTCTCTGCGTGATCTCTGTCACGTGCTGTTGAACTCCAGCGAGTTCGTCTTTGTCGAGTGAATCAGCTCCCTTCACCTGTCGAACAATACCAACGCCGTTGACCGTCCGCTGAAAGTGACTCATGTCCGAATTGTCCGCCGCACGTCGTGAACTGGTTCTGCTTGGCACGGGCACGAGTGTCGGGGTACCGGTGATCGGCTGCGACTGTGCCGTGTGCATGTCTCCGAATCCGCGCAATCAGCGCACGCGAACGGGCGTGGCAGTGCATGCGGCGGAAGGGACATTCCTGATCGACACGCCGCCCGAATTGCGGTTGCAACTCGTCCGCGAGCGCATCAGCCATGTGCAGGCGGTGCTATACACCCACGGGCACGCCGATCACCTGTTCGGGCTCGATGACACACGTCTGTTTGCTTATCGCCTGGGCCGCGCGATGCCCCTGTATTGCGAACCGCTGACGGAAGCCAACATCCGCGGTGCCTTCAGCTATGCGTTTAAGGAACCGCCGCCAGAAGCTCTGGCCGGAGCGATCCCGAAGTTCGACATCCATCAGATCGACACGAATCCCTTCACAGTTTGCGGCCAGTTGGTGCAACCAATTCGCCTCATGCACGGCCGCCTGCCGGTGCTGGGCTTCCGCGTGAATGACGTCGCGTTTTGCACGGACGTCAGTCGCATTCCCGATGAGAGCTGGCCGCTGCTGGAAGGCTTGGATGTGCTCATCATCGACGCCCTGCGTGATGAACCGCACCCGACTCATCTCGGCGTCTTTCAGGCTCTCGACGTGATTGGGCGCGTGAAACCCAAACGCGGATTCCTGACGCATTGCTCCCATCATCTGGAGTACGAGACCACCAACGCCCGGCTGCCGGCTCACGTGCAGCTTGCTTACGACGGTCTGCGAATTCCCTTCTAAGAACGCCTCTCGATTCACGAACTCCCGCCGCGCGCTTGCAAGGACAGGCGCGGGATGTTTCTGATGTTCGGCTCATCCCTTAGGACTTGCGTGCCTGGGGCTCACTCACCCACTGAGCTGAACCATCAAAAGGAGTGCCCTGTGATTCGACCTCGTGATGCCGTTCGTCGCGTGCGCCTGCTGAGCGGCGTGCTGGCCAGCCTTGTCCTGCTGGCTGCCTCAGCCGTCGCTCAAGAAGTGATGACCGAATACCACGTCGCCAAGGTGCGCATGGTGACCGATGCGGTGATCTCACCCGATGGCAAGCATGTGGCTTACACGCTCGCCGTACCGCGCAATCCGTTCTCGGATACGGATGGAACCGCGTACTCCGAATTGCACGTTGTCGATCAGGCGGGCAAGTCGCGCGGGTTCATCACCGGCGATGTCAGCGTGCAGAAGATCTCCTGGTCCGGCGCGAACGAAATCAACTTCCTCGCCAAACGCGGCAAGGACAAGGAAGCCTCACTGTATGCCATCGCGATCGATGGTGGTGAAGCTCGCAAGCTGGTCGAGCATGAGGCTTCCATCTCGGCGTACTCATTTTCGCCCAGCAAGGATCGAGTCGCCTTCCTTGCCACAGCAGCGATTCCGAAGGAAGAGAAGGAGTTTCGCGACAAAGGTTTCAGCCAGGAGATCTACGAAGAAGACGGCCGCATGACGCGTGTCTGGGTCGCGACCTTGAACTCCAAGGACAAGCCGCAGGCACTGGACATCAAGGGTTCGGTTTCGGAACTGGAATGGTCACCGGCGGGCGAACAACTGGCTGTCGCGATCGCCAAGACGCCGCAGATTGATGACAACTACATGCACCGCACCGTACATGTGGTGAACGCGAAGACTGGGGCGATTGAAGCCAAGCTGGATCATCCCGCGAAGCTCGGCCCGCTGGGCTGGAGTCCGGACGGCAAGCATCTGGCAGTGATCCTCGGCGAAGACATCAACGACCCGCACGAAGGCCGCCTGTATCTTTGGTCTGCTAAGGGCGAACGCATTCGCGACCTTGTGCCGAATTACAATGGGCAGGTGGAAGGACTCGCCTGGCGCGATGCCAGCACGATCGTCTACCTGACTCACGAAGGCGTCTTCTCTCGCATTGCCGAAGTGAAGATCGACGGCACCAATCGCCGGACGCTGGTTGAACCGAGCGGTCCCGTGCTAGGCAAGCTCACGCTGGCGGATGATGGCTCTGCCGCGTTCGTCGGCGAGTCGCCTGCTCATCCGTTCGAAGTCTTCACGCTCGCCCCCAAGGGCGATGGTCTGAAGAAGCTGACGGATTCCAACAATTGGCTGACGAAGCTGAAACTCGCCAAGCAGGAAGTTGTGAAGCATAAGGCTCGCGATGGTCTGGATCTCGAAGGCATCCTGATTCGCCCGCTGGATGAGCAACCTGGCCAGCGATATCCGCTGATTCTGGCGGTACACGGCGGTCCGGAATCGCACGTCCCGAACGGCTGGGTGACCCAATACGCCAACCCCGGTCAGGTGGCTGCCGCTCGCGGGTTCGCGGTCTTCTATCCGAACTATCGCGGTAGCACGGCTCGCGGCATTGCGTTCTCAAAGATGGGCCAGGCGGACGCCGCCGGCAAGGAATTTGATGACCTCGTCGACGCCGTTGATCATCTGGTCGGCACGGGTTTGGTAGATACCAAGAAGGTCGGCATCACCGGCGGTTCTTACGGCGGATACGCCTCGGCCTGGGGAGCGACCTATTACTCGGAACGCTTCGCGGCCAGCGTCATGTTTGTGGGCATCAGTAACAACATCTCGAAGGTTGGAACGACTGATATCCCCACCGAGATGTATCATGTGCACCATCGCAAGTGGCTGTGGGACGACTTCGAGTACTTCCGTAAAGCCAGCCCGATCAGCCATGTGCAGAAGGGCAAGACACCGCTGCTCATCCTGCACGGCAAGGAAGACCCGCGAGTGCATCCCAGCCAGTCGCTGGAACTGCATCGCCACTTGAAAGTGCTTGGACAGGCACCAGTTCGCCTGGTGCTCTACCCCGGCGAAGGGCACGGCAACCGTCGAGCGGCTTCGCGACTGGACTACAACCTGCGCATGCTGCAGTGGTTCGAGCACTACCTCAAAGGCCCCGGCGGTCAGCCTCCGGCCTACCAGTTGAAGTACGAGGCTGAAAAGCTCAAGTAGACGCCGCGACCGTTCGTCGTTGTTCGCCCGCCAACTGACTGTCTCCAGCGGCAGTTCAAAGCGAAAGGCTCGGTTCTGATGTTCCAGAACCGAGCCTTTTTGTTGCAACGGAATGAGGGAGGGCGAGGCTCCTGCCGAGCCGCGTCTTCAAATTGAGCGTCAGTCTTTCATCGCGGCTCGGCAGGAGCCTCGCCCTCCCTAAAACTAAAACTGCATTGTTGAGTCTTACTTCGACAGGCCGAAGACCTTCATCAGCGCCTTGTGAGCCGCCGGACCGCTGGCGGCGGCAACCACTGCGCTGATCTGGATTTCGCTGGTGTTGATGATCTGCACGTTGACCTCGGCTTCGGCCAGAGCCTGGAACATCTTCTGCCCGACGCCGGTGTGAGTCCGCAAGCCGATGCCTTTGACGGACAGCTTCGCGATGTGCCCATCGTGAGTGAGCTCGGCTGACGGCCACGGTTCCAGAACCTCGCGGACCAGCAGCAGGCACTGATTGACGTCGGCGGACGGAATTGTGAACGAAAGATTCGTGCGGCCGTCATGCCCCACGTTCTGCACGATCATGTCGACCATGATCCCGCCTTCTGCGACCGCTCCGAACAGCAACGCCGCGATGCCGACCTGATCCGGCAGTTGTCGAATCGTGATGCGTGCCTGGTTGGTGTCGAGGTCCACTTCGCTGACCACAATGTCTTCCATGCTCGACAGCCGTGCCACGACATCTCGTTCCAGTTCGGCACGAGTTGCCTTCTTGGTCGCTGCGTCACCCGTCGAACGAGCGGCGTGCCCAACCTCCAGTGAGACCGGGGTCGGCTTTTCCAGCGCAAAGGCCCGGTGGATGGACTGCAGCGCGTCGCTGACCTGCTCCCGCCGCACCTGCACAGAGATCTTGATTTCGCTCGTCGTGATCATGCCGATATTCACGCCCGCGTCCGCCAGCGTCTTGAACATCTGAGCCGCAACGCCTGTGTGAGTTCGCATGCCCGCACCGACCGCTGACACCTTCGACAAGTTGGTGCCGTGCAGCACTTTTCCGGCTCCGAGTTCCTGGGCAGCCTCTTCGGCCGCTGTCAGCGTGGCCGCGAGGTCGCCTTCTGGAACCGTGAACGAAACTTCTGCCAAACCACCCGAACCGACGTCCTGCACGACCATGTCGATCGGGATCTTGCGATCGGCCATCTTGGAGAAGATGAGGCTCATCACGCCCGGACGGTCGGGAATGTCGACCAGACTCACGCGGGCTTCGTTCTTGACGATCGCCAGGCCGGTCACCATCGACGATTCGCTCTCGCCTTCGGGAGCGATCAGAGTTCCCGGTTTGTCCTCAAACGAGGAGACCACGGCGAGATGCACATTGTACTTCTTTGCGAACTCGACCGACCGCGAGTGCAGCTTGCCACCGCCGAGGCTCGTCAGTTCCAGCAGCTCGTCGTAAGAGATGCGTTCCAGCTTGCGCGCTTCCTTTACGATGCGCGGATCAGTCGTATAGATGCCGTCCACGTCCGTCAGAATCTGGCAGACATCGGCTTCCAGCACTGCTGCCAGTGCGGTTGCCGTCGTGTCACTGCCGCCGCGGCCCAGCGTGGTGATGTTGAAGTCGTCGTCGATGCCCTGAAAACCAGCCGCAATCACGATTTGCCCGGCGTCGAGCGCCTTCTTCATGCGGTCTGTGGAGATCTTCTTGATCCGGGCCTTCGTGTATGTCGAGTCCGTCAGAATGCCAATCTGGTAGCCTGTCAGGCTAATGGCGGGCTCACCCAGTTTCTGCACGGCCATAGCCAGCAGAGCCACCGATTCCTGTTCGCCGGTGGACAGCAGCATGTCCATTTCGCGCGCGGGCGGAGTATCTGTGATGCTGTTGGCCAGTTCGATGAGTTCGTCGGTCTTGTCGCCTCGTGCACTCACCACCACAACCACTTGATTTCCCGCTCGTTTCGCCGCGATCGCTCGGCGAGCTGCATTCAGGATGCGGTTGGCGTCCGCGACGCTGGTACCACCAAATTTCTGCACGACGATGGGCACGATAACTCGCTCTTCTGCATTGAGGACCCAAATGATCGCTCAGCGGATTTACTGCGCCGCTTTGCGTGGGGCAAAGAAGATAATGGACCCGTTGCGCATACGGTAGCGGCCGACGCCAGCCTGACCGGAAAACCGCTTCTGACCTGATCGGTGTCCAAGTCAGCTCTCGACGCGTCCCGCACTTCGCAGGCGAACACGTGCACTCGACGAGCCGACCGCTCCACGTGACTTCGTTGCGAATTGCGACACTTCGGAGCGCGCCTCGATCGCAGCGTTTTGCAGGATAGATCAGACCGCGAAAGACTTGGACGAAGTTCTAACTTCGGTTGCTGTTTTGGAGAAACCCCCGCCTATGCGACTGGTTATCTTCTTCGATTGCAAGGTTTTTGGGCTAGGTCCGTCCGGATTGTCTCGAGCGATCTGGAAGGATCAACGAACGGTGCTGCCAGCCGATGTTCGGGGAACTACCCGTCAAGTTGGGTCGTCTGTCTCTGATTCGTCCGGCAACGCGTTCGGATTTGCGTGACGCAGAATCGATCCTTTTTGTGGGCTGCATCTGGTAAAACTGGGACAACCCACAGATTGACGAATCAAGTTGCGAGTGCTTGGAACCGTGCGTTACCGTCCAGCGGGGTTGTCTATCCGGCGTTCTGCCGGTTTTGTTTTTGTTCCGCACCAAGTCTTGGGGTTGGGAACCGACTATGCTCTTTTCGCCTTGGCTCGATTCCGTTCGTACGCGTGCCCGTCGTCGCAATGCTCGCAGCATTCGCAGTGGAGTTACCCGCCGTCACTCGCACGGCTATCGGCAAGCGTTCGTAGAATACCTCGAAACGCGCCAAGTGATGACCTCGCCAAACTTTGTCTCAGTGAGCCCCAACGTTGGTGAGTTCCTGCAGAACGGCGACGTCCGCACCGATGTCCCGCGCGAGTTCGTCTTCCAATTCAGCCCTGGCCAAGTCATTGACGCATCTACTGTGGGTGCGATCCATGTGGTCGGCGCCGGCCACGACGGCGGCTTCACTGCTGCAGGCGTGATTTCCGACTTCGACACAAACGGCGGAGTCGTTTTGAGGCTCGCAACGAAGCGGCTTGGAGCCGGCGACAACGGTGTGACGTTGACCGTGAACTATGCGGACAACTCGGGCAACGGCCCCACGCTCTCCTCGAGCATGCTGGGGAATCTGACGCTCACTCTTGATACAGACGCCGCAGGCGGAGGCCTGAACTCGACTACAGCTCAGCGCCTCATCAATTTTCTATCCAGCGATGCTGCGGCTCAGGAACTCCTGACGGTCACCCAACTGTCGGGCAACTCCGCCCTAAGTCTGGTACCCGCCCTGCCCGCAACAACCGTGCGACAACTGACAGGGTCCGGCTCCGCATACGCGTTGCAAGGCTTTGGTGTAGCCGGCCTGAACGTGCTGTTCGAGTCCAACACGCCCGGTGAAGCTGGCAACCGGACCGAAATTCAGATTAATCGGCTGGATCTTGGAATCGCCAGTTCGCAGCCGCGCATCAGTGTGACCGGTCAGCGAATTGAGATTGTTCTCAACGAGAACGCCACCGCTCCGACAACCGCAGCGACGTTGATCAACGCGATCAACCAAAACAACGCAGCGTCGTTGCTGGTCAATGCTCGTGTTGTCGCGGGAGCAGGAACGTCCAGCCTCGCAGGCGTTGCTGATGGGACTCTGATCAAGTTGACCGGAGCCGATCGGCCGCTGAGTGCATCCGCCGTATCAGGTTTCCAGGCAGCAGTGCCAGGGTCTGGCATTCCATTGCTGGTTCAATTTGAAGCTGCCCAGCAGGGGATCGACGGCAACGAAACATCTCTACTGTTCAATCGAGCAAATCTCGGAGCTGCTAGCTCCGCGCCCACCGTCTCGGTGTCCGGCAAGCGTATCACCGTTACGCTGAACACCAACGGAACCAGCCCGACTACAGCGGCTAGTCTGATCACAGCATTGAACGGCAGCGTTGCAGCGCGAGCCTTGATCACGCCCAGGATTATCAGTGGTTCGCCAACTACCGTTCTGACGAATATGGCGAACGGCACACTGGTACAACTGGGTGGTGCGGACCCAGCGGTCAATCCCGGTTACAGAGATCTGCTGACTGCACAAGCACCGGAAACGCAGCGAAAAGTCGTCTACCGATTTGCGGCTCCGCTCACGGACGACCTCTACCGCGTCGAAGTGATCGGAACCGGCTCCGCGCCACTGGCAAATATCACCGCAGAGGCGGTTGATAACGGAAGTGATACATTCCTCGACTTCACGCTGGACCTCGGCGCCACCGTTACCGGTGTTGTTCCTCAACCGATGATCCGCCAGCAGTTGCTGACGGTGAATTCTGTCGCCAACCTGACTGACGGCGACACAATTTCTATTTACTCCGGGTCGGGAATAACGCTCGCCACTTTCGAAATCAATGACACCTCGGGAACTGTAACGGCCCCACGCTCCGGCAATATTGCCATCAATATCAACAAAACGACAGCGACTGTCAGTGACGTAGCAACTGCGATTGCCAGCGCGATCAACGCGGCCACTCTTTCCAGTCCAGACGTCGTTGCCACCGCAAGTGGCAGCAGCTTGACCGTCGAAGGCGGTGCCTTTGACGCCCGAGTGAAGCTGACGTTGCGAGATACCACGGCGGTATCTCAACGAGAAGGCACTCTGGTTCAGCGACGCGATTTGGTCAACGTTTTCTTTGATCAGAACACCTTGGATGGCGCGTTGGCTCAGGATGTGAAGTTCTACCGACTCATTGATACCAAGGGCACGCTGGTCACCACCGACGACGAGATCCAGATCCCCAGTTCCATCGTCTACGACTCCGCTAACCACACGGCAACGCTGAGGTTCGCCAGCAATCTGGCCACCGCCACTTACAAGCTGAATGTCGGCGATTCTGAGGAATCCAACGATCGTCGATCCACAGCCGTTAACGTGGGCACCGTGTTTACGACAACGCCTTATCGGCACGCCGGATTCATTGGCGATGCCGGGGGCAGCACTGATTATGACCTGTATAAGATCAGTTTGAATGCAGGCGCCACAATCAACGCGACGGTTGCTCCCAGCGCGACTCTGAATTCGACGGTCCGGCTGTTTGATGCCAATGGCGTCGCGATTGCATTCAGCAATTCAGGAGCAGCAACTGGCGCCACCGATACGTTGAGCTTCATGTCAATGACGGGCGGCACGTTCTACCTCGGCGTCTCGAACAGCGTGAATTCGGGTTACACGGTCGACGGTGGCTCGCTTACGTCCGGCGGAACTACCGGGTCGTACCAGTTAACGATTCAGACCACTGCGGCCTTCAGCGCCAGCGACAATAATTCCAGCTTCGGGACCTCGACTGGACTCGGCGTGCTCGGCACCGGCGGCCAACTCTTCACGAGTGACATTACTCCTCAGAGCATCGCATTGCCTCCGCCCGCTGGCGGCTCGGATGAACCTGGACATCGCGAGATTCCGCACGAGTCTCACGGAGCTGGTTCGGGCACTACGCCGTCCGTCCCGGGTGGAGTAGGAACGGTCACATTTTCGTTCCCGTCCGCTTATGGAATCGATTCGCAGGGTAACACGCTCTTCAACCAGATCACCGACGATCAGAAGACTCGCGCCCGCGAAATTTTCGAAATGTACGGGGCGCTGTTTGGCTTTGAAGTCCAGGAATCCACAGCCGGCGGAATTGGAATTGTCACCGGTGATCCACGCGCCGTTGATCCGAACATTCCACCAGATGCCGTGGGTGGTATCGCGGGCGGCGGCTTGGCATTGATGAACGCCCGACTCAACTTTACGGCACAAGACAATCAGTTCGGCGGCAGTTGGGCAGGAATCGCTCTGCACGAAATTGGCCACGCCGTCGGCCTTGGTCACGCGTACGACATCCGAGCCGTGCAAGGCAACGGAACCGCTGGAGAAGACGCGTTCCCCGGTAATAACGACATCGTTCACGAACGTCGGACCAGCCCCAACAATGGTACCGACATTGATATGTACGAGTTCGTGGTCGAGGAATCCGGCACGTTCTCAGCAGAGACAGTGGCGGAACGGCTGGCATCATCCAGCCTGCTGAACACCGCGCTGAAGCTCTACCGCAAGGCACACGCGCACGCCGAGCAAACCTTCACCCCGGGTAGCAGCACCGGTGCCACGATTCAGTTCCGCACGCGAGCGGCAGGCACTGGCGGAAACGGCACTGTGGTTGTGCTGACAGGTGCTGATCTGGGAGCGGGGAACGGGCCCACCATTTTCTCCGAATTGAATGGTATTGTCACGGTGCGGCTGAATACGCGAGCCGGAAGCGAGACCACTGCTCAACAACTTGTTGACCTGCTCAATCTGAATAGCACTCTGGTTTCTGCCAGAATTCTCTCGGGTGACAATACTACCAGTCTGGCATCTTTCGCCGGTGGCGCCCCAGCGACGCTGCTGGGCGGTTCTGATCCTGTTCAGATTGCTCAGAATGATGATTACTTCAGCAACGATTCCTTCATCGGACTGACCCTTGAGCCGGATACGTACTACGTCGGTGTCAGCAGCACCGGAAATACGGATTACGATCCAGCCATTTCTGATACTGGCTTCAACGGGACATCTGAGGGTGTGTACAATCTGAAATTGAGCTTCGTTCCCTCAACGTCGTCGTCGCTGCTGGATGCGACGAAGCATCGATTTGATGGGGACTCGGACGGAGTGGCGGGCGGTCCTGCGAATGAGTTCGCTTTCCGCAGCGACAATACGCTGGTCGTCGACAAGACCGTCGTGGCCAATCTGACAACCAGCTTGAACTCGTCCGTGACCACGGTGCGCGTCACCAGCCTGGTCCCGTTCCCGACGACTGCCGGTTTTCAGATCAAGATTGACAGCGAAGAAATGACCGTCACGGCCATTGATACTGTCAACAGGGCGTTCACGGTGCAGCGCGGACGCAACGGTACTACCGCCACGTCGCATGCGCTCAATGCGCCCGTAGTTCGCACGGTTGCCACAACTCTTTCGGCAGGTATCTCCGCCGGTGCCACATCGATTCCGGTCGCCAACGCCAGCGCTTTTATTTCGCAAACACCGTTCATTGCGACAATCGGTACCGAGCGTGTGCGCGTGACAGCCGTGAACACAATGACGAATACGCTCACGGTCGATCCGACTCTCTTGAGCAACTACTCGTCGGGAGCGGTGATTCGTGAACTCGGCGGCACGCTGCAGAATCCCTTCGGCCTGATCAAGAATGCGATCAGCGCAGCTCTACCGAACGACATCATCCGCGTTGTTGGCAACGGTGGAACGGATAACGACGTTCTGACGACCGCCGACGCGCGACCATACGTGATCGGATTTGCCGACAGCGGCTCACAACTGGAAGACGGATCCAAGCTGGAGATCCCGCAAAACGTAATCCTGCAGATCGATGCTGGTGCAGTCGTCAAACTGCAAGCGGCTAACCTTGATGCAGGCACCTCGGCGGTGGGACTCGATCGCAGCGGGTCAGCTATCCAGGTCTTGGGTACTCCGCACCAAGAGGTGTATTTTACATCGTTCGAAAATGACCTCGTCGGCGGCGACAGCGATGGTGTGACCGACGGAGCGAACGCAGGTGACTGGGGCGGCCTGGTATTCCGCGAAACTTCAGACTTCCAAGCCAATACTGCCGGTGCCACGTTGTTTGATGCGGGCATCTTCCTCAACTACGTCAACCATGCGAACATCAGCCACGGTGGCGGCAAGGTCATCGTTAACTCGGTGGAGAAGGTTTATAATTCCATTCACATGGTGACGGCGCGACCAACGCTGACGCACAACACCATCACGAATGGATCCGATGCGGCGATTTCCGCGGACCCAGACAGCTTCGACGATTCACGTGGCCGAATTGGTCCGGATATTCACAGCAACCTGATCTACGATAACAGCCAGAATGGCTTGTTCGTACGCATCGAGACACAGTTTGGTCAACCACTGCAACGTCTGAGCAAGACAGCGCGGTTCGACGATGTGGATATCACGCACATCATCACTCAGAATCTGGAAATCGTAGGTAACCCCGGCGGTCCGCTCGACGGCGCACCCCGCCCGAGTGGCCGTCTTGCCGTTGATCCGGGTGTCGTCGTCAAGCTGGGCGCCGCTCGAATCGAGGGTCAGCGCGGTAATTCAGCTCTGATCGCCGAAGGCACGTCCACTAATCCGGTGATCTTCACCTCGATTCTGGACGACCGATACGGCTATGGCGCGACCTACGATCTGACGGGCAATCTCTTGACCACCACCGCTCAGGCAGGTGACTGGGGCGGCTTGGCCTTCAACGCGAATAGCCGCCTGGCCATCGATCAGGCCTACATCGCCTACGCAGGCGGTTCGACGCCGATCGAAGGTTCGTCGGATCGTTTCAACACGATCGAGATTCATCATCAAGTCAAGGCCCGCGTTGCTAATACGACCTTCGAGAACAACGCTGGCGGCGGTGGCGGCAGTCGAAATGGCCGTGGCGGAACTTCGTCGTCAACGATCTTCGTGCGACAAGCCCAGCCGATCATCGTCAACAACATCTTCCGCAACAATACCGGCAGTGTGGTTGATATTAACGCCAATGCGATGCTGGCTGACTTCCAGCGCGATACCGGACGTAGCACGGGCGACTTGGACGCGTTCACTCAGTTTGCCGGCAATCACGGTCCGCTGGTGCGACTCAATCGCATGGCGGGTAATAGCATCAACGGAATGAATGTTCGCGGAGACGTCCTCACCACCGAGTCGGTGTGGGACGATACGGATATCGTACACGTCCTCACCAGCGATATCAGTGTTGACCAGCATCACACTTACAGCGGCATTCGCTTGCAGAGCAACCCCGGTGAAAGTCTGGTGGTAAAGCTCTCAGGCCCCACCGCCGGCTTCACCGCTGACGGAATCTACTTGGATATCGACGATCGCATCGGTGGCACGGTGCAGGTAATCGGTCAACCGGGCTTCCCCGTCGTGCTGACTTCCCTCACCGACGACACGGTCGGAGCCAGCTTCGACCCTGCCGGATTCCCGCAGACTGATACTAATAACAACGGATCGTCCGTCGGAACCCCGGGCGCCTGGCGCAGCTTGCGGTTCACCCAATTCAGCAACGACCGCAATGTGAAGACGATCGTTGAAGCGGAATCTCCCAACAACGGTGGGATTGAGAAAAACGACAATACATTCACCAAGTCTGAGTTCCTGGGCGAACTGGCGCCGCAGCACATTACGGGACCAAACGCGACGAATTACAACGCAGACGACACCAATTTCCGGTCTGACTCGGACGACAATCGCCCGGCCGGTTTTGAAGTACACGGCTTTATCAGCGCCGACGATGCAGGCGACGTGGACATCTACAGCTTCAAGGCAACGGCCGGTAACGAGATCTGGTTCGACTTGGATCGTACTCGCGGTAATGCACTTGATCCCGTGCTGGAAGTCGTTCTGGCTGATGGAACGCTGGTCGCGCGGGCTCGCTATAACAGTGCCACTGGCGTCGTGGACCTCTCCGGAGCCGCTCAGGGCCTGCAGAAGGATATTTATAACGGAGGTGACTTCTACACCTTCAATTATCACGACACTGGCTTCCGGCTGGTATTGCCCGGCACCGCCGGAGTTGTGGGAACCTACTTCGTCCGAGTTCGCAGTAACCAGACGAACGCTGCGGACCTCGATGACGACGGCCTGCTCAAGGCTGGACTCTCACGCGGCGAGTATCAACTGCAGATCCGCGAGCGTCAGACCGACGAGAAGCCCGGCTCGGTCGTTCGCTACGCCGACATTCGGTTCGCGACAATCGGTATCGATGTCAGCGGCCTGCCGGCTCGCTCGCCGCTGCAGTCGGAAACCACAGAAACCACAGCCGCAAACGGTCCCACCGGCACCGCTCAGAACGTGGGGCCACTGCTTGAATCCGATCGGAATGTCATCAGCGTCGGCGGTGATCTCAGCGCTGCAGACGATTCGGACTTCTATCAATACAGCAGCGACTACGCGCAAACCGTTCTCGGTGGCTCCATCCAGGTCATTGGCGGTTCCAGCGGTGGTGGCAAGACCTGGACGACGGTGTTCGATCTGGACTACTCGGATGGTTTGTCCCGTGGTGACACCACCATGGTCATCTTCAACTCGGCTGGCGTACCGATTCTGGTGGGCCGCGAGTCCAATATCGAAGACGACCGTCCGGCAACCGGAAATGCAAACGACCTCGACGACCTCAGCCGCGGATCCATCGGCGCACTGGATCCGTTCATTGGTCCGGTGCAGATGCCAACAGGCGTGCCCGGGTCGACTACGAACTATCAGATCGAAGTCAATTCGAACCGCTTCCTGAACACGCAACTCAACCAGACCTATCAATCCGGCGCAACCAATCCCCTAGTGCGTCTGGAACCAGTGAACTCGACGGCGCGCGTCATCGAAGATCACATTGGGTATCAGGGCTACACATCCAACGGCGCCGCTGTGGATCCGATTCACGCGAATGGCCTGATCGATCTCACTAATACTCAGACTCTGAGCGCGAACGTCCGCAGCTTTGATCTCGGCGACGTGCCTCTGTTTGTTTCAACCGGCGGCAACGTTCTTTCGGCGATCAATCCACTCTTTGGATACTCCATCAGTGTCATCAACAGCAATCAGGGGCAGGGCAACAACACCATTCAAGACATCGCGATGCGGTCTGATGGTACCCTGTACGGTTATCAGAACCTCTTCAATACGGCTAATAATGTCGGACGGGTTGTAACCGTCAACACGGGGACCGGCGGTGTCACTGCGGTTGGTACGGGTGATGCGATTCCAGGCGAATCGGGTACTCAGCAGACCTTCGCGCCGGGGTCAACCGGAAACGGGAACGACTTCGATGATATCACGGTGTCCAGCAGCACGGGCGCGATGACGGTCGAGCGAACAGGTGTCAACGCAGGTTTGCCGACCTACACCGGCTGGGTCTCCGTGCTCGAGAACGGACGAACGGTGACTGGCGCCGCTTCAGTCAATTCCAAGCTTTATCGAGTCGCCCTGGACAACGGTGCAATTGCGAATGGTACCGGCGATAGTGGCTTCGGTGACATCCAGTTTGCCGGCGTAAACGCGGCAAGCGGGTTCGCTTCAGTTTTTGATACCGGTGGAAGCACAACCATCAATGTGCAGTCTCGAGCCCAAGGTACAGCGGGCAACAATGTCCGTCTGAACTTGAACTCCAGCGGGGCAAACAACGGTGGGATTTCCATCTCAACTAACTTTGGAGCTGGTACCGTGACCGTCACAGCCGGTCAGGCGGCATCCGCCCAATCGATCGTGGATGCCATCAATCAGGACGGGAACGCTAACCAACTGATTACAGTTTCAGTCAGCAATGGCGGTAGCGGCGGACGCACTACTGGTACCACCGGCGGTGGATTCGTCAGCGCTACCTTAACCGGTGGTACTGATGCCATCGTGAATGGCTACGCCCAGACGCTGCAAGGGAACGTGACCGGTCTGGCGTTCAACACAGCTACGCCGGGTAATAGTCCCGCCAATCTACTCTACGGCATTACGGATCAGGGACAACTGGTCTCGATCAATCGCTTCACGTCGAGCCTGCAGGCGACTGCCACGCTGATTTACGACTTCAATCCGGCGCACCAGAATGGTGACCCGCTAGGAATTGGTGCCTCGCTCACGAACGTGGACTTCCGAGGTTTGGCGCTGGGGCCACAAAACCTGCATGGAGGAGATTATAATGACGTGTTGTTTGCCATTAATTCGGTTGGCCAACTGGTGTCCTTCCGCATTAGTGGCTCTACCATCGAGCCGGTTTATGCCTTCGGCAGTGACAATGAGGTGCAGGCTCTGACGGCGTCCGCGATGCCGCAGGCTGGCGACACCTTCACTCTGACCTTCACAAGCGACACTTACGGCCCGCTGACCACTGCTCCGATCAGCGCCCTGGCGACTCCCGGTCAGATCAGCACCGCCTTGCAGGCATTGCGTCCACGCGATCGGCTGGGCGATGTGATCAACAGCGTGCCGATCTTCAACGCAGCCGATTTGAGTATTACAGGCAGCCTTGCCACCAACGACCTTGAAATCACCTTCCAGGGATTCTATCAGGACAAGGTCGTCTCTCCGCTCGTTGTTGACGATGCCGGAATGACCGTCAGCGGTGCCACAATCACGGTGTCCAATCCCACCGTGACGACCACCAACGCCGTCACCACCGCGACGTTTGCCGGTGGTACCGCCGAAATCACATATACGGCGGTAGCTCCGGGCGCTGCCGGCGCGGGCGTGACCGTCGTAGTTCGGGAGAACGATCTTGGCCCCGCAGGAACGCCGACGGTCAACGTTGCCGGATCTACAATCACGGTAACGATCAACAGCAATCCTGCGAACCTGTCGACAGTGAATGACATCGTCAACGCCCTCACTGGCGACGCTGGGGCGAGCGCATTGATAACCCCGTCAATCACTCTTGGCACAGGAGCCGAATTTGCTGCGACTACCGTGAGCACGTTTGCAACCGCGTCTGAAACTTACGGTTTCGGAATTAACTCCGTGACTGTCGGATATACCGCGACCACGGCTGGGATTGCTGGAGATGGCGTTCAGATCAATGTTCAAGCAGCCGACCTCGGCGGCGGTGCCGCACTCCCAACCGTCATGGTGGCAGGTAACATTATCACCGTCACTCTCGACAACGACGCAGCCAACGCTGGTGCCAGTGCATCCACCGCCAACGAGCTGGTGAATGCCGTCAACGGAAATGCAATGGCAAGCGCCCTTGTATCTGCAGCTATAACGGCCGGAACGGGCACGTTGCGACCAACGCAACTGACGGGTGTCCCCAGCACTGCAACCACCGCAGGTAACTATATCGTCGCGATCAATTCGGCCACGACTGCGGGTAACTATACTCAGCAAATCGGCGGTGATGGCGTCCGCGATCAATACTTCCGCACGCTCACGGGAGCTAACGGAGCTACGGGCCTGGCATTCTCGCCGTTGGACTTCAACCTGTGGCACCCGACCAACACACGCTCCGCAGACGCTGGCCACGGTATCAATACGGCGTATGACAACAGCCGCACGCCGGGAGCCGAGTCTCGTGACATTGATGATGAACAGGGAAATACACGCACGCAGTCCGAAGCAATCGGTGGCACAAGCTTCTACTTCGGTCTGGAGCGATATGTTGCCGGTACAACTCCGTATCTGAACTACGAAGATACGAACTCGCAGCTTGGCGTCCAAGACAACGAGTTCCAGCGGGACATTACGGCGACCGCCGCTATTCAGAACAACTACAACCTGCCCGGCGGTGCATTAGGGAGTTTGCTCTCCAAGCCGTTTGATCTTGTTTCTGATACCGGAACGGAAACCAACAAGGACCGTCCGACTCTGTACTTCAATTACTTCCTGGCCACAGAGAATGACGCTGCGGGCGACCCGGATGGCACGTTCAACGACGCCGCTCGCGTCTTCATCTCCGCGGACGGTGGTCGAACTTGGAATCTCGTTGCCACCAACAACACTCCCAAGGATGACGACAGCGAACTGCCGAATTTCATTTCGCACTCGAGATTGGCAAACACCGGTGATGGTCGCCAGCAGGCGCAGGAACTGTTTGATAATACAGGTGGATGGAGACAAGCTCGCGTCGATCTAGCTGACTTTGCGGGTATGTCCGGTCTGCGGCTGAGATTCGACTTCAGCACTGCAGGCACCATCATTTCGTCTGGCGTCACAACCAATGACAGTGACCTAGCTACTCCGGTGGATGCCTTCGGGCGACTGACTGACACGTCTGTGGGCGCGAATCAGTTCAGTCGCGGCCAGAACAACACGGCCGAAGGATTCTACATCGACGACATCATGATTGGCTGGACTGAACGCGGTGAAATGATCACCGCCGCGACCACTGATAAGTCCAACTTCACAGTGCCGCAGCCGCCGATGAGCTTGATGCTTCCACAGGAATTACTCTCGGGGGCCTATCAGGTCGAGATTCGTCGAGGCTTCGAGTACGCGGCGAGCAAGGACAAGAAGAATCCCGACATCGTTATCAACAACACGTTTGATACGAATACTCGATTCATTTCCGGCACCACGACCATCACGTCACCCACAACCGGATTGCCTCTGCCGCAAACAGTGGGAGACCTGTATTCGACAGTGGTGTCTGATAACTTCGAACTGGCGGACAGCGACCTGACGACGTTCGGCTTCGACCCGGCTGTGGGTTGGATTCCTAACGCGCCGAGCAGCAACGCACCGTGGATTGTGGGGCCTGCCGCGATCAGTCCCAAGACGACCACTACGGGAGCAATTTCAGCGGCATCCAACACTGTGACTGTTGCCAGCACTGCAGGTCTCCCGGCAGCAGGCACGCCGTTCCTGGCTTATATTGACAATGAGCCTGTTGGTGCTCAGGTCCTGTTCGGCACTCTACTGGCGATCGTTCGTGGACCGACTGCGGTGGCACATGGCGCGGGTGCAGTGTTCTCCTTCAGCACGGCTGCCGCGCAGTCGACTCCGATTGATGACAATCAATTGGCTGCCATGTCGGTTTCTCAGACCGCTGCGGGCGTGACCTTCCGTTACAAGGTCACGGCAGACACCGGCGATCGCTTCCGCGTCTACCTGGACGCGATCGGCGGCGAAGAAGGCCCGATTTTTGAAAGCGATTCCACAACGGGAACGCCCGGTGCGGATGCGGACGGATTCAAGACCGCAACGCTGACCTTCGACCCGGGCGTGCACACGCTGTTCTTCGTGTATCAGAAAGACGGTTCGGATGGAGTCGACGCAGTCGCGGACTCACTGGAGCAGGCGATTGTTGACGACGTGAGCTTCCAGCCGATCTCAGGCATCTTCGTTCGCGGCGATCGCAACGTGGAGCGTCAACAAGGCCACTTCCAGATCGAGAACAACTTCATCCGCAGTTCTTCCAACAGCGGCATCAGTATCTCGGCAGGCACACGAGATCCGGTGTCCAACGCTTCGCCGCTGGGCTCGGCCATGAAGTTCAATACTCCGAACGCTGAGCAACTGGCCCCGAGCATCACCGTCGCCAACAACGTCATCACAGGTTCGGGTATCAACGGGATCCTGTTTGACGGCGATCCGAATGCGAATGGTACCGCAGCTTTGCCAGCCACCACTGTTCCGTTCGGCAAGATTATCAATAACACGATCTACGGTGGTGCCGTTGCAACGGGCACGGGCATTCGAGTCCAGAATAATGCCAGCCCGACGTTGCTGAATAACCTGATTGCCAACACCAATACTGGTGTGTCGGTCGATCTCACTTCGGCGTCGACAAATCCGACTGCGGACCGTCGCACGGTCATTACTCGTACGTTCTTCCACGGGAATAACAATACAATCACAGGTGGAGTGACCGATGCCAGCATGATTCTGGATCCGATTTCCAATCCGCTGTTCGTGAATCCAGCCGTGGGTAACTTCTATCTGGCCAACGGCAGCCAGGCGATCGATCGATCGCTCGGAAGCCTGGGAGATCGCGCCAACTTTGTTTCCTGGAAGGCCCAGGCGGGAATTCCCAACTCTGACACGGTATCCCCGACATCAGACGTCTTCGGTCAGAAACGCGTGGACGACTCCTCACAAGCTCCGTCGGGACTTGGTGGCGAGGTGTTTAATGACCTCGGCGCGATTGAGCGAGCTGACACGACTGGTGGCGTCGCAAGCCTGGTCGTTCCTGAAGACAATGGCCCGGACGATCTGGATCCTCTGGCTGCGGTTGTCCACGTTAACGCACCACTGTTCTTCAATCAGTTCACCATCAAACTGACCGACGCGGGCATCGGCATTGACGATACTACCGTTAACGTGAATCAGTTTGTGTTGACTCAAACCACGAAAACCGGCACTCAAACGCTGGTCAATAACGTGGACTACGTGTTCGCCTACAACGCGAATACGAACGAGGCAATTCTTACATCCGTAACTCTGTTCCCGCAGGACGCCCGGTATACGTTGACAGTGGATAATACCGTGGCAACCGGTGTCCGGGATTTTGCGGGTAACGCGCTAATCCCCAATCAGGTTGACGGGACGTTGCGGTTTGACGTGCTGGTGACGAACGGTCCGAATGATCCACCAGTCAACACCGTGCCGGCCGGCCCGACGGTCAATGAGAACACTGCGGCATCGCCAACGTTCGTGGTCTTCTCGGCCGCCGACGGCAACGCCATCTCGGTGGATGACCCGGATGCGTTCATCAACGACAACACCGTGCAGGTTACTCTGACGGCCACTAACGGCACGGTGACGCTGCCCCAGAACTACGCCAGCTTTGTGACGCTCAATAGTATGAGTCCATCGGGCGCGGTCGTCACAGTCACCGGCACGCTGTCAAATATCAATGCGATGCTGGCCGGTGGAACGCTGACCGCAGACAAGTTGCAATTCACGCCAACTCAGGATTTCAACAGCACGATTGGCGTCGCTCGCCTGGAAGTTCGCACCAACGATCTGGGTAATTTCAGCACCCTGCCGCTCGTGCCGCAGGAAGACGTCGACAATATCAATATCACGATCAACGCCGTAAACAGCGCGCCATCAGCGACTCTGCCAGTAGCGCCGAGCACGCCTGAAGACATGAACCTGACATTCTCAGGCAACGTTTCGGTGTCGGATGCGTTGGACGATCCGACTGGCATGACAACAGCCCAGGTTACGATTTCCGTGACCAACGGTGTGCTGTCGTTGAGCGGCACAACAGGCCTGACATTTGTTCTGCCTGGACTTGGTAACGACGGCACGAACGACACCAGCATGACGTTCCGTGGTACGATCAATGCCATTAACACCGCGTTGAACGGCTTGATTTTCGATCCAAACCAGGACTTCAGCGGCAATGCCGTTTTGATGGTGTCCATCAACGACATGGGTAACGTCGATCAGGCGGTTTCGGTCCCATCGCCGACGAATCCACTCGCCTTGACGCGAGTCTTCTCGACAACGATTGCCGTGACCCCGATCAACGACAATCCGGTGAACCTCTATAATGCGGCTTCGGCATTCCCAGGCGCGCCTCTCTTGGCACTGGAACGAACGCAGTTTGTATTTGACGGTGGCGTCGGAAACGGCGGCGTGATCTCCGTGAGCGACGTCGATGCGGGCGAAACCACCGGCGTCCTGCAAGTGACTCTTACAGCGACCAACGGCACCGTCACGCTGGCTTCGAGTTCGGGCCTCACCGTCACAGGCGACGGCACAGCGATGGTCCAGTTGACGGGATCAATTGCGAACATCAACACCGCGTTGAACGGCCTCAAGTTCGATCCGAATCCGGCATTCACATCGAACGGAACAGGTCCGTTCGCCTCAATCACAATTACAACCAACGATCTTGGCGCCAGCGGCGGCGTATCTACTCCAGACTCCGACACGATCGAACTGGACGTTCTGACGGTAAACGATCCTCCGGTCGTTGCAGGCCCGAACACGCAATCAGTCAATGAAGACGCGACACTCACGTTCAGCGCCGCAAATCTGAACGGTATCACCGTCAGCGATCCTGAAGCGAACGTGGCGACCGACCCGGTCCGAATTACGGTCAGTGCCACGAATGGCACCGTGACCTTCTCCTCGATTGCCAGCTTGACGCTGATCTCTGGAACGAATGGAACATCGACCGTCGAGTATGAAGGCACCTTGAATGCTATTCAGGCGGCCCTGGATGCTGGTGTCGATTACGACCCGGCGGATGATTACTTCGGTTCCGCGTCCGTCGCCTTCAGTTTGAACGACCGTGGGTTCACTGGCGCTGGCCCTGCGCGAACCAGTACGAAGACGGTCGCAGTGACGGTCAATAATCTGGACGATGCTCCGGCTATCAGTGTTCCAAGCGTGACTCAGGTGGCGATCGAAGACACAGACTTCGTGTTCTCCGTGAGTGCATCCAACGCAATCACCGTCTCAGACGTGGACGACCCAACCGGCACCGGCAGTTCAATTTACACGGCGTCTTTGGGGTTGACCAACAGCGGCTTCCCGACCGGCACCTTGACGCTGGCACCATCCAGCGGTGTCAATATCACCCTTGGCGCCAACGGATCGGCGAACGTCACCTTCACGGGAACCTTGCTCCAGATCAACGCCGCGCTGAACGGGTTGACCTACAAGGGAGCACCAGGCCAGGACACGGGCACCGAGACTCTTACCGTCACGATCAACGACCCGAATTTCGGTATGAACGCGACGCTGACGGACACCGCAACTGTGTCCATTTCGCTGGACGGCAATAACGACGCTCCTGTGAACGTCGTACCCGTCGCTCAGCAGATTCTGGAAGACGATCCGCTGGTCTTCAGCACTGCGAGCGGCAGAATCCTCAGCACAACGGATATTGATGCCAGCAATGGTGTGCTGCAGGTAATGGTCAGCGTTTCCGGTGGCTCAGTTGCCGTGAATCCAACAGCCGTATCGGCGCTGAATAGCCTGAGCGGTAACAGCACATCCAGCTTGACGATGACGGGCTTGCTGAGCGAATTGCAGGCCGCGCTGGACGGCCTGACCTTCACTCCCGCCAACAACTTTGTTGGTAATACGATCCTGACGATTACCACAAACGATCTAGGAAATACTGGAAATCCGCCAACTCAAAAGAGTGATACTGATACCGTAACAATCACCACCATTCCGTCGAACGACGCACCCACCGTGACTTCACAGCAGTCGCCGCTGGTAGCAACTGAAGACGGAGTGCTCACGATCTCTGCGGCCAACAGTAATGGAGTATCGATTGACGATATCGATCTTGGCAGCGGACAGCCGCGAGTCGTCCTGACAGTTACTCATGGAACGTTGACCCTCAGTCGCACCACCGGATTGACATTTATCGGTGGTGCTAACGGGTCGTCGACAATGACTTTCATCGGCACGAGCAAGACGGCGATTAATGCCGCTCTGGATGGGATGCAGTATCGACCGACCGCAGGCTACAACGGGTCAGCTTCGTTGACTCTGACAATTAACGATCAGGGCAACACCGGAGACGGTGGTCCGAAGGAAGCAACGGTTACTATCCCGATTACAGTCGGTGCTCAAAACGATGCTCCAACGCTGACTGTTCCGAGTGCCACTCAGTCCCTGAATGAAGACGGTGTCAGAGTCTTCTCGACGGTTGGCGGTAACGGCATTGTTGTCGCGGATATCGACGTTAACGAGGGCACGGGTCTCGTCGAGGTCCAATTGACCGTCAGCAACGGCACGCTGACTCTCGGCTCGCTGAACAACATCATGTTCGTCGGCGGGGCACACAACACGGGCACGATGACAATCCGAGGCACGATCAGCGATATGAATCTCGCCTTGAACGGCCTGGCTTATCGCCCGAATTTGAACTTCAACGGATCGGATTCATTGTCCGTCTCCCTGAGCGATCTTGGCAACACTGGTTCAGGTGGTATCAAGACAGCGACTGGATCGGTAAGTCTGTCAATCGCCGCGGTGAACGACGCCCCGGTGAACACACTCCCGTCCGGACCGGTTTCTACTAATGAAGACACGGCGGTGTCGATTGGCACCCTCTCTGTGTCAGACGTCGACGCTGGCAGTTCGCCGGTTCGAGTGACGCTGTCTGCAACAAACGGCCGAGTGAGTGTGGGCCCGTTGAGCGGCGGGGTCACGATCGTCGGCGGAGCGAATAACAGCAATACGCTGACGCTGTCAGGTACGATTGCCGACTTGCAGGCCACTCTGGGCTCGGCCTCGTTCACGCCGACGCAAGACTTCAACGGCGCGGCGACAGTGACGATCACTACCACGGATCAGAATGCCACCGGGTCAGGCGGTGCCATGACTGATTCGGATTCGTTTAATATCACCGTCAATCCACTGAATGATCAACCTGTCGGCGTCAATGATACCTACTCAGTACTGCGTAATGGCACGCTATCGACTTCTGACGTGGCGGGCACCACGACGCCTGGCGTTCCAGGCGACGATGGCGTACTCGCCAATGACAACGATGTCGATTCTCCGCGAGTTGGTTGGACGGCCACTCTGGTTAGTGCCCCAGCACATCACACTGGTGTCTTCACACTCAATCCAGACGGCACGTTTACCTACATCCACGACGGTTCTACTCAATTGACGGATACGTTCACGTATCGCATTTCCGACGGCACAGCACAGAACCCCGCAGATGTGACCGTGACGATCAATATCAACGATCCGCCATCGATCACCGGCGCGGGCACGTTCTCTGTGAACGAGAACCAGGCAAATGGCTCGACGATCGTGGACCTGAACGCGACAGACGCGAATGGTAACTCAGTGACCTTCTCGATCCTGAGCGGTAACACGAACGGCGCGTTCGCCATCAATCCGACGACGGGCCTTATCACGGTTGCCAACACGTCGGCGCTGAACTTCGAAACAAATCCGACGTTCAACCTGCTGGTTCAGGCCGCGGACAACGCAGTTGTTCCTGGTACCTCAACAGCCAACGTCATTGTGAACCTCAACGACGTTGCGGAGGCTGTAACAATCAGTTCCACCATCTGGACGGACAGCGGGTTGACGCTGCGACTGGGAGCGGGCAACCGATTGCGAGTGGTCACATCCGGTACAGACACCAGCGTGTTTGAAGAGCACGTGTTGTCCAACATCACGAGTCTGACAGTGAACGGTCGCAACGGTTTCAGCGATGCATTGACGCTGGACTTCTCGAACGGAACGCCAATCCCGGCCACAGGCACGACCTACAACGGTGGCACAGGCGCCGGGAACGATTCTCTGAACTTGATCAACGGGCTGGGCTTCTCGTCCATCACCCATAACTTCGCTAATGCCAATGCTGGCAACGTAACGCTGGTGAACGGTGCAGTGACCTCAGTGGTGACTTACTCCAGCCTGGAGCCGGGATATAACCCTGCGTTGTCAACGACTCGTATCTTCGACGATCTGGGAGCCACGAACCGGGCCTTCAATTACTCGGCGGCGGCAGACAAGGTCACTCTGGTTGATGACGACACGGCTGGTAACAGCCTCAGCTCAATCAAGACGGGTGAGTCCAATGACACAGGCGCTACAGCCGAGCGAGTTGTCTTCCGCGTCCCGAGTTCGTCGCTGACAATCTCACTGGGCGACGGCAACGACTCGGTGATTGGAACCAGTATCGACGACGCGTTTGTCGGAACAGTTTCGATTGCTGGCGGCAACGGTGATGAACACGTTGATCTGGCCGGTTTGGACATTGGAGTCTTCGTCGATGGCCAGAACGGCAACGACACCCTGCTGGGCGGAACTGGCGACGATATCCTGGTGGGCAGCAACGATCAGGACCTGATGAATGGCCGCGAAGGTAATGACAACCTCATCGGTGGTGCGGGCATCGATACGCTGACAGGCGGTGCTGGCAGCAACATCCTCAACGGCAATGGAAGCTCGGCCGACGTTGTGCTGGAGAACGTCTCTGGGATTGTGAGCCTCGTGAATACCAACCTGGTTTCGGCGAGCGGCAGCAGTAAGCTCAGCAACATCGAGCAGGTGTCGCTCATCGGCGGAAGCGGCAACGATTCGTTCAATCTGTCCGGCTGGTCCATTGGAACGACGACAGTCTCCGGCGGAGAGGGTAACGACACCATTCTGGGAAGTAGTCTTCGTGACAACCTCAACGGCGATATCGGCGATGACTCGATCAACGGCGGTGAAGGCCTGGACGTGCTGACGGGCGGTATCGGCAACGACATCCTGTTCGGTGATGGTGGTGACGACGCCTTGTTCGGCGAAATCGGTGATGACGCTCTGTACGGCGGAGCTGGTAACGACACGCTGAGCGGTGCCGCAGGTGTTGATACCCTGCTGGGCAACGGTAGCAGCGGCGACATGATCATCGAGACTATGGCCTCTAATACGTTGACACTGACCAGCAATGCAGGTTTCACCACCGGCTTCTTGACGATCGGTGCTGTCACCGACATCGTGAGAGGTATCGAGAAAGCCCTGCTCTACGGAACTGCCGGAGCCGACAAGATCAACACCGAAGGCTACTTCGGCGTCACGACGATCTCGGCTGGCGATGGCAACGACACAGTGGCGACTGGCCCAGGCTTCGACGTCGTCTACGGAGAAGCTGGCGACGACAAGATCAAGACAGGTGCTTCGAATGACGCTGTCTACGGCTTGGATGGCAACGACACCATCGATGGTGGTGACGGCGACGATTACCTCAATGGTAATGCCGGCAACGACGTCATCACGGGCAACGCGGGCAACGACAAGGTCTTTGGTGAACTCGGTAATGACACGCTTCTGGGCGGTGTCGGCAACGATTCGCTGGCAGGCCGCGAAGGTGACGACTCGATCCTCGGCGAAGCGGGTGACGACACGCTGCGGGGCGAGGAAGGTGCCGACAAGCTCGCAGGTGGTGGCAACGGAACAGCTCGAGTTGCGGGTGACATCATCATCAGCGATTCGCTGGACCAGATTAACGACGCGTTCAGCTTCCCGTTCCCTGTGTTCTAAGCTGACGAATTGCGTCAGCGAGTCCGAGTTCGCCTCGCACTCTTGAGTCGCTCAAACACCCGGCAACGTCGAAAGATGTTGTCGGGTGTTTGATTTTCGGAGCAGTCGCGCAGGCGGAAGCTCCACTCTGAGTGATGAAGTTAGCCGCGCCAGCTACTTGCGTGGCTTCGATTTGGAACGCCGGGTTGGTTTGCGTTTCTCGTTGTGCTTGGATCCGCGTGACTCATCGCGGGGCGTCTTGCGGATGGGTGGGCGTTGCGAGGCAGCGACCAGAGTCCATTCCAGTTTGCGCGCGTCGGGGTCGATGCGAGCAATCTGCACCTGCAGCGCGTCACCCAACTGGTAGGCCACTCCGGAACGGCGGGAGAACAGTCGCCGCGTCACTCGGTCGTAGTCGAGCAGTTCGGTCTTTTGCAGTTGTTCGATGGGGATCATGCCGTCGACTGGATAGGCGACGCAGCGGGCAAAGATGCCGAACTTCTCGATGCCCGTGATGATCGCATCGAACGTCTCACCCTTCTTCGTCGCCAGCAGACGCAGCAGCTTGACGCGAATCAGTTGGCGTTCCGCCTCTGCCGCGCGGCGTTCGGTCAGTGAGCAGTGCTGGCCGAGCTTATTGACATCAGTGGTGCGTGCTCCGATTTTCTGGCGGCGATCACTGCGCCGGATGACTGCGTCGATCAGGCGATGAACCGTCAGGTCGGGGTAACGTCGGATCGGACTAGTGAAGTGGCAGTAGTTCTCGACCGCGAGCGCGTAGTGGCCGTCTTCTTCGCCGGTGTATTCCGCCTGTCGCATGCTGCGGAGCAGAGCGAAGTTCACAGCCTGTTCGACCGGCTGGCCGTGCACTTCCGTCAGTAGACGCTGCAACTGATGCCGGTCATGAAACTGCCGCAAAGGGAAACCGAGGCTGGCGACGAATTCAGCAAAGCCTTTGAGCTTGAGCTCATCCGGCGTGCCGTGAGTCCGCCGCAGAAACTTGATGCCGAGATCGGTCAACTTCGTCGCGACGGCAATGTTCGCGGCCAGCATGAACTCTTCGATGATCTGATGACTCTCATCATGTGCCACCTGAATCGCACCGCTGACGTTGCCGTCACGATCGAGCTGAATCTTCACTTCCGGCAGAAAGAGCTCCAACGCGCCGTCTTCGAAACGTCGCTGCCGCAGCAGCATGGCCAGTTCGTACATGCGACCGAGCAACGCGAAGACTTCAGAGGTGACTTTCGAAGCCGCAGCCTGAGGATCTTTCAACAGCGGCATCACTTCTTCGTAGGCGAAGCGGTGCTTGACGTTGATCGCCGAGTTCTTGAAGTCCGCATGCAGCGGCGTGCCCTTCTCGTTGAATTCGATGAACACCGATTTCGTCAGTCGCACGCGACCTTGCTGCAGGCTGGCCAGGTTGTTGGAGATGACCTCCGGCAGCATCGGTATCACCTGCCCCGGCAAATAGACGCTCGTGCCGCGTAACACCGCTTCCTGATCGAGTGCCCCGCCTGCCGGCACAAAGTGGCTGACGTCGGCCACATGCACGCCGAGGAGCCAGTGACCATCGTCACTCCGGGTCAGCGAGATGGCATCGTCGAAATCGCGGGCGTCGACAGGATCGATCGTGATGATGGTTTCGGACGTCAGATCCGTGCGATCGCCAAGATCATTCTCGTCGAACGCGGCGGCCTGTTCGCGGGCCTCGGCAAGTGCCGCTGGCGAGAAGTCATGTGGCAGGCCGAGTTCCCGCACGACGGCCTTCGTATCGACTCCCGGATCTCCCCGAGTGCCGAGCAACTCCATGATGACGGCTTCGCCCATCCGCGACACAGTGGGAAACCTGGCCATCTGAATGACGACTTTGTCGTCCGGCTGCACGCCTTTCGCGCCGGGGTCACCGACCCAGACAGGTTCGTTGAAAGCCGCTCCGTCAACCCGCACAAAGCCTTGCTGCTCGTGTTCAAAGTAGGTACCGACGAAGGTGTTTGTGCTGCGGCCCAGAACCTCTTCGACTCGACCACAGCGGCGGCCGTTGCCGCGCCGTTTGGCGAGGACTCGGACGACAACTTCATCGCCGTCGTGAGCGTCCCGCAGGTCTTCGGGATAGATAAAGATGTCATCTCGCGAGCGGTCGGCCAGATAGGCGTTCGCCGCTCCGTTCGGCGGATGCGGCGTAAACCAGGCGCCGCCGGTGCTCTTGCGAACGATGCCCGAGATCAGTCCGCGCGGGACGCCGGGAGCCGTCGTGCCGCGTTCGTCCTGCTCCGGCTTGCGCGACTTCTTCTGAGTCTTCTGGCCAGTCCGCTGCTGACGGAGCAAAGCCTTCAAGGTGTCCTCGAACTCCTGCCGCTGCGGTTTCGGGATCTTGAAACGCTTGATCAGAGACCGGGCCTGAATCGGCTCATCTCCATGACGTGCAAGGTATTCCAGCAACAGGGCTTTGATCGGTTTCATCGGAACCAAAAGTTGGTCTTGGGGCGAATCTTTGACGAGGACTAGCATTCCCGCACATTGGAAGTACGACGGACGCACTTGGAACGCTCGGTCCAACTTTCGCGAAACGGACTTCACGAAGGACTCGGAATGGAATCCCAGGCACAGCCTGATGCGGCAAGCTTACGGCTACAGATCAGTTCCGGCGCGTCCAGCGTGGAAACTGATCGGCCAATCTTTGTGGATCTGGATGGCACGCTGATCGCCACCGACCTGCTCCACGAGGGCTACGTGCGCGCCGTGCGGCGTGATCCGGGCATTTTGTGGAAGACCCCCGGTTGGATTTCGCAGGGTCTGGCGACGCTGAAGCAACACGTCGCCGAAGTTGAGCCCGTCGACGCGTCGCGTCTGCCTTACCGCGAAAGTCTGGTCGCTCATCTAATGGCTGAACGGGCACGCGGTCGACCGGTGATTCTGGCGACGGCGTCTCACGAACTCTGGGCCAAGCCCGTTGCGGAATATCTCGGCTGCTTTGATGGAGTGATTGCGAGCGACGCGACTCATAACCGTAAGAGCAGCGCGAAACTGGAAGCGATTCGGGAGTGGTGTGCTCAACACGGGCACAAGGAATTCGACTACTTCGGCGATTCATCCGCCGATCGCAAGATCTGGACCGCGAGCAAGGTGGCGTACCTCGTCGGTTCCGGCACACGGTTCCGTAAGGAACTGACGCAGCAAGGCATCGAGTGTCAGGAAATCGCCGTCCGCACTGGCAGCTTGAAGACGTACATCAAAGCTCTGCGACCGCATCAATGGGCCAAGAATATTTTGATCTTTGCGCCGATGCTGTTGTCGCACGTTTTTGCGGACGCATCGAAGCTGTTTGCTTCGGCGGCCGCGTTCGTCGCCTTCAGCCTGTGCGCTTCGGCGGTCTACGTGCTGAATGACCTGCTGGATATCGACAACGATCGGCGTCATCCGACCAAGCGCAAACGCCCGTTGGCTGCGGGACTGATCTCCGTGCCGTCCGCACTTGTGCTCGCTGGCGGCTTGTTGGCTACAACGGTCGCGATCACGGCAACGTGCTTGTCCGGAGCGTTCGCAATCGCGCTGGGTGTCTACTTTGCGGTGACATCCGCTTATTCCGTCTGGCTGAAACGGTTGCCGCTGGTCGACGTTTTCTGCCTCGCGGGACTCTACACATCACGACTCATTGCTGGCGGCATCGCGACTGAGACGCCCGTTTCCGAATGGCTGCTGACGTTGTCCGTGTTCCTCTTCACGTCGCTGGCCTTTGCCAAGCGGTATTCCGAACTGGGACGACTCGAAACGGAATCCGCGGAAGCCGCCAGCGGTCGCGGTTATCTAGTGTCTGACATCAGCATCATTGAGACACTGGGGCCGACGTGCGGCTATCTCGCCGTGCTCGTGATGGCTCTCTACATCAACAGTGACTGGGTTAAGCGAGTGTACGCGGTGAACTGGCCGCTATGGCTGATGTGCCCGCTGTTGATGTACTGGATCACGCGCGTCTGGTTCCTCGCCAAACGCAAGATCCTGTCGGAAGACCCGGTGATCTTCGCCATCAAAGACAATGTCAGCCGCGCGATTGCGCTCATGGTTGGCGCCTTGTTCATCATCAGTGTGGCCGCATCGAAGGGATACCTATGAAACCGCAGTCTCGGACATTGAGCGGTTGGGGTTGTTCATCGCGCGAAGACTGTTCGGTCTATCGTCCTGAAAGCTGGTCAACGGCGCGCAAGCTGGTGACGTCGAGTGATTCCTCGCTGATCGCGCGCGGGCTGGGCCGTTCATATGGGGACTCAGCGACCAACAGCGGTCAAGGAGTTGTCGAGTGCACGCGGCTGAACCGCTGCCTGATGTTCGATGACACCACCGGCGTGCTCGAGTGCGAAGCCGGTACGTCACTTGCCGAACTTATCGAAGTCTTTCTCCCGCGCGGCTGGTCGCTACCGACAACTCCGGGCACGAAGCTGGTCACCGTCGGTGGTGCGATCGCTTCGGACGTGCATGGCAAGAATCATCATCACGGCGGTTCGTTCGGCAGCTACGTCAGAAGCTTCAAGCTACTGGTTGCCGACGGTCGCGTGTTGAGCTGCTCGGCGTTTGAAAATCGCGAACTGTTCATTGCGACGCTCGGTGGCATGGGACTGACGGGAATCGTGCTGTCCGCTGAGATTCAACTGAAGCAGGTCGAATCCGCTTACGTCGATGTGCTCTACCGCCGCACGCGAGATCTCGACCATACGCTCGAAGTGTTTGGTCGTGAAGACGACAACTTCGAACACTCAGTCGCCTGGATCGATTGCCTCGCGCAAGGTTCCAAGCTGGGGCGCTCGGTCGTGATGCTGGGGCGCGACTGTGCTCAAGCGGCGTTGCCGTCCGCGCTCCGCGGCAAGCCGCTGCAATTGCCGAACAAGCCTCTGAAGGGCGTGCCTTTCAACTTCCCGTCGTTCGCCTTGAACCCGCTGTCCGTGCGAGCGTTCAACGAGTGCTACTACTGGGCTCACGGCGACGGGCAGCAAGTGGTTGATCTGAATACGTTCTTCTATCCGCTCGATAGCGTGCAGAACTGGAACCGCATCTACGGCAAGCGCGGGTTCGCTCAGTATCAGGCACTCTTCCCGCCGGAGACGTCGCGGCAGGGACTCATCGAACTGCTGGAGAAGATCACGCAGTCGAAACTCGGATCGTTCCTGGCCGTGCTGAAATCTAGCGGCCCGGCCGGACTGGGGCCGATGTCGTTCTTGCATCCCGGGCACACGCTGGCTCTGGACTTCCCATTGTCCCCACGAGTTCCGGGCTTGTTCCGTCAGCTGGATGAAATCGTGCTGCGGCATCGCGGGCGGCTTTATCTGGCGAAGGACTCGCAGACTTCGGCCGAGGTCATTCGCCAGATGTACCCGCGACTTCCAGAACTGCAGAGCTTGAAGGCCACCATCGATCCGGCTGGTCGATTTGCGTCGACTCAGGCGCGCCGACTTGGGCTGCTGCCGAGCGTTGCAGCCGGCGAGACTCGCGAAAGGAAAGCAGCATGAACGAAACCAAATCCAAATCCGGAGTGCTGGTGGTCGGTGCCGGTTCAGGCATCGCGCGAGCGTTGCTCAATCAGCTGGCGTCGCGGGCGAATCGTCTAATTCTGGCCGGTCGCGATGTGGAAGAACTGCAACGCACGGCCAGCGATATCAGCATTCGACATCAGATTCCGACGGACGTCCTGAGCTTCGATGCGCTGGACTTCGCCGGACACGAAGAGTTCTTCACCAATGCCGTCGTGCGCTGCAATGGGGACCTCGGTGGTGTCGTGGTCTGTTATGGACACATGTTGGATCAGAGTCTGGCAGCGAAGTCGGAAGACGTCGTGCGCGAGATGCTCGATGTGAATTTCACGTCGGTGGCGACGCTGTTGAATGTCATCGCGCGGCACTTTGAGCAACGTCGCAACGGGTTCATCGTGGCGCTGTCGTCGGTCGCGGGAGATCGCGGGCGGCAGAGCAACTACTGCTATGGAGCAGCCAAAGCGGGGCTGACGGCTTATCTGTCGGGCCTGCGCAATCGGCTCACGCCCTGCGGAGTGCAGGTGCTGACCGTGAAGCCCGGCTTCGTCGATACACCGATGACGCATGGCATTCTGAAGCCTGGTTCGCCGCTGGTGGCTCAACCGGAGAAAGTCGCGGGCGACATTGTGCGAGCAATCGATCGCCGTCGCGACGTGCTGTACACGCCGTGGTTCTGGCACGGCATCATGACCATCATCCGCGCGATTCCCGAACGAGTTTTCAAGCGGCTGAAGCTGTAATTGAGAACTCTTTGAACGCCGGTTCTTTCGTGGTTGCATCGAAAAGGATTTCGAATTGCAGACGACTTCAAGCACCAAACGAATCATCTGGGCGGCACTCGCCCTGTTTGCGATCAACCTCTCAGTCCACGCAGTGCGCTTCGGCTGGACGATCGACAACAGCATCATCACGCCGTATGCGCCGGGCTCCAACGACCCTGCCGACTACGCCAACCGCGCGGAGATCTGGGCGCACTACACCGGCTTCCAGAATGCCTTCGCGGACGGCTACCGAGTCCCCGGCTATCCGGCTTACCTGCTGCCGTTCCTGAGCTTCTTTGATGAACCCTATCGAGCCGCTCGCGCGGTGCAGTTGCTGCTGAGTTCCACACTGCCTTCGCTGATGCTCATTCTGGCGGCCCTGATTACGAAACGATTGGCTGCCGGTGTGATCGCTGGCGGGTTGACGTTGGCCTGGGTGCCGCTGAGTTACTTCGCTCCGATCCTGGTTCCCGAAACGCAAAGCCTCGTGTGCATCACGCTGCTGGGCTGGTGCATGACTCTGCTTCCGGAGTGCCGTTCGAAGCTGTGGTGGCATGGAACCGTCGGCGCTCTGCTGGCGGTGTTGATCTATCTCAAGCCCAACCACGTGCTGCTGATTCCGCCGTTCATTGGCTTTGTCGCGTATCAGATGCGTCACGAAAGTTGGCTGCGGCGCGGCTGGGCGAGCGTCCCAGCGTGCTGCGTCGCTGTGGCACTGGTCGCTCCGTGGTCGATCTTCGCTTCGTCGCAGACGGGCATGTTCGTGCCGCTGTCGACAACTCAAGGGCTCAACCTGTATCTCGGAATTGGTATGGGCGTGCCGGCGAATGCTGAAACCGGACTGCATGACATTGTCGCCAAGCGGTTGAACCTGCAGGACCAGGCGCGGGATGAGCAAATCCTGGCCGAAGCTGCGAAGCTCAGCGTGCCGGAGTCGCACAAGTTCTATCAGGCGAAAGCCAAAGAGATCTGGAAAGAGCGACCCCTCGCGACGGCAACTTACGGACTCGCGAAAGTTGCGCACTCGTTCGGGGCATCGCTGCGCGGCATGAAGGACTGGGCGTTGCTGCTGCACACGACAGCGGTCTTCGCGGCCACCGCGTGGTTGTGGCGGCGCGGCGAGCATCGCGGCTGGTGCATGTTCCTAGCGCTGTCGTTCGTCTTTGAGGCGGCTCAAGCCTTCTGGTTCCTGCCGAACATTCGCTTCAAGACCATCTTCCTCGACCTGCAAGCCACCATTGTGCTGGCATTGGCAATTGAAAGCGTTTGGCGTGCAAGATTCTCGGCGAACTCGGCAATCACTCGTGTGAACGAATCGACAAAGGCGGCACCGCTGCCGCAACGTCGAGCTGCGTAAAAGTGTGTCTGAGTAACCACAAGTGAGCGGCAAGGCGCTAGTCGCCGATATTCTCGCGATCCCGAATCTGACCGGCGGCTAGCGCCTTGCCGCTCAGTCGAACCTCAGACTTTCTGCGACGGGGCTCAAACCTGCGTCGTTCTGATTCGCCGTGAGTGCTAGAAAGAATCGACATGCTGCACGCAGTAATCATGGCCGGAGGCAGCGGCACGCGTTTCTGGCCGGCTAGCCGACGTGATCTCCCGAAGCAGTTCCTGACACTCACTGGCGACCGCTCGCTCATTCAGATGGCGGCAGATCGTGTGCAGGGACTCGCGGGTGACAGCCGCTTGTGGGTCGTGACGGGCGCGCGGCATGCCGTGGAAACCGGACGTCAGCTACCAGCTCTTCCGGCTGAGCATGTGCTGATCGAACCGTGCGGACGTAACACCGCACCGTGCATCGGACTGGCTGCGATTCGAGTTCTCGCCGAAGACCCCGATGCTGTGATGTTGGTCACTCCAGCGGACCATGTCATTACTCCGACATCCGCTTTCGTGGCCGCTGTCGAGCGTGCGGTTGCGACAGTAAAGCAGGCTCCCGAAACGCTGTGCCTGTTCGGCATCGTGCCGATGCGGCCAGCCACCGGCTATGGGTATATCGAACGTGGTGAGTCATTCAGTGCCGGACCGGACGGTGTGTATTCGGTCGTGCGTTTTCGAGAGAAGCCGGACCTCAAAACCGCCGAGCAGTTTCTCGCTGCGGGCACGTTCCTGTGGAACAGCGGCATCTTCGTATGGCGCGCGGACACGATCCTGAATGCGTTGAAGGCCCATCAGCCGGAACTGCATAGCCGGTTGACGGCGTTGGCGAAACACGCCGGCAAACCGACCTGGGACGTTGCTCTGGAAACGGACTTCCCGCAGATGCCGTCGATCTCGATCGACTACGCGGTGCTGGAGCATTCCAAGAGCGTCTGCGTGATTGAAGCGCCGTTCGGCTGGGACGACCTCGGCAGCTGGGCGGCGTTGTCGCGACTTCACATCCCGGACAAGCAGGGTAACATCGTCGTCGGTTCGCACTGCGGCATCAGCACGACGAACTGCACGATCTATTCATCGGCCGAGCACCTCATCACCACGATCGGGCTGGATGGTTGCACCATCGTCCACACGCCGAGCGCCACTCTGGTTGCCAAGCTGGATGACGAAGCACAACTCAAAGACCTGCTGAAGCGACTTGAGACGCACGGCTTCGATTCGCAGTTGTAGAAACTGCCACGTTGGAAAAGGCTGAATGCCAAGGGGCAACAGCCTTCGGCGATTCCATTCCTTCACACTACTCGGATGTCTTCTGAGGCCGATTGGTGCGAATGGGCTCGACCGGAGCGGCCTCAACCCTGGGGATCAGCAATGACGGACTCGGGCTATTCAAGCTGGCTTGGGTGGACTTCAGAGTCGACATTGCTAACTGAACTCCGAACAAGCCAACCACAATTGCAGCCACGATCATGATGAGTTTGGTCTTGTCGAACTCAACATTGAGCTGACGATGGCTGCGGCGCGCCAAGGTCGGTGAGTCATCTTCGTCGCGTGACGCCGGCACCGTACGCGTCTTGGCGCTGCGATCGGCCATAGTCTCAGCGTCTTTCGCACGCGGACGCTCGCCGCGCTTCGGTGCGGGACGTTCCGGCGCTTTCGGCTCAGGCTTTTCGGAACGACTGGCGCTCGCGCTCTTTTTAGCTTTAGGAGATGTCTTCAAAACAAATTCGGATTCGTCGTCGGCCGCTGCGGCTGAACGCTTCGTCGAACGCTTTCGGGGCGCGGGATCGTCCTGGGAGTCTTCTTCAAGAGAGGCGATCACGTTCATGTTGATCTCGCGCTCTTCCGGGTTCACTCGTTCCAACGCGTCGATCAGTTCATCCGGTGTCTGAAAGCGATGTTCGGGCTTGATCTCCATCATGCGGTGCAGAATGGCGACCAGCGACGGTGAAATGTCGGAATTGACTTTGCGTGGATCGGGACGATCCGCGTGGGCATGCGCGTTGAGCTTGTTGAGCAGGTCGCCATCGGTGAACGGCGGCTTTCCAACGAGCAAGAAATACCAGGTTGCTCCCAGCGAATAGATGTCGCTGCGGAAGTCGGCCAGCTTGCTGTCACGAGCCTGCTCGGGGGACATGTAGTCCACAGTCCCCACAGTGGTGCCAGCACGGGTGATGCTGGCGCACTCTTCTTCGTCCAGTGAACGCGCCAAGCCCATGTCGGCCAGCTTCGTGACGCCGGTCTTCTTGTTGATGAGCAGATTCGAGGGCTTGATGTCCCGATGAACAATGTGTCGTTCGTAGGCATGAGCCAGAGCGGCGACCACTTGCTTGATGATGTCCAGCGACTTCTCGGCAGAGAGCGGACCGCGTTCGATAACCAGCTCGGCGCCGTCGATACCCTCGACAAATTCCATCGCAATGAAGAGGTGTCCGTCGATTTCGCCACGGTCGTACACGCGGACGATGTTCGGATGGTCCAACTGCGCGGCAGCCTTGCCTTCCGATTTAAATCGCTTGATGAGTTGCGGGTTCTTGGCCTTGTCCGGCTGCAGAATCTTGATCGCGACCAAGCGGTCCAGTTCTTCGTCGCGAGCCTTGTAGACGGCTCCCATGCCACCCTGTCCGAGCAGAGATCCGTCCACGTACCGGCCAAACCGCTTGAAACCGCGATGCGCAGCTTCCCGCTTGCCGGAGCCTGACGATCCTGTCTCGGATGAACTCATCTTGCTTCTCTGAACACGTCGTTGTGTCACCGGCATCACATCTACCTTAAAGGAACTCTCCAGTCCGCCGGTAAGACGCAAAACTGCACTTACAGGTTCCTGAATGTCCGTTTGGCAGACGCGAAGACGTTACTTCCCGAACTGTTTGTCTGCAAAATCGAGGAACACGCGCCAGTCCTCGGTGATCATCGAGTGTTTTCCCTCGCGGATGTAGTAGCCTAAGCGACTGTTCACGAGCTTGCCAGTTTCCGGAAAGTCCTTCGCCTCCAGCCCTTCCGCTTCCAAGAAGCGATAGACCGGATCAGCGCTCTTCAATACGTCGAACTGGCCGTTCGGATTAGCCCAAGAATCCTCAACCGCGTTAGAAAGCAGGACAGGGCGGGGGGCGCACAGGGCGACCAGGCAATTCTGGTCAAACGGCAGCTTGTCAGTCTGCTCGTTGAACTCGGGGAAGGTGTCGTTGAACCAGTGCGGGAAGACATCGTTGATCCGCTTCACCGGCTCGCCGATCTTGCCGCGACTGGGGGCAGTCCCTCCACAACCCGCCTGATGCGGAATGACCAGTGCGACGCGTTCATCGAGAGCCGCCGCCAGCAGAGCCGTCTTGCCCAGCCGGGAATGGCCTACGACGGCGATCCGTTTGGGATCAACCGCCGGGTCGGTGAGCACGTAGTCGATGACTCGGTGAGTGCCGTACGCCCAGGCGGCGATCGAACCCCAGTCGTGCTTGCCAAGTTCCTTCTGGCCGGGCTTCAGGAAGAACGGATGCACGCCGTCTGAGAAGTCCGGTCGATCGGGGTCCACGTCGCCGTAATAGAAGAGGGCGATGCCGTAACCGCGGTCGATGATCATCTCGATGTTCCAGTTCGCGGCTTGCGTGCCGCGTCCCGCATCGGTCGCCTGATTGTCGACGCAGCCAGCGCAGCTCTTCGGCATCCAGCTTTTAGGCAGCGAGATGGACTTCTCATCCAGCACGGCATGATTGCCGCAGAAGTTGATGCCGACCCACATCGGGATTTTTTGACCGGCTTCGCGCTGATTCGGCATGACGACCAGCACGCCGACCGGCGGTGTTCCAGCCGGACCAAATCGCAACGTGACGTCGCGCATGGTCGCTTTGCCTTTGAGGATATCTGACTTCTCGGATTCAACCTTCGCCGTCACGGGAGCCGGAGCGGGCAGGTAGCCGTACATGTAGTGCTGAAAGAGTGCCTTCAACTCGGGCCGACGTTCCTGCTCCCACTGTTCTTTGGTGGTCACCTTCTTGCCGTCGAACATGACGAGCGGATCAGGCAGCTCGGCTTGTGACTTCAACTGGCTGACCGGAGGAAAGTCCGCGGCCGCACACATTCCTGACAACATCAGCCAAAACGCAGGCAACAGTCTTCGCATGATGATTCTGGTCTTCAGGTGCCAATGAAGTGACAGGTCCGCCGCTCTGCAGCGAGAGTTCGAAAACGGACCTCAGTGAGATTCGCAATGCGGTCTTATACAAGACGCTTGGAAGTTGCACCCACCAACGGGTGATTTTGAACGTCCGCTTGCGTCAACTCGCACGACCAATGATGTACCGTAGCGGGTCGACTTCCTGCCTCAGGATGCGAAGCGCCTCAGGATCTGGATCCGGGGTTTGCTCAACCGGGTCGCGGGTGAGTAACTCAAAGCCGGTGTTGTCGCGCACTTGCTGAATGGTGACGCCCGGATGCACGGACTCAATCTGCATGCGTTTGGTTTCGTCGTCGAAGCCCAGAACGGCGAGACTGGTGATGACCTTGAATGGACCGGATCCGCGCGGCAGCCCGGCGGCCTCGCGAGCACCCGGGCCCGTCAGGTATCCGGGGGTCGTCAGGAAATCGAGCTTCTCGACAAAGCGGCGTTTGATGTGCGGGGTAATGACGAGAGTCTTCCAGCAGAAGGAGCCGAGATCGTTCGCTCCGCCGCTGCCCGGTAAACGGACTTTCGGATGAACGTAATCTCCGCCAATCAGCGTGGAATTGAGATTTCCGTAGGGGTCGATCTGTGCACCGCCGAGGAACACATAGTCGACCAGGCCCCGCTGGCACGTCTCCATGATGTCGGCCATGCTGGTGGCCATCAGTCCGCGGTAAAACGTCCGGGAGTCGCCGACGCTGATCGGCATGCGCGGCAGCAGGGGGCCGACGCCTCCCGCCTCGAACAGCAAAGTCAGATTCGGAGCCGTCGTTTTCTGGGCCAGCATAGCTGCCGCACAGGGAACTCCGGTGCCTACCGCGACCAGCGCGCCGTCCTGCAGAGCTCGTGCGGCGGAGCAAATCATGAGTTCGATGGCGTTGTAGTCCGACATGTCGGTTCTCCGGAAATGGCCTGCAGCCGGTGTCCTCGGGGTGTCGAGTGTAGGTTGAGGAGGCGTTTGCGCCATCGCACGTGGGTCTCACTTGTTCGCCAGTTTCCTGCCGACATGACGTAGAACCGGCGCAAGCTCAGCCGTAGGATAGGAGACGCCTGAAAACGTTTCGCCAATACTGCCGTGCTTACGGAGATCCTCGAATGCGAGTCTCTCATCTGCCGTTTGGACTCTTTCGGATGCTGCTGGTGCTGATCGCAGTCATGTCGACTGCCGCTCAAGCCGCCGAAGCTCCGCAACCGGCAGAGCCTGTCAAAGCACAGCCTGCGTCCACAGACGGCCAACCCACCGCTGAACCCGGCAAAGAAGTGCCGCTCGGAGTTTCTCAGCAGGCGCTTGGCAATCGCTTTGAGCGGTTTCAGACCACGCTACTGCAGATGGCTGAGCAAATGCGGAAGACCGACCCGGACCGCGCGGAGCTACTGTTTCGCGCACTCGGCAAGAGTCAGGAAGAGCGCGTCGTCTCGCAGATGCGCATGATCGAGCAATTGCTCTCCAAAGAGGATCGCGCACTGGGTGATGTCGTCAAACGCCAGGAAGCCTTGCAGAAGGCACTGCTGGTGCTGCTCGACCTGCTGCAGAGCGAGAACCGGATGGATGAAATCGAAGCGGAACGCAAACGCGTCGAAGCCTTGCTGAAGGACGTCAATAAGCTCATCGGCAAAGAGAAGGATGTGCGTGCCGCCACCGAACGCGGTGCCAGCCCGGATCGCGCGGCTGAACAACAGAAGAACGTATCCGACGAGACTCAGGCCACCGTCGACAAGATTGCCGCTCAGGATGCCAAGAAGCGAGCCGAAGAAGACGCCAAGAACGGTAAGCCATCCGGAGCCAAGCCGAACGAAGACGGCAAAACTCCCAACGGCGAACAGAAACCCAACGGGAAGAGTGGCGATCCGTCAGGTGATAAAAAGGATGACCCGTCCAAGCCGGATTCGAACAAGAGTCGCATCCAGAAGAAGGACATGAATGAGCCGCAGGACGGCAGCGATCCGAAGTCTCCGGATGGCCAGAAGCCGGAGGGCAACCCGCAGCAGGGACAACCTCAGCAGGGGCAACCCCAACAAGGAAAGCCTCAGCAAGGACAACCACAAGAGGGACAGCCTCAGGAAGGCCAACAGCAGGATCAGCAACAGACTCCCGGCAAGCAGGAACTGGAAGAAGCCCGCCAGGAAATGCAGAAGGCCATCGAGAACCTGAAGAAGCAGGATCGCAATCAGGCCTCGCGCAGTCAGGACGAAGCCCTGAAGCGCCTGCTGCAGGCGAAAGAGAAGTTTGAAGAGATCCTGCGCCAGCTACGCGAAGAAGAAAAGAAGCTGACGCTGACGGCGCTGGAAGCCCGCTTCCGCAAGATGCTGGCGCTACAACTACTGGTCTATAACGACACGGTGCTGCTGGCCAAGAACTCGAAGATGGACGACATCAAGGACCGCGCGAGACAGCTTAGCCGCAACGAAGACGCCATCGTTCAGGAAGTGCAGAAGGCACTGGTGCTGCTCAAGGAAGAGGGTTCGTCTGTCGCCTTCCCGGAAGCCACTGAAGCCATTCGCGACGACATGCAATCCATCGTCGCACGGCTCGATCAGGCCAACGTCGGCGAATTGACTCAGACGATCGAACAGAACGTCATCGAAGCTCTCGAAGAGATGATCGACGCGCTGCAGAAAGAGATCGAGAAGTCGAAAGACAAAGACCAGCAGAAGGATCAGCAGCAACAACAGCAGCAGGAACCGGGCGATGATCCGTTGGTCGACGCTCTTTCGGAACTGAAGATGCTGCGTTCGCTGCAGCTTCGCATCAATCGCACCACCAAGAAGCTGGGCCGACTGATCGAAGGTGAGCAATCGCAGGAACCTGAAGTCCTCGACCAGCTCCGCACCTTGTCGCGCCGCCAGGCAAAAATTCAACAAGCCACGTACGATCTGGCCATCGGACGTAACAAGTAGTGCAACCAGGATTCGTCAGCATTTCAGAAGAGTTGCCATGACTGCCACTGCAACACTCGATCGCTTTCTCAGTCCCGTTCGCGAGATCTCGCCTGCGGTTGCGCAGCAGTTGGTCGATTTTCAGCTTGATTCGGCAACTCAATTGAGACTCGATGATCTGGCGGAGAAAGCGAACCGTGGCGAACTGACATCGGACGAATCTTCAGAGTACGCGGATTGGATAGAGAAGCTTGATTTGATTGGGATCGTTCAGTCGAAGGCTCGAGATGCAATTCGGAACTCATGCCGATGAATGCGGCAATTCGCCACCTGGTCCGCAAGCGCGCGGGCGACCGGTGCGAGTATTGCAGACTGCCCCCAGGCTGCGATTCCGCACAGACTTCACGTGGAGCACGTCATCGCCCAACAGCACGAACCAACCAATGTGGATGACATAACAAACCTTGCATTAGCTTGTGATCGCTGCAATTTTCATAAAGGACCAAATCTCAGCAGCCTTGATCCTGAATCAGGACTACTGGTGCGACTCTTCAATCCTCGAACGGATTCGTAGGACGAACACTTCATGGTTGACGATGCTGAGATCGTAGGACTCACGCCCACCGGACGTGCGACTGTCAGACTGCTCAACATGAACGCAGACAATCGCGTATTGCTTCGTCGAAGCCTCCTCTAAACCGTCTCATTGCCCTTCAGGCGAGCTATTTATGCGAGTTCTCATCTTTACTCTGATCGTCAGCCTCAGCTCCGCCTTCGCGGTTGCTGCGGAAGAACGTCTGCATGCGCCGATGCCTGCGGATACGGTGAAGGCCAAGGTGTTGGATTGGGCGGCTGGTCAGGGCTTGCAGGACAAGGCGATCATTGAATCTGTTGGCAAGCTATGGGCGATCAGCTCTGAGGCGCGCACGGCCGATGATCTGTTGGATCGAGCGGCTCAAACCTTCGGGATGGTGGACCCCGGCGCCAAGCAGTTGCTTTATCGATGCCAGTTCGGATCGCTGATCGCTCCAGATGCAGAACTGGCGGTGATTGATAAGTTCGAACCCTTCGTCGCGACGAACCTGCGTGCGTTTGTGATGAAGTTTGATGCGCAAAGTGGCTTCTTCGATGAAGCCCTCGCTGTCAGCGAGAAGATCGAGGTGAGCCAGCTCATCGATCCGGCTTCCTACTTCTTCTTCAAAGCCGTCGCCGAACATCGACTGCTCAAGAAGAAAGAAGGCTTGGCGACGCTCAAGCTGCTGAAGTCCAACACGTCCGACGTGCCCGTGCGTTATTCCAGCCTGGCGGAATTAATGGAGAAGGATCTGGAAGGCCTTGAGGAAAAGTCGCTCAACGAAGTTTCGCGGATGATGTCGGATGTCGAGCGACGACTCGGCCAGGGCCGGGGCGGCGAGCGTGTGCAGAAGGTTGAAGAAGAGATCGTCTCGCGACTCGACGAGATCATCAAGAAGCTGGAAGAACAGGCCAAAGGCGGCGGTGGTGGTGGTGGGAATGGCCAGCAGCCACAGCAGGCTCAGCAACCTGCCCAGGACAGTCGCGTCAAAGGCTCAACCGCTCCCGGCGAAGTCGACAAACGCGACATCGGTAACAAGAGCGGCTGGGGTGCGCTGCCTCCCAAAGAACAAGCGAAGGCCAAGAACCTCATCGATCGCGAGCTGCCGCCACACTATCGCAACGCGATCGAGCAGTACCTGAAGAAACTGGCAACTCGCCCTGAGGGCGCGCCGCAGTCGAACAAATGAGTTCGAGACCAGCCTGTGCCTTGCTCTGATCGCTGATATCCCAAATGGCTCGAATCGCAGCGAACACTATCCGGTAGACATCGAGTCAGTGTGTCAAATGACGGGTGCGAATCTTTCGTCCGTCATTCGTCTGACCCCATTCGTTTGTCGCTGCTCATCGCCCTGCTCTGCCATGGGGTATCAAACGAATGGGGACAATCGAATAAAGTGTTCCATTCTTTGTGTTGACGCCACGCTAATTCAAAATCCGGCCCGCGTACCCGACTACCTTGTTGTAGTCTTTGGTAACTGCGGCTGATGTTGCGTAGCCGATGTCGCGGGATTCGCTGACGCCACCGAGTTTCTTCAGGGTCTTCAGCACGATCACTGCGGGCAACATGCCACACATGCTGATGTGATTCTCACGGCAGGTCTTGAACAACGCGTCTTCATCGAGTCGATCAAACGCTTCGAGAGCCAGCTTATCCAGACGCCGGTTTTCTTCTTCGGTCGCGTAGTGGTTCATGTCGCTCGAAATGAGTAACAGCGGTGGTTCGTCCAACTCGCGAATCACACTCGCCAAGCCTTCTGCGAACTGATCGCAGCGCGACAAGTTCGCCGCTCCGACCACAATCCCGACGACGCGCGACTCAGGCGACAGCTTCGCGATGATCGGCAGTTCGACTTCAATCCCGTGCTCCTGCTGATGAGCAGTCGCATCCATCTCCAAGCCTTGAATTCGCTCGGACAACTTTTGAGCGAGTTCCACATCGGAAGAGACGTTCCTACCCGGCAGCAGCCAGGTGTGATGCGGCGCAACGGCCCATTCGGAACCGTGCGGAGTGTGCTTCGGTCCGATGATGATGATGCGTTTCGGCAGTTCGATGCGTTTCAAGACGTCAGCCGCCAGCTTGCCCGAGAACAGCCAGCCCGCATGGGGAACCATCGCCGCTCGGCAGGCTTCGCGTGGCGCGTCACCGGCCAGCATACGCCCTAGTGAACCGTGTACTCCGTCGGCATCGCCGGGATAGAAGCGGCCAGCCACCGCGGGTTCGCGGTTCGTTGGGCCGCGCTGAGGTTTCGGAATCGCCGAATACACCTCTCTTGGGCGAGTGCTCTGAAAGCCGAGGCTGGTTACTTGAGCATAGGCCGGCTCAAGTACGCGGCAGTTCTCAGCCGCTTCCTGCAGCAGTTCGGTTGGCGACTTGGATTGATCGTAAACCCAACCCGTCCGACCACGCTCGGCGACCATCACGCAGCGCCATTCCGGGTTGATGCCACCGAGGCTCGGCTGATCCACCGATCCCTGCATCACAGGTTCATAGGCGATCGACAGGTCCAGCCGAAACTTACCGTTCAAGAAGCCGCGACGTCGCAGGCTGTTCGCCAGGTCCTCGCACATCGCGAACGCCGATGACTGCATCGGCATGGGATCGCGCAACGACATGCGCACCTGCGGAATCTCCTGGCCCGATCCGGGTAGAGTGACCGTCAGCGAAATTCCATTGATCGTCTCGTCAGGCACGCCGCCGCAGTAGTACATCGGCGTCGCTCCGCGAATCAGAGCGACCACATTCTCCTCACACGTGCGGCGCAGTTCTTCCAACTGCTCAGCGGTGAGCAACCAGCGCGGTTGAGTGTAAGCGTTGGCCTCGGCGTCGCTGTTAGTCAATCGTCCATGCGTGACATTGCCCTCAAAGCGGAACAACGTCGTGTCCGGTTCTTTCCAGGCCGTCGGAGGCAGGCCAGCCTTGATGCAGACTTGATTCAAGAATGTTTCCGAGTCCCAATCGTTGTCCGTCGCAACACCCGGCAACAACAGGCCGCGCTGGTTACCGCGAATGATCTGCAGGCCGTGCGTCCCGATCTTCACTTCATTGATACGATCAAGACCGACAGCGTTGACTCGTTCCGGCGCGAACAGCAGCCAGACTTCCAAATCGAGAAACGGGACTTCGTTAGCGGCGATCGGCGGGAAACGCGGATCGCTCGTTGCCGTGCGATGGGCGGCATCGGAAATCGTCTGCAGAAGAGGCATCGTCTGACCGAATGAACCCATGCACGACCGCAGGCGTTTGTCCCGCTTCAGGCTGATGAACGCACCCGAGATCGCGGCACTCGCAACGCCCAATGCTTCGAGGTCTGGAATGCGAGCGGCTCGTTGTTCGACAGCCGCTTTCACGAATTCAGCGCTGGCTGTGAAGATGCCGTCGCGCTGTTCCTTGCTCAGCGGCAACCGCTGTGGAGGCTCATTCGCTGCAGGCTTGGCAACCGGAGCAGGTGCTGCCGGTTGCTGCTGGTTCGCCAGCCAGGCCAAGGCAGATTCGTCAATCACTTCACGTTTACCGCTGCTGCCATCCGTGCTCATCGTTGCTCCTGCGAGATTCAAGTTCGCGTGGTTGGTCGTCGCGCGAGGAATGTGAAACTGTCTCATATCCACCGGCTGCCGCTTGCGGCCCCACGTGCCAGGTCGATTCTCAAAGTGACCCGCTACTGTGGTTCCGCAATGCTCACAGCGATTGCCACTCAACGCATAGACACCAAGTTCATACCAGTTGCGTTCAATGACCAGCTTGCCGCAGCCCGGACAATATGTGCTTTGTCGAGCGACATCATTCACGTTGCCCACATAAGCGTACTTCAACCCGGTCTTGATCGCGATTTCCCGCGCGGTCACCAGAGTCTCATGCGGCGTGTTCGGTCGATCGGTCATGCGGAAGTCGGGATGAAACGCCGTGAAATGCACCGGCACATCATCGCCCACCGCATTGAGGATCCAGTCACACATTTGCTGCAGCTCATCCGGCCGGTCGTTTGCGTCCGGGATGATGAGATTCGTGATCTCAAACCACACCGGGGTTTCGTGCTTCAGCCACGTGAGCGTGTCCAGCACCGGCTGCATGTGGGAGTACGTGATCTTGTGATAGAACTCTTCGGTGAACGCTTTCAGATCGACGTTCGCCGCGTCCATGTATTCGTAGAACGGCCCGCGTGCTTCCGGAGTGATGTAACCAGCCGTCACTGCAACCGATTTCACGCCCGCCGCGCGACAGGCTTTCGCCGTGTCGATCGCGTACTCGGCCCAGATGACGGGGTCGTTGTAGGTATAGGCCACGCTCGCGCAGCCCAGTGATTTCGCGGCGTGAGCGATCTCATCCGGCATTGCGCGATGGCTCAACCGCTCAACTTCCCGGGCCTTCGAGATATCCCAGTTCTGGCAGAACTTGCAGCCCAGATTGCAGCCCGCCGTCCCGAAGCTGAGCACGCTGGTACCGGGTAAGAAATGATTGAGCGGCTTCTTTTCGATGGGATCAATGCAGAAGCCCGTGCTGCGACCATACGTCGTCAGCATCATCTCGCCGCCGAGGTTCTGCCGCACAAAACAGAAGCCGCGATCTCCGTCCTTCAAGCTGCATTCGCGAGGACAGAGCGTGCAAATGACCCGATCGCCATTCGCATGCCACCACCGTCCCGGAAACAGCCCATCCGCCGGAGCGACATCGTTCACGGTCGGAAGTTGAGTAAGCATTACGACTCCATCAATGAATGCAGATCCATCGGACCTGAAACCGTTCCTCGGTTCCCAGTGGATCGAGATCCTACCTGATACATCTCATTCGTCAGCAGATGCCTGGCCAAGGGACTCGCACAGAACCAACTCGGCGATGCGTTGCTGGCGCGTCGGTCGTTCCTTGAGCGCTCGACAATGCGGACAGAAGCGAGGACACCCGAGCGGTCGGTGAGACTTGCGAAAGTGACCCGGCTGAAGGGACGCATCCAATTCCACACGCTCCTGCCATTTTCGCATCGTCCGTCGGCGTTCCAGATGTGCCCGCTGCATATTGGCCCCTCATCACGTCACGCGTTTTGGTCCAGACACTCCGATGTGAAGAACTGGATCGAGATCATGATAACGCTGCGGGATACCTCTCAAGAGAGCTTTCAGTAGCCCGGCCAATTTGCTGTGCGGTCTCGCGACGCTATGGTTCGTAGTCCCGCGCTCGGTGAAGTGGATGCGACACCGGTCAGGGACGCGAAGAGATCCATCTGAGTGCCTGGTGCTCAGCCGGGCTTTCAACTTGTTCTACATGGGAGGTCGTTCATGCTGGCAAGGAATGTCATCGCCGCGATGGCTGCGGTGCTATTGGGAGCGGCGTCGGTCGCTCAGGCCGAACCGAAGCTCGTGACGTCGATTGAAGGCATCACCGAGTTCAAACTCGACAACGGCATGTCGGTGCTGCTTTTTCCCGACGATTCAAAACCAACCGTCACGGTGAACCTGACCGTCTTCGTTGGTTCTCGGCACGAAGGCTACGGTGAAGCGGGCATGGCTCACTTGCTGGAGCACATGCTGTTCAAGGGTACGCCGACGCATAAGGACGTGCCGAAGTTGCTGAAAGATCGTGGAGCCAATTTCAACGGCACCACGTGGCTCGACCGCACGAATTACTATGAGACGCTGCCCGCCACGGACGAGAACCTCGAGTTCGCGATTCGGTTTGAAGCCGATCGCATGCTCAACAGCCACGTTGCGGCCGAAGACCTGAAGTCTGAATTCAGCGTCGTCCGCAACGAATTCGAACGCGGCGAAAACAACCCGATGAATGTGCTCGAAGAGCGTATGGTCGCGGCTTCGTTCCTCTGGCATAACTACGGCAACTCGACGATTGGCAATCGTGCCGACATCGAGCGTGTACCAATTCAGCGGCTGAAGGCCTTCTATACGAAGTACTATCAGCCAGATAACGCGATGCTGGTCGTCGCGGGCAAGTTTGATCCGAAGAAAGCACTGTCACTCAGCAACAAGTACTTCGGTTCCATGCCCAAGCCCGAGCGAACGCTCGAACAAACCTACACGGTCGAACCACCGCAGGACGGTGAGAAGTTCATCACCCTCCGCCGCGTGGGAGAGATCGCCGCTGTTGGTGCGCTCTATCACATTCCCGCCGGTCCACATCCCGAGTATCCCGCTGTTGACGTGCTGGAAAGCATGCTGACATCGCAGCCGTCGGGCCGTCTTTACAAGGCGCTGGTTGAGACCAAAAGGGCTTCTCAGATCAACGGCTTCGCCTTCGCGCTGCATGATCCGGGCGTGATGTTGCTGCTGGCGGAAGTCAACAAAGGCAACGATCCGCAACTGGTGCTGGAAGGTCTCATCGACACCGTCGAAGGCGTTGGCGAATCACAGATCACTCCCGAAGAAGTTGATCGCGCCAAGCAGAAGCTCATGAAGCAGCGCGAACTGGCCGCGACCAACAGCAGCCAGCTGGCAGTTGAACTCAGCGAGTGGGCGGCTCAAGGCGACTGGCGTCTGTACTTCATCTACCGCGACCGTCTGGAGCAAGTAGACGTCGCTCAGGTGCAGGCCGCCGCCAAGAACTATCTCAAGCGCAACAACCGCACCGTCGGCATGTACATCCCGACCAAGGAAGCGGACCGTGTCTCCGTTCCGGACACGCCGGACATCGCCAAGATGATCGGTGACTACAAAGGCCGTCAGCAGGTTGCCGCGGGCGAGGCCTTCGATACCTCACCAGCCAATATTGAGCAGCGAACCAGGCGTTTGAAGGTCAACGAAGACCTGAAGGTCAGCCTGTTGCCGAAGAAGACGCGCGGTGAGGCCGTGCAGCTCCGTCTGACCCTGCGCTACGGCGATGAAAAGAGCTTGGAGAATCAGGCCACGGCCTGCGAGTTCCTGCCCACGATAATGACGCGCGGGACCTCGAAGCTAACCCGTCAGCAACTGCAGGATCTGCTCGACAAGAACCTCACGCAGCTGACCGCGACTGGGCAAGCGGGTGAAATCACCTTCACGCTGCAAACCAAGAAGCCGAACCTGGCCACGGCGCTGGACATTCTGAAGCAGGTGTTACGCACTCCCACGTTACCCGCCGAGGAACTGGAACTGCTCAAGAACGAGACTCTGTCGGAGATCGAGCAACAACTGACCGAGCCGACCACGCTTGCCCAGAACGCTGCTCAGAAAGCGATCTCACCGTATCCGAAGGGGCACCCGCTCTATCAGGCGTCGCTCGCTGAGGAGATCGATCTCACCAAGGCGGTGACGCGCGAGCAACTGCAGAAGCTGTACTCCGACTTCATCGGGGGCGGTCACGGCGAACTGGCTATCGTGGGCGACTTCGATGCCGATTCGACGCTGGCGGCCGTCAAGGACATCGTCGGCGATTGGAAGGCGAAGCAGTCCTTCACTCGGTTGGCCAAGCGCGGCGACCAGAAGGTCGAAGCCAAGGTCGAAGAAATCAACACGCCGGACAAAGCCAACGCGATGTACTTCGCGGTGACCGTGTTCCCGCTGCGTGATGACGATGCGGACTATGCACCGCTGGCGATGGGCAACTTCATCCTCGGCGGTGGCACGTTGTCGTCCCGGCTCGGTAACCGGGTCCGCCAGAAGGACGGCTTGTCTTACGGCGTCGCGTCGGGGCTGTCGGTTTCATCGATCGACAAGCGCGGCATCCTCTATGTCTACGCGATCTCGAACCCGGTGAACTCTAACAAGGTCAAAGCCGCCATCCGCGAGGAACTCGACAAGATCCTCAAGGACGGTGTAACCGCCGAAGAACTCGCGGCCGCGAAGCAGGGTTACCTGCAGGCTCAGTCAGTGGGTCGGGCGAACGATGCCAACCTGGCTCGCTTGCTCACCTCCACCGCCGAGGCCGGTCGTTCGATGAGCTACTACAGCGAACTCGAAACTCAGATCGGTGCCGCCACGACCGAGACCGTTCAGGCGACGTTGAAGAAGTACGTCGATCCGAAGCGCATCGTGATCGTCACCGCTGGAGACTTCGCGAAAGCTCAATCAGAGGCTTCCAAGTAACTTTGCAAGCGGTGTTGATTCGTGTGCACCTTAGCCCTGCTGTCCGCACAGCAGGGCTTTTTTGTTGGCGGAATGGAGCAGATGAGGAGCCGCAGCAAACTCGATCTTGCCCAAATTTCGAGTTTCGAGGTACGGTCGCGCCCATCATGGGAACATTGATCAAAAAAGCCTTCCGGGCCATTGGTTACAACCTGCAACGGGCGAACCGTCCCCTGCCCTATCACGGCTATGACCTTGAGGTCGAAGCCCGAGCTGCCATCGCGCGGGTCGATGGACACACGATGGTTTCTTTTGAGAAGCTCGTGCCGCTCTATCAGCAAGCCGCGTTCTGTGAGCAGACGCACATTCCCGGCGCATTCGTTGAATGCGGTGTGTGGAAAGGCGGCTGCGTGGGCGTGATGGCTCAGGCGAATCTCAAGTACGGGACGCAACGACGGCACCTGCATTTGTTTGATTCGTTTGAAGGCATTCCCGAGCCGGATGCCGAAGTTGATGGCGCTGCGGCGATCAAGTTCGCCAAAGAGGCTGGAGGTGGCATCGGCGGCAAGCTGGTGGCGCTCGAAGATCAATACGGCGGAGTCGGCACGCTGGAATGCAACCGCGACCTGATGGAAACGCGGATTGGCTACGATTCAGAGTACCTGCATTACCACGTAGGCTGGTTCCAAGACACAGTGCCCCAGGACGCCGCAAGCATCGGTGACATTGCGATTTTGCGACTGGATGGCGACTGGTACGCCTCCACAAAAATCTGCCTGGATCACCTGTACGATCAGGTCGTGCGCGGCGGCTTTGTCATCATCGACGACTTCAAAGCTTATGATGGCTGTGAAAAAGCCGTTCGCGAATTTCTGGCCGCTCGCGGCGAGTCCGTGTACCTGCACCACCTCGATCGCTGGGGGCGGTACTGGGTCAAGCCATGACAGACCTGTGCCAGGTCCTGCCCTGGGATTCAGAGTTCTTCGGCTTTCGCATCGCTCGGGTCAATCGCGATCGACTGTCTGCTGAGGAGCTCAACGAAGTGCTGAAGTGGTGCGATCAGGAGAAAGTTCGCTGCCTGTACTTCTTGTGTGCGGGCGACCAGATCGAAACGGCGAATCGCGTTGAGTCTCAACAATTTCATCTGGCCGACGTGCGAGTTGACTTTGATTGGGTCCCAACTGAAAAGCCGGCGCGGCCAACTATCAGAACAACTGGGTCTGAGATTCGACCGGCGACTCCGGACGATCTGCCAGAGTTATTGCCGATCGTCGATCACCGATTCACCGACAGCCGCTTCTTTATGGATCAAGGTTTCCCCGCAGAGAAATCTAATCTGATGTTTCTGCGCTGGGTCGAGAATGATGTCCGGGGCAAGGGCCGAGCAGAACACGTCTGGGTTGCAGTTCAGGAGGGAGCGATCGTCGGCTTTGCCACCATCGACCGGTCCAGCGACGAAACGAGGCGTCTGGGTTTGATCGCGGTTTCTCGACCAGCAACGGGTGTCGGATCAGACCTGGTCGCTCAAGTTCAGGACTACAGCCGCAGCAAGGGAGCGAAGCGGCTGCTGGTTGGAACTCAGTTACGCAACGTTCGTGCTCAGAGACTTTATCAACGTTGCGGATTTCGAACGTGCGAAGTCGGCATGTGGTATCACCGCTGGTTTGCTTGATTGTCAGGGATGACGGCTATGGGGAGTGTCAGAATTCCGTTCAATCGTCCGGCCATGCTCGGACCAGAGTCCACATACATGGCTCAGGCGGTGGCCAGCGGGTCGATCTGTGGAGACGGCAAATTCACCAAGCGCTGCCACGCCTGGTTTGAGGAACGTCTGCAGGTGAATCGAGCTCTGCTGACAACATCCTGCACTCACGCTCTCGAGATGAGTGCGCTGCTACTGGATATCGCGGCAGGTGACGAGGTCATCGTGCCGTCGTTCACTTTCGTTTCGACCGTTAACGCCTTTGTGCTGCGCGGCGCGAAACCCGTGTTCGCTGACATCCGTCCCGACACGTTGAACCTCGACGAGCAGTTACTCGAAAGTCTCATCACGCCCCGCACGAAAGCGATTGTCGTCGTGCACTACGCGGGCGTGGCGTGCGAGATGGATGCCATTCTCGAGATCGCGCGGCGGCACAACATTCCGGTGGTTGAAGACAACGCGCATGGTCTGTTTGGGACCTATCGCGGCCAGGAACTCGGTACGCTAGGCGTGATGGCGACTCAAAGTTTCCACGAAACCAAGAACATCACCTGCGGAGAAGGGGGTGCTCTGCTGATCAACGATGAGCAATACGCCTGCCGCGCTGAAATCCTGCGTGAGAAAGGCACCGACCGTAGTCGGTTCTTCCGAGGACAGGTCGACAAATACCAATGGACGGACCTTGGCTCGAGCTATCTCCCGTCAGACATCTTGGCCGCGTATTTGCTCGCTCAACTGGAGCAGTCTGAGCAGATCCAGCAGCGACGTCGGCAGATTTGGGATCGCTACGACGAAGAACTCGGGAACTGGGTGGACGAAAATCAGGTGCAGACGCAGGTCATCCCGGCGCACTGCTCGCACACGTCGCACATGTACGCCCTGCTGTTGCCGAACCTGGAAGTGCGGCAGGAGTTCATTCAGTACATGGCCAAGCAGGGGATCATGACGCCCTTCCACTATGTGCCGCTGCATCTTTCCCGCATGGGCTTACAGTTGGGCGGCACTGCCGGGTTGTGCCCCGTCACGGAGAGGATCAGCGACCAGTTGGTGCGACTGCCGCTGTTCTGGAGCCTGACGGACGACGAGCAGAGCGACGTCATCGAGGCCGTGAAGGCGTTTCGAGTGGGGCAAGCCAAATGGTTCGGCGAGCCCTTCATTCGCCGTGCCGCGTGATCGATCCGCATCTACTTTGAGACAGGCATCGACATGCACGTAGCCATCATCGTTCCGACCTACAATGTTGAGCGATACCTCACGGAAACTATCGACAGCATCCGCTCGCAGACGCACGACGACTGGGAACTGTTGATCGTTGATGACGGCTCGCGCGATGGAACAGTGGAACTTGCCAGAAGTCACGTGCAGCGTGATTCGCGCATTCGGCTGATCACGCAAGCCAATCAAGGTGGCGCGGCCGCTCGCGACAACGGCTTTCGCGAAGTCGGCCCACAAACCGAGGCAGTTCTCTTTTTCGATCATGACGACCGCATGCGACCTCATGCGTTGGAACGACTGACTCGGTCATTGGCGTCGCATCCCGATTCACCAGCGGCTTACGGTTTGGCTTCCTACATGGATGCACAAGGTGGCCCATATCGAGTCGGCCGCTACGAGCGTTTCCTGCGTCGCCGCCGTCGGCTTGATCAGCAATCTCTGGTGAAGATGGGGCGAAACGAACCCGTCACATACGAGGCACTCCTCGTCAACAATTGGATTCCGATTGGCGGCATCCTGATGCGCTGCGAAGCCAAGAGGCTGGCGGGCGCGTTTGATGCTCAGACGGCGTATGCACACGACTGGGACTTCTGGCTGCGTTTGAGCTTGCAAGGACCGATCGCCTTCGTCGATGAGCCGGTTTACGACTATCGCATTCATCCCAGCAGCATGTCGAACAACACCAGTAAGCTGCTGAACAGCGAGTTGGCTGTGCGGGAGAAGTTCATCCACGCGGCCGATATTCCGCTCGAACGTCGCCAGCAGGCGCTGCAAGCCGCTCAATTGGTGATGGCAGAACAGCTCCAGCGCAAGCGTTGGAAGTCATTCCTGCGATTCATCACCGGGCGATTCGCCGAAGGCAAGCAGTTATTGAATTCCGGCGTGGAGAACTACCAGAGATTTCAAACAGCTTCGCCGGTAACGGGCAGTTGACGCCGCCAAGCCTTGAGCAACGCTGCCAGCACATCTGCATCTGTAGGCAGTGTAGATGTCAGCGACGGTCGCAGTTCCAGCGGCGTTTCGTCCATTCGGTAGATCGTGCCGGCGGCATGCAGTCCGTGGACTGCTGTGGTGATGCGAATAGATGGCGAGAAGTTCGGAGTCGCGCTGGCGTAGTCGATCAAGATGGTCGGAATGCGCTGCAGATGAGCTTGAGCTTCTGGTCGCAGGTCGGGGACTGTCTCGCAGCCAACAAGAATGCAGAGATCGGACTCGCCGCGTTCCAGTAGATCGTTCGCGGAATACTCGCCAGGATTGTAGCGAGGATAGCCGCGGCTGAGATCGACGCTGAACGGGAAACCCGTCTGCCAGCACAGGACGGTGTCCGCCCCGGAGACGTCGCCCTGCAAACGCATGCGCCGCGCATGAAAGCGGGTAAAGGCGTTCAACTCGGCAACCAGCCGGAGCAACCATTCGACGTTTCTATGGCCGCTCGCTGCGCGCGACTGCGTCGCCACCGGCCCATGATGCGGTGACGAGAACACTTCAGACGATGCGTTGAACTCCATCTCCGTCAGACCGAGACCGAAGAACACGATCCCGCAACGACAAGACTTCATCCGTTCGACGAGATCCTTGAGCTGCTTGAGGTCCGCGCCGCAGTGCTGAGCGTTGCTGTCCGCTTCAATCGGAAGCCCTTTCAGCAATGCCCGCAGTGTGGCGATCGCTTCAAAGTCTCGGCCAGGTTCAATCGGTATGACGAGATCGGGTTGTGAGTCTGCAGCATCCAGACGCCACTCACGAACGCGCTCCGCGTCTCCGACCATGACGATGGTACGATCGTCGCGGCCACCGGGAATGAACTGGCCTTTCGGGAAGACGGAATAGCGCTCCGCGTGTCGTGGATGGGTGTCGGAAGGGTCGCAGCCCCAGAAGATCACGAGGTCGGCTCGATGCCGGACCTCGCCGAGGCTGCAGGTTGATTCACCGACGGTCTGAAGAGCCATGATCGATGGGCCGTGACACAACGACGCGGTCGTATCCACCACGGCGCCGATTCGATCACCAAGTTCGACCGCCGCCTTCTGGCCCGGCGTGCTGCTGCGCGACAGGCCATAGATCAGCGGATATTTCGCGGCGACGATCAGGCCTGCTGCTTTCTCAATCGCGGCGTTCAAGTCGACCGTTCGACCATCTATTTCTGCCGTGGGGTGAGTGGCCTCGGCATTGCGTCGGAACCAGCGTTCGCCCAGCGGGCACGGCGGTGCGATGCTGATCAGCCGATTGTTATCAACGGTGACGGTCAGATCATCGCACGCACAGGCACAACCGGGGCAAACAACGTCAGAGACCTGGTGCATAGCCACTCCTCGGCTCGGTTCGCGAGCTTACTTGCCGCTGAGTTGCTGGATGACGAGTTCCACGGACTCCAACTGCTTCTTCAGACTGGCCAACGTGTCGCGAGCTTGTGCCACGACCTGTTCTGGCGCGCGGGCCACAAAACTTTCGTTGCTGAGCTTCGACTCGTGACCGCGAATGAAGTTGCGGATCTTCTCGGCTTCCTTGGTCTGACGATCCAGCTCAGCCTTCACGTCGATCAAGCCTTCGAGTGGCACGTAGCCATCCGCGTCATTCACGTTGAAGCTGGCTGACGCGGCGGGGCGTTCGACTTCCGCACCAGCGGCAGCCAGCACGGCTTTGGCCAGATTGTCGAACTGATCGGCACACGCGTTGAGTTCCGACGCGACCGTGTCCGCACACTTGAGGTGCAGCTTGATCGGCTGAGCCGGAGCGATGTTGTAGACCGCGCGAATATTGCGGACCGCGACCACTGTCTCTTGCAGCCGATTGAAGCGGCTTTCGAGTTGTTCGTTTTGCCAGGCGCTCGGCAGATGCGGCCAGGGTGCGATCATGACCGAGCGAGTGGCTTGTTCGGGTTGCAACGTGCCTGGTGTTTCCGACTTCACTAGCAGACCGCGCGTGGGAGCGATCTCGTTGAGGCGCTGCCACAGTTCTTCGCAGATGAACGGCGTAAACGGCTGCAACGCGCGGACCAGCATGTCCAACACACCGACGAGAACTCGTTGAGCGACCGGGCGGTGTTCCTCCGAACGCAGCCGCGGCTTGATCATTTCCAGGTACCAGTCGCAGAACTCGTTCCAGGTGAAATCGCGCAACGCGCGTGTCGCCTGATCGAACTGGTAACGATCCAGCAGCGTCGTGACTTCGTTAATGGTCTTGGTCAGGCGGCTGAGGATCCATTGGTCTTCGAGACGCAGGTCGGATTCCGCCACGGGCGCGGACGTGTAGCCTTCGAGATTCATGATCGCGAAGCGGGCCGCGTTCCAGAACTTGTTGCAAAAGTTGCGACCGTACTCGAAGCGCTCGCTGACCATCTTCGCGATGGGTTCACCCGCGTCGGGTTCGTAATACGGCGTGGAGAACTGCGACTCTTGTCTGCACTTCGGATTCGGGCACGGCATGCGCACCTTGCCCGCTGAGCCGCGCAGCGTCGTCTTCAACGTCTGCGGCTTGACCATCACGCCATCGGCATCGAGCGCTTGTGGAACCAGCGTCTGGCAATGCGGGCACTCGTAGGCCATCGGCAGACGCACGTCTTGCGTCTCACCCGCGAATGACGAGATCGTGAAACGCACCGCGTCGCAGCCGTAGCGCGCGATCAGGTCGAGCGGATCGCAGCCGTTGCCCTTGGACTTGGACATCGTCTGGCCGAAACCATCGAGAATCTTCGGGTGGACATGCACGTGATGGAACGGCACATCGCCCATGTTGTAGAGCCCCGTCAACACCATCCGCGCCACCCACAGCGTGATGATGTCACGCGAGGTAATGAGCACGTTGCCAGGATAGAAGTAAGGCAGAACCTGATTCCCGGTTGGCGGTACCCGCAACTCTTCGGAAACACCACTCGAACCAGCCGGGATCGAACTGAACACCGCCTCAATGACCGCCTTATCTACCACATACGGAATAATCTCGCGGGCCGAGATGAAGCTGATCTGGAATAACTGGTGCCGCGAAACTTGATCACCGAACGCAACCTTAAGTTTGTCTCCGTCCAAGCCAAGTGGGATGACGCATTTCTCCCGCATGACACTCTCTGGAAGTATGACACTCTCTGGAGTTAGGGCGCGCAGCGATTGAGAAATTGCATTGACGTCTAGTGAGATCTTGGGAGCGGGAACAATGTCAAAAGCCCCTAGGGGAGCCATCGGAGGGTCATTGTCGAGATCCGGCCAGCCGAGCGTCGCATGTGGCCACAAAGCTGAGCTGAACCAAGTGTCGAGCACGTCTTCGTCTTGTGTGAAGCCAGCTTCATGCAGCTTCTGCTCAATGTCTGGGTGCCCCTGATCGACACAAACCAACAGCTGATCTCCGTTCAACTTTGCCATCCAGCGATCATCTGAGTCGCAGAAGCAAATCGCTCCACCGACACAAGCCACTGCGGTTGAAATCTTCTGCAGTTCTGCGTTAGCCGCTTGCGGGCTATCAACAGATTTCGACCACACCGGGATGCGATGTCCCCACCAGAGTTGGCGGCTGATGCACCAGTCGCGTTTTTCGCCGAGCCAATCCATGTAGGTGCTGGCGTAGCGTGACGGGAAGAATCGCACGCGTTTCTCAGTGACGGCGTTCATTGCCGTCTGAGCGAGTCCCGGCTTGCCGTCGTCGTGGTCGCCCATTTTGACGAACCACTGCGCGGACAAGTACGGCTCGACCGGCGTCTTGGAACGGTCGCTATGAGCCAGTTCGATCTTGCGATCTTCAACCTTCAGGAAGTGGCCGAGCGACCCCATATCCTCGACGACCTTCTTACGCGCTTCGTAGCGGTCCAAGCCTTGGTACTTGTCGCCGTTTTCGTTGAGCGTGCCGTCGGGATTCAGAATGTTGATCATCGGCAGGTTGTTGCGCAGCCCGCACTGGTAGTCATTCGGGTCGTGTGCGGGAGTTACCTTCACACAACCCGTGCCGAGATCCTTCTTCGCCAGCAGCGCATCGGCGATGATCGGAATCAACCGGCCAGTCAGCGGAATCTGGACGTGCTTGCCGATGAGATGCTGATAACGCTCGTCGGTGGGATGCACGCACACGGCGGTATCACCCAGCATGGTTTCCGGACGCGTCGTGGAGAACTCGATGAACTCGCCGGTGAGCGGAATGGGACTTACGGGACTGGTGGGACTCATGGAAGCTGCGGGCGCGGAACTTACTTGTCCCGTCGGTCCCATTTGTCCCATGCTCTCAGCGACCACCGGATACCGGAACGTCCAGAAGTGGCCGTCCACTTCTTCGTGATAGACTTCGTCGTCTGCGACAGCCGTCTGCAGGAACGTGTCCCAGTTGACCAGCCGCTTGCCACGGAAGATCAAACCGTCCTTGAAGAACTTGAAGAACGTGCGACGGACCGCCTTCGAACAAACATCGTCCAGCGTGAAGCGGACGCGACGCCAATCGCAGCTGGCACCGATGCTTTTCAACTGGCTGAGAATGCGGGCTTCGTAGTTGTCCTTCCACTTCCAAATGCGGCGCACGAGTTCTTCACGGCCGACGTCATGTCGCGTCAGGCCCTCTTCCTCGTGCATGCGGCGTTCGACGACTGCTTGAGTCGCAATGCCAGCGTGATCGGTGCCGGGCATCCACAGCGCTTCGTAGCCCTGCATGCGGCGCAAACGCGTGATCAAATCCTGCAATGTCCCGTTCAGCGCATGACCCATGTGCAAAGCACCGGTCACGTTCGGCAACGGGATCATGATCGTGTGCGGCTTCTTGTTCGGATTGGGGTCCGCGTTGAAGAAGCCGTTCTCTTCCCAGAATTGGAACCAACGGGCTTGAGCCTCTTGTGCCTGATACTGCTTCGCAAGTTCGGTCATTGGATGATTAGTTTCAAAACCGGGGATGATTCAGATGTCCGTTCTGGCGGTCCTGTTGCAATCGCACAGGCTACGCCTTGGCAGCGTTGGTGATGACGATGCCGGCATCCTTGAAGATCTTGTATTCGACGCTGTCCACCAGCGCAATCCAACTGGCTTCAATGATGTTTTCGCTCACCCCGACCGTGCTCCACACATCCGTTTCGTCACGGCTTTCGATGATGACGCGAACTTTCGCTGCTGTGCCTTCGGTCGAGTTGATGACGCGCACTTTGTAGTCCACCAACTGCATCTGTTCGAGACTCGGGTAGGCCGCCACCAACGCCTTTCGCAAAGCGTGGTCCAAAGCATTCACGGGACCGTCACCCTCACCCGCGACCAGCGTTTCCTGGCCGTTGACGTCGAGCTTCAGCACTGCCGTGGTTACCGCGGCGGAATCGGCCTGCGTTTCCACGTGCACGTGATACGACTTGCGGCGGAACCTGGGCTCGTAGGTGCCAGCGGCTTTGAGGATCAACAGGTCGAACGTCGCTTCCGCAGCTTCGAACTGATAGCCCTCGTTTTCAAGATCCTGCACGCGGTCCAGGATCTTCTTCATCAACTCGCCATCGTGTTCCAGTTTGTACTTCGTCGCCTTGGCCACGATGTTGGAACGGCCGGACAACTCGCTGACGAGCACTCGTCGTTCGTTGCCGACCAACGCGGGGTCGATGTGCTCATAGCTGTGAGCGATGCGATTGACCGCGTGCACATGCATGCCGCCCTTGTGAGCGAACGCACTGCGTCCCACCCACGCCTGTCCGTTGCGGAAGTTGAGATTCGCCACTTCATAGACATAGCGTGACAGTTCGCAGAGATGAGCCAGCGAACCCGGCTGCAGCGATTCGTAGCCCTTTTTCTTGTAAGCCAGATTGGCGATGACGCTGATCAAGTCCACGTTGCCGCAACGCTCGCCGATGCCGTTGATCGTGCCTTGCACTTGCAGGGCCCCGGTGTCGACCGCAGCCAGCGAATTCGCCACGGCGAGATCACCGTCATTGTGACAATGAATACCCACCGGGATCTTGAGCGTTGATTGCGCCGCCTTCACCGCTGCCACGACGTCTTCCGGCAAGCGTCCACCGTTCGTATCACACAGACACACCAGCGACGCACCGGCTTGTTCGGCGGCCATGATGGTCTTCAGAGCGAACTCGGGATTGGAGCGCCAGCCGTCGAAGTAGTGTTCAGCGTCGTAGATCACCTCTCGACCGGCTTCGACGAGGAAACTCACCGAGTCGCGGATCATCGCCAGATTCTCAGCTTCGTCGACGCGGAGCACTTCGTTGACGTGCAAGTCCCACGTCTTCCCCACAACGGTGCAAACCGGAGACTTCGAGTCACGCAGGGCCTGCATGCCGATGTCGTCTTTCGGATGGCAGTCGCGGCGGCGCGTCATGCCGAATGAGGCAATCTTCGCATGCTTCCACTCCATCTGAGCGGCGCGCTGGAAGAACTCGAGGTCCTTCGGATTGGAGAGCGGATAGCCGCCCTCGATGTAGTCGAAGCCCAGTTCGTCGAGCTTCTGCGCAATCAGCAATTTGTCCTGCAGCGAGAAGTTCACACCTTCGCCCTGACTGCCGTCGCGCAGGGTCGTGTCGTACATCTGAATGCGTTGGGACATTGCTGGAACCAGAATCTTGAGACTGAAGAAAAAGGAGTATGTCGGCGCTGCGAGTGCCGCTCCCTGACGGTCGCGGTACTGCTTTTCGGACTGCATTCGCGGAGGCCCTGCACGGAAGACACGCCGCAAAAACAAAAAAGCCCTCAGGTCTGGCGACCTGAGGGCTTCTACATTCGTAGCTTGCGAAACCGACCTCAGAGCCGCCCGTTCATCCCTCAGTAATTCGAATAATCACGACTACTCGCCCTGGGGCGATGTCGCAGACATTCGAGATTAAGGACGGGACAACGCGCATGAGTTCGGTTCCTGTTCGGGACAGTCGAAGAGTTTACTTCGGACTTTGGCCCCGTCAAACGGCTTTCGTGTGAGAAACTCGTAAGTTCCGCGAGAGAACGAACATCAATAGAAGAACCCGATGGACGCATGAGGCGCACATCGGGTTCAGAGTTACTCAAACTTCCGACCAGCAATCCTAGCAGCCTGTTGAAAAAGGTTGTCGATCAGGGTTGATCGGCTGCTGGTTGGTGGATTATTGGTGGCAAAGCGGGGAGTGATGCGAGTGAGGTTTGGCTGGAGACAGTGGCATGGCGATGGGGCATTGGA
>JAKFWA010000119.1 GCA_021732995.1 Planctomycetaceae bacterium | reverse complement strand
ATCACGGAAGCGTCGCAGCTCGCCACGGTTTTGCGCGATGTCCCGCTTAAGGCTGGTACGCCCGTCGTTAAGAAGACTCCGTTGTGGCCAAACTGGTGGCTATGGACATGGATGCTGGGGCTGCTGGCAGTCGAATGGGTCTGGCGACGATTTGTGGGGTTGGCATGATGAATAACACATTGCTGTTCAAGATTCGCAGCATGATCGCGCTGGGAATTGCTGCGTCAGCTTGCGTGTGGACTTCGGCGGTTAGCGCTGATGAGTCCGAGAAGAAGACGCCACCGACAGACACCCAATTGCGTGCGTCCGTAGCCACCATGGCGAAGGAGTTCGCGCTGCAGTCTCAGTTCATGCTCGGCGAAGGCGCCGGGACCAAACTGACGTTGCATCCCGAACCGATTCTGCGGTGGTCGAACCCGACGGCCGGTTCGGTCTTTGGCGACGTCTACTTATGGACCGATCAGGGTCGGCCTGCGGCGGTTGTCAGTTGGTACCGCTTCTTCGTCCCGAAATGGGGCCGCACGCTGGAAGTGTCATCCCTCTCGGCGAGGAACCTGACAGGCACAGCGGACGGCATCAAGTTCTGGGCACCGCAGTCGGCGGGCCTCACGCTGACGCCACTGGCTGATGTGGATGTCCCAGCCAAAGCGATGAGCGCCCGCATGACTCAGATGCGACGGCTGGCGGGTGAGTTCTCAGCCCATCTCACAGACACGCGCGGTGGTGTGGAAGGCGTTCGCCGACAACTGCGATTGCTACCGCAACCCGTGTATCGGTACCCGGCTGGGAACAACTCGAAATCGCCCGCGGTAGATGGTGCGATGTTCGCCTTCGTGGAGGGCACCGATCCGGAGGTCTTCCTGCTGATTGAAGCCACTCGCAAGGGCGATACGCCGCAGTGGCAATTTGGTATGGCTCGCATGAATCGCGATGCGATGCGGGGGACCTTTCGTGACAAGGTTGTCTGGAGCGTGCCGCATCTCAAAAACCCGATCGACGCATCGCGTGAGCCGTACTCGCTGTTCTCGCTTGAACACCCGTTGAAAGACTCCGCGAACTCAAGGAACTGAGATGATCCGCGCGCTGCTGTTGATATGCCTAACGGCGTTTGCTGCGACCGCTCAGGCGCAAACGCCGAAAGACACCGAGCCCGCACAGACGGACTTCCTGGAAGATGCGAAGAAGTATGTCATGGAGTTCCCGCGCGATCGCGCCAAGCTGACGCTCAACGAGAAATCGTTGATGAACTGGACTAATCCAATTCGTCAGCAGGAGCGTGGAGCGATCTACGTCTGGACGCATGAAGGACGACCGCTCGCGATCGGGTCTCTTTTCACGTACGGCTACGACGGCAAGATCTACACCAAACATGAGCTGCACTCGCTGGCGCCCGGCCCGTTGCGTGCCAGCTACAACGGAACTCTCGGATGGACGCCGAAGGAACCCGGCGTCGAATGGACTGACTTCAAAGGCGAGAACGCACAGCAGCCGGGTTCAACACGTACAGCCCGCTTGCTCCAGATGCGCCAATTGGCCCGCAACTTCCGCGCGGAGCTGTATGACCCCAAGGAACAACGCACCGAACTGCGGCTGGCGCCGCGGCCGTTGTATGACTACTCAGCCCCGAAAGCCGGTGTACTGGATGGCGTGCTGCTGTCGTTTGTCGTGGCAACAGACCCTGAAGTTCTGATGCTGCTGGAAGCCTACGACGAAGATCGAAGTGGCCAGCGCGTGACCGGGTTTCGCTATGGGTTCGCCCGGTTCCATTACTGGCATGTGGCGGCGTTCGACGGTGACCGCAAGGTCTGGGAAGCCACGCTTGATAAGTCGCATGAACAGAATCAGCTCGGCGACCGCGAAAACATCAGCAAGATCTACAACAGCTTTCACCCGACTCCGCGCAAGTAACCGCGAGCGTGAGGTTGGCCTGTGACCCAAAGGCGTTGACTGAACCAGAACGCTCCGCGCGAGCGAGCTCCCGATAAGAGGACAACGAGATGTTGAGGCGTTGGCTGGTGGTGGTTGTGTTTCTGGCAGGCGTCGCCGCCGTGAACCGGTGTGACGCGCAGCTCGACTTCTTGCGGAATGTCTTTGGCGGCAGGCCTGCGGCGCAACAGCAACCGTTCGCGGGCTTCGCCGTACTCAACCTGGCCTTGCAGGAAGCTCAGAAGGGCAACATTCCCGAGTCCCTCAAGCTGGCCAAGGATGCGTTCATGGGTGACGGAGCCCGCAACGCCGCAAATGATCCGAACGCGACGGCGATTTCTGCCAACCTGTGGCAGCTCTGCAAGATCTGGAAAGAGAAGAACGCCCCCGCCGTCGATGTCGCCGAAACACTCCGTGAGATTGTGCTACCCAGCAAGTTCCCGACTGAGGTGTTTCCGCACACGACTCACTGGCAGATCACTTATGACCCGCAACTGCTGTTGCGGCCGAACGCCAAAGTCCCGGCGCCCAAAAGTGTCGCAGCCGAGATGATCTATTGGAGCGTGGCGTCAAAACAGACCACCGCTGTTCGGGAACGACTCAAGGGCGCGCTGACCCCAGTAACTGAAGAAGGCAAGGCGGCTGAGGAGCTGCCCGCCGTCAAGAAGTTACGCGTCGCTCGAGCCCGAGTCGTCGCGGCTCAACTGGCGTTCGCCGAGCGTGATGCCGCGACGGCCAGCCAGCATCTGAAAGCTCTCACTGAAGAAGTAAGAACCGCGAATGCAGCGCCGAAGGACTCGGCTTTGATGTTGGCTGATCTGCTGACGCTGGAATTGCTGCTCCATGCCGTCATGCCGTCGTTGAGCGACGACGAGGGCAGGGCTGATGGGCTGAATCTGCTGGTGGCGGTGCTGGATCGAGCCGAGCTGGTGCTGCCAAATGACGCAGGCCTGCAAGGCAACGCCCCTGGCTTAAGAATCGAAGCCGCGCGGCAGTACCTGACCGTGCGACAGCCGGATGCGGCACTCAAGCAAGTGCAGGCCGCGCTCAGCAAGCCATTCAGCAGCCCGCGTTACGACTCCAACTACGGCAACTACCTTCGCCGCCTGCAGGTCATGTTGGGCTCTGCAGTTCTGCTGGATGGCGGATTTGTGGCCGAAGCTCTCGATCGGCTAGGCCCGTTGGCAGATGAATCCGAAACACGGGAGATGGCGTATTACGATCGTATCAATATCGGTGCCATGCTCGGACGTGAACTGAACCAACTCCCGGCTGCCAAGCGTTACGAACTGCTACGCAAGTGGGCACTGCCCGTCGGTGATCGAACGACTTTGCGCGATATCAGCGACTTTGTGCCGTTCGTTGAAGAGTCAGCCACAGCCGGACGATCCGCAGATGTGTTGCCGCGCATGGGTATTCTGCGAGACACCTACAGCACCAGTTGGCACCTGCTGGCCACGGCGAGGGAACTCGGCAAGTTGGACGAGGTCATTCAAAACCTCGTCGCGGTCGCTCAACAAACTCCGCAACTCGAAGCGTTGCGACTGCTCGCGGCAGTGATGCGTGACGGCTCCAGCGACAACAAGGCAGCACCGGCCAACCGAGTGGCTGACACCACGGCGCGACTCACAACCTTCACGGACACCATCGCGCAGAACATCCCCAAGTGGGAAGAAACGAACAAGGCTCCGTTTCCCATGCTCGCGTTTGTGGTAGCGACTGAGAGTGCGCGACATCGCGAATGGCGCCCGCTGGCGAAGAAGCTGCTGGATCGACTGATCGAGCACACGCAGAAGATTCAATGGGATCGTCCGCGAGCGCACGTCCGCCTGGCCTGCCTCGAAGTCATGCGACTCGAAGCTCAGGGTGCAGCAATTCCCGAAGGCATTACTGCCAAACCCGATGCTGCCTTGCTGCACGACGATTGGCGGAAACTGCAACCAAAGCACTGGCTTGAATCGGGTATTCAGACCGCGCTGCAACACGCCAGCGGATCGATGCCCGGCGTCTGGGTTACTTCGGAAGACTACATCTACCACATGACGAGCGCCTACGAATCGGACCTGGGCTTCGCCTATCCGCTCGGTGGCAAGTTCGAGATCACCTTCGAGTGCCGCGAGGGGAACTGGTCTGAGGGCAACACCGGTTACGGCGGCGTACAGTTCCACGTTAACGGCTACTCCGATGCCGGCTGGCTGATGGGCAAGGGGCGGTCAGGCTACGACAACGGGCCACGGCTGACAGGTATCCTCAATAAGGAGCCGTGGAATCGTTACACAGTGCAGGTCGACGGTGACTTCGTGCGTTATCTGGCAAACGGGCAGGTCGTACACGAAGACCATCCGGGCGCGTCCGCTCCGTGGTTTACGCTCGGGGCCGACCGGGGACGCACCGCGTATTTCCGGAACATTCAACTCACGGGAACGCCGCTGATTCCCCGCGAGATTACGTTGCTGACCGATAACCGGATGCGCGGCTGGATCGCGTCCTACTACGGTGAATCCAAAGGTGACGCAGTCAACACGCGCCAGCGGTATGTTCAGCGGTATGAGAAACAGCCGGACGGCAGCAACGTGCTGGTCGTGGTTCAAGCCGAAGACATGAGCCCCGAAGAGGCGGCCATGTACTTCCCGGAGCAAGTCACCGACTGGAAGTTCTCAAAAGGCGAACTGACGTCAGCAGTCCGTGAGAGCTTCTTTCCTGGCTCAGAAGACTCCTGGCTGTACTACCAGCGACCGCTGCAGAACGGCGAGTCTCTGCGCTACGAGTTCTTTCATGATCCCGGCAAGACAGATGCCCATCCGACAATCGGTCGCTTGGCTTATGAATTTGGCAAGAACCAGGTTGTGCGGCACGTCCTCACTGACGGTGTCGCCGACGCGATGGGTAGCCGGCGCCCCGCTTCGACTACCCTGAAAAGTGGAATCAGTGGTCCAAAGGCTGGCTGGAACTCCGTTGAGTTCAAATTGAGCGGGGATCAATTGACGATCTCGCTCAACGGCGAAGTAGCCGTGAAGGAACAACTCGCGGCGCAGGACTCGCGGCAGTTCGGATTCCATCACGATTCATCCCGCACCGATCTGCGAGTTCGCAACGCTGTTCTGAGTGGTGAATGGCCGAAGCTGTTCACGAGCGAGCTGCGTAAGGCGTTCGAGTTTCCCGAGCCGACAGAGTCCGTACCGAGTTCGGTCTTCATCAATTACTTCGTGAACGAAGACCGCGTGTCCGACAACGCGTATGCGATCTACCGCCGCGCGCTCGCGATGGATGTGAAGGAGCGCTATGAGTTCCTGCATAAGTGGGTAATTCCAAACTCCAGCCACCAGCTTATTCGCATGGCTGGGGCGTTCACGCCCACTCACCCGGCGCCACCAACACTCAATGACAACCCGATCGATCTGGCGACTGCGGAAGCGCGACAGGCTGTCGATCAGCGGATGGTTCAAACCGGTGGCAACTTTGTGTGTCCTGCAATCCTGCTGGTCCTGGCAGCGATCGAACTCGACCGAGTTCCGGAACTTGAAGAACAAGTCTTCAAGTTCCCCCCGAAGAGTTCCACGGAGATGGCCCGCAATCGCGCGGCACTGCTGGGCATTATTGCGCTGCTGCAGGATCGTCCCGAGGAAGCCACGGAGGCATTGTGGGAATGCTGCCGCTTGATCTCGGACAAGGAAACCCCACCGCAGTTCGCCCGCTGGGGAGATGTCGCTCTGGCCAGTCTGGCGATTCATCATCCCGTGACACGGGAAGTCGCCTACGAACTGGTGGATCGCATTCAGCGGAAGCAGTTGCAGACCGGCAAGACGGGAACTGCGGACTACTCGCACTTCGTCCGACATCTGCACGGGCAGGTGCACTATCTGATGTATGGCGGGCAGCCTGATGAGTTCGGTACTCAGCCCAAGACCAAACAGTGGCGCGCGGTTTCGCAAGTCAGCGCGAAGACACGCGGTGAGGGCTACGCGATTGCCCCCTTTGACACACTTGGCGGCGAGTTGGCGTTGCGCGGCGGCCACGATTGTGACCTCGCGTACTTTCAATCGCCGCTGCGCGGTAACTACGAAGTCAGTTGTCGGCTGTCACACATGGGTTATCGCGAGGCCATGCTGATGGCCGCTGGCATTGCCAACGGCCTGCGATACACACAGACGGAAGCGCGGGTCACTCACGTCCGCACCAAGATGTCTGAAGCTTTGATGCCGGCGCCGTTGTCGCCGAAAGCCAATTCCGGCATCGACTACAAGGTTGTCGTTCGTGATGGTCGCTACACCAGCTACGTGAACGGCCAGGTTCTGCATGAGGCCCAGTTGCCCGAGCAGCCTGATCCGTGGCTGGCAGTGATGGGCCTGGCGGGCAATTCGTCGCGGCACGCTCGTAACATCGTCATCACCGGCAAGCCGGAGATTCCCAGCGAACTGGAGTTGCTGGCCGATCCTACTCTCAAGGGATGGATGACGGACTACTACGGTAACGGGCTTTCGCAATCGCCGTTTGTTTGGAAGGTCGAAGAAGGAGTACTGACGAGTAATCAAACCGTCATTGCCAATTCAGTCCCCGGGCGGCTGAAGGTCGAGAACATCATTCGTTACCACCGGCCGATGCTGGAAGATGGCGAGATCTCGTACGAGTTCTTCTATGACCCGGAGACCAAGATCACGACCGACCAAGCTGGTGAGCGAGTCTTCAGCGGCAACGCGGTACCTGTCAGACAAACGGCTCGCGGCCAGACTATCGCTCATCCCGCACTGGATCGCATGGTCTGCCTAATTGAGCCAGACGGGGTCAAGATTCACTGGCTGACCGATGGCCGCTTTGATCGCACCGGTTTGCAGCCCAATAATATCACCTTCGAACCTAAGCGTGGGCCAAACAAGCTGCCGCTGAGGATTCGCGAATGGAACGCCGTGCGTTTCATGACCAAAGGTGACGAACTCTCGATCGAGTTAAATGGCCAACTGGTTTTCACACGCCCGATCGATCCCACCAATTTGCGACACTTTGGACTCTTCCACTATGCCAATGAATCCAGCTTGCGCGTCAGGCAGGTTCGCTATCGCGGTGACTGGCCGAAGACTCTGCCGCCCGTCGAGCAGCAGGAATTGGCAACTGGTCCCGAGAAGCTCTCGGTCACTCCAGATGCCGATCTGCCCCAGAAGATGTCCTTCGACTTCAAGGGATCGAAGTTCAACGTCGCCGACTTCTCTTATCACTGGGACGCGGCGGCAGCGGCCAAGCAGATTCGCCCCGGCATTGACGGCCTGATCTTCGAACTGCCCGCGGGCCAGGTGAAGCCTCAGTTCGCTGGCATTCACCCTAAGCTCAGATTGACCGGCGATTTCATCGTCACGATCAAATATTCCAACATCAAGACCACCGCCGCCAAGGAAGGCTGGGGAGCCGGGCTGAGTTTCAAGGTGATCTTCGAGAAGTCCTACGAGACCGGGCTTGAGCTTCGGCAGTACGCCACAGCGCAGGCAACTCGAGCCATCTGGCTGTCGCAGACACCGATGAAGGAGTTCGTCTATCACGACGAGTCCGTGCCGACGATGGCCCCCTATGGTCAACTGAGACTCCAGCGCCGCGGTTCGGTGCTGTACTTCTTCACCGCTGAAAAGGACTCGCCGGACTTTCGTCTGGTCGCTCAGCGCCCGATCGGTACAAATGACGTGAAGCAGATCAACATTCAGGCGGACGCCAACAATCAGGACAGCGGAGTCGACTTCACGCTGGAGCGCATCGACATTCGCGCGGCAGTCATTGAGAAACGAAAGTAACCCCATGCTCAAGCTCAAGTGGCTGCGAAAGATTGGCATTCAAGCGGCATTCATACCCGTGCTTGTCGCGTCGTTGCTGGTAGCCTCGCAAGCTCGGTCTGAAGACACGCCCGCGAAGAAGCCGGTCGATCAGACTAATGCTGAGAAACTCGCGGCCAAGCGGCTGGAGTTCATTAAGTCGTCCGTGAAGAGCTACGAGTTCTCGGTCGGCCCTGACTTCAAAGAAAAACTGACCGTGGAAACCGAGCCACTGCTGCGGTTCACCAATCCAGTCAGCGGCCTGCAGGATGGCGGCTTCGTCGTATGGAAGACCGAAGCTGGCCGACCGATGGTCGCGGCTCAGGTTTTTCTGACGAGCGAAGATTTGTGGCTTCACGAGTTTCAGTCGCTGTCGCCCACGCCGCTCAAGATGGTTCAAGCCGGAAAGGCTCTGTGGGAACCCAATCGCGCCGGTGTCGAAGTGAAGGGCGTGCCGGACGCGCCCAAACCAGCCACCAATCCCGTACAACGGCTGACGCAGATGAGGGACATCGCCAAGCGGTTCACGGCGTCAGATAAGTTCGAAGGACGCCCGCAATCGGACGAACTGCGTTTGTTGACGAAGCCGCTGGTACGTTTCGGAGCCAACAACACGGACATTCTGGATGGTGCGTTATTCGTGCACGCGCACGGGACCGACCCCGAATTGATGATCGTCATCGAAGCCCTCAAGAAAAGCACCGACTCTGAACATCGCTGGTACTACTCATTGGCTCCGATGACCGGCTACGCGTTGAATGCGTCCCTGGATGGAAAACCGGTTTGGGAGGTCGCATGGCGCCAACAGCCGAATGACCCGAAGGAACCGTTCTTCATTCGCGTCCACAGCAAAGAACTTTCGCTCAAACGCCTGTTCGATTTTGGCAACTGAGCCGTTCGCCAAACTGCCGAATGATCTCCAGGAAGCTGATTTTCTTACGAAAGAGCGGATTCCCGTCTTGAATATCAGACATTCCGTCTGTAACTTGAGCGGCGGTTGGAGTCGCCGAGGGATTTGTCATTCTTACTCAGGTTTCATCACCGTTATGGCACGTACACCACAAGACATCACTGACGCTGAACTGTCTGTCCTGCAGGCGTTGTGGGAACTGGGTACTGCGACCGTGCGTGAACTGGTCGAGAAGCTCTATGTGGATAGCACGCTGTCGCTGAACGCGACCGTGCAGAAACTGCTGGAGCGGCTGGAAGGTAAGAAGTGCGTAAAACGCAATCGCAAAGTCTGGCCGCACCAGTTCTCTGCCACCCTGGAGCGAGAAGAATTGATCGCGAGGCAGTTGCAGACGACGGCGGACAAGCTGTGCGAAGGCGAAATCCATCCGCTGTTGACGTGTCTGGTGAAAGCTCGTGGTTTGTCGGAAGAGGATCGCAAATCACTGCGTGGCCTGTTGGATGAATTGGATCGAACCGAGTAACGGTTTCAGGCGGGATGCTGTAGCAGTCAGTCTGAGCGAGATCCCTTATGACGACATTGCTCGAAATTGTGCTCATCAACTCCCTGACGGTTGTGCCGTTGGCCGTGCTGGCTTTCGCGCTCGGTCGTTGGGCCAAACGTCCGGCGCTGACGCATGTCGCCTGGGTGCTCGTGTTGATGAAGCTGGTGACGCCGCCGTTCTTCCAGTTGCCAGTCGCAATCGAATTACCACAGTTGCCGGTTGCTTCTCAGGTTGCACCCGTATTCGAGCAACCGCTGTTGTCCGTTGAGACTATCACCGAGCCGAGTGATCTGGTTCCGATCGTTATACCGGCGCGGACGGAGGTCTCTGCAGAACAGCCCGCGACGCACATTACAGTGGCAGTAGAACCGACACGGACCGCCGTTGGAACATCTGAAAGCCAAACGATCTCGAACGCCGCCAACGCCGCCACTTGGCGAATGTGGCCGACCGACTGGATAGGTCGACTGCTTGTCGTGTGGGCCGCGGGTTCAGCATCATGGCTAAGCCTGCAGATCTTTCGCGCAATCCGCTTTGAACGCCGAATCGCTCGCGACTCGGCGACGTCGAGCGAATGGCAAGGCCAGACGCGTTCACTCGCAACGGAACTCGGCCTATGCCATTGCCCGCAAGTTTTGATTCTTGACGCAGCGGTCTCACCGATGTTGTGGGGCTGCGGCTCGCGTACCAAGTTGCTGTTTCCGGCAGAACTGGCCGAGCGACTGACGGAAGACGCCCGCGCCACTTTGCTGGCTCATGAACTGGCTCACTTCGCTCGCGGCGATCACTGGGTGCGTCTGCTGGAGTTTCTGGCGACTGCGCTATTCTGGTGGCATCCGGTCGTCTGGCTGGCTCGTCGCCAGATCGAAGAAGCGGAAGAGGAATGCTGCGACGCCTGGGTCGTCGGGCAGTTTCCACATCGTCCTCGTCAGTATGCCGAAGCAATCCTCGACACGATCGACTTCCTGTGCGAAGCACGCCCCGCGTTGCCGCCGATGGCCAGTGGCCTCGGTCACGCGCCTTTCCTGCGCCGCCGCCTCACGCAGATCATGCAGGGCGTGATCCCGCACCGGTTGTCACCGCGAGCCAGAGTGCTGACTGCATTGCTGGCGGCTGCGTGTCTGCCTCTGCAACCTTTCGTGTTCGGATCGCCGCGCAACAACGCGGTCTCTGATGAACTGCTGGCAGGTGGACTAGATCTCAAAACAACTCCGCCGATGGTTACGGTTGTTAGCGTCTCAGCTGCTGAAAACTCTCTCAGCATTCCTACCGTGAACCCGGCCGTTCCAAAGCCGCCCGTGGTCAGCAGGATGACTCCGTCGCAGTCGAAGAACAGATCTGCACGAGGCGAGCGCATCTGGTCGACGGCCGCATCTTCTGACGGACGTTTCGTCGTACGCGCCACGACCGCTCGCCGAGTGATTCTGACGGATCTGGCTTCGGACCGTGAAACCGATCTGTCAACGCATCGACTCAACAGCGTCGCGTTCACACTCGATCCAGGCCGGTTCGTGGCTGGTCATCAGGATGGTCGCATTACCTTATGGGACGCCACGAAAGGTGAACTCATTCGGGAATTGGCGACGCATGCAACCGGCATCCGATCCATCGCGGTATCACCTCAGGGAGATACCATTGCGGCTGGTGGTGTTGATGGCACTCTGCTGATCGCAGATTTGCAGACGGGCACGTTGCGAACGACACCGTTGCACTACGGGCAGTCAGTGAACTGCGTTCGATTCTCACCCGACAGCGATCAACTTGCCGTGGCCGTGGGCGACTGGATGTCGACTGGGCGCGGTCAGGTCGTGCTGTTGAACGTTGTGAGCGGCCGAACCATCACGACATTAGCCTGCGCGACTTCTCCAGGCGCGTTGACGTTTGCCAGTAATGAAGAATTGATCGTCGGCCACTGGGATGGTCGAACATCGTTGTGGAATCTGGTGAACCGGCAAATTGTCGGTTCGGCGCTCGCAGACAAAGACGTTGTTTCGGCGGCGGCTTTCTCCCCGGACAATCCGGTGCTGCGTGAAGCTCACTTCATCGCTGAAGAACCGAGCGTTGAGGAATCCTCAACCGAGCGCGTGCTGCGCCAGTTGCTGGTGCTGCCGGTCGGCCCGGCGAGCTGACTTCACGGCAGTGTCGTTCGCGACATGCGGCGCGGTTTGAAGACGAAAGAACCCTCGCCATGACCCATCTTCAGAGATCGCTGGTGGCGGGGTTGCTGGCCATCAGTGGAATGCTGTTGCTCGGCGTGAGTTTGGCGACTTCGCAGGAAGTCACTCCGGCTCCCGCGCAGGCCGAAAACGCTGATAAGCAGAACATTGAAGCCGCCTTCACGATGACTCGCGATGCGGCCAGAAAATACACGATTGAGATGCGTGACGCGGACAAGCCCGCCGCGTTGCGTGAGCAACCGATTCTGCGTTGGTCCAATCCCGAGCGCGGGCAGATCTACGGCAATGTCTTCCTTTGGACGAGCCATGGTCGGCCAGTGGCAGTCGGGTCGTTGTTCAAGTGGTTCTCGCCGTTTACCCACATGTCGCATGAGTTTCATTCACTTGCAACGAGCGAGATCAGCGGCAAGTACAACCACGCGAACGCCTGGCAGTCGGCCCAACCCGGAGTTGCGTATGTCGCGGTTCCCGATGCTCCGGCAGTCGCCACAACAGCGTCGGGGCGACTCACTCAGATGCGGCAACTGGCTCGTCAATTCACAGCCCGTACCACGGATCGTGAAGGGGCCAAGCTGGAACTGCGACTGCTGGCGCAGCCGGTCTATCGCTACGAGTTGGAGAAGGGGACAACAAGCCCGTCCGATGGAGCACTCTTTGTATTTGTGCAGGGAACCGACCCCGAACTGTGGCTGATGCTGGAAGCGCGGCAACCGAAAGCGGGAGGAGATGAAGTCTGGCATTACTCCATCGCTCGCATGAACAGCATCGCATTCGATGTGCAACACAACGGTCGCGACATCTGGCACACGGACGTTCTGCCTTGGAAAGAGATCTCCGGCCACAAGGCTCCTTACACCAGTTTTCAATTCAATATGCCGTGAAGGTAATTGCGGATGTTTTCGTCACTTAGTCTATACCTAGCTTTGCTATGTACCGCTCCGCCGACGGACGACAAGCAACTCGTCGACGCGTGGTTGAAGGTCAGCCTGCGGCATGCTCAGGACTATGTCATTCAGCCTGCCGACGCGCCGAACGAGAAGTTCACCATGCTGCCTCAGGCCGTCTTTCGGCACAGCCAGCCTGTTCGCGGTGATGACATTGGTGCGGTCTATCTGTGGGTCGATCACAACAAACGGCCAGCCGCGCTGGGCACAACCTTCGCATGGACAATCGAAGGTGACCGCCGAGCCGTCGTGCATGAGTTTCACTCGCTCGCCGATCAGCCCTTGTCTGTGCAATGGAGAGGTCACTCGCGCTGGAAACCGAGGACCCCCGGCCTCGAATGGAAGCTGGTTCCGAGTGCTCCCGCAGTGGATAAATCAGCCGGGGGGCGCCAGCGTCAAATGCGCGAGATCTCACGTCGTTTCGCAGCGGAAAGCGTTGATCACAAAGGAAAGAGCTGGGAACTGCGGCTGCTGTCCAAGCCGATTCACCAGTTCGAAGTTGATCCACCGACCGATGTCCTTAGCGGCAGCCTGAACATTTTCTGCCAAGGTACAGATCCAGAGCTGATCCTGGCCGTGGAGGCTCGACAGCGGGATGGCGTACTGGTCTGGCATTACGCGGCGGCGTCCTTCACCGATTACGCGCTCAAGCTCAGACTCGATGACAAAGAGGTCTGGACGTCCCCCGAATATTCGGCGAGCCCGACTTCGGCTCATTGGGTCGACACCGTCAGCCAGGAACGATTGCCGAACGCTGGAGGATCTCAACCATGAAACGCAGGTCTTTCATTTGCACATTCGTCGTTGGCCTGCTGGCGGGAACCGGGTTCGCTCAGGAAAAGCCTGCAGCGAACGAGGCCGCCCCGGATTCGAAAATTCCATCGCCACTTCGTCAACTACTGGACGAGTCGCTCACTTGGTATGAGCTGACGACGGACGAAAGCTCCGCGACGCCAATGGAGCCACGCGTGGTCATGCGGTGGGCGAATAACACACGCGGATCTGACGATGGCATGACGGTCCTCTTCCTCCATCAGGGACGACCGGAGGCCGTCTGCTGCGTCTATCCGTGGGAGAGCGCTCTGAATCATGAATTCGATTCTTTGTCGCGCGGGAAGCTGGTCGCCAAGCAAGATGGTGTTGCCACCTGGAAGCCCAAATCGGCGGGGCTGGAGTTTAAGGCGATTCCTGGCGCCGAGGCCCCCAGTGCTCAGCCAGCCGCTCGACTAAGGCAGATGAAAGCTCTGGTAACTGAGTTCTCCTCAACCTTGTTGGGATGGAAGAGCAACAACAGCGACCGCGAATCGTTGCGACTGCTGCCGCAGCCACTGTACCGCTACGAAAGTAAGCGAGCGGACGTGCTCGATGGAGCGGTGTTTGGCTTCGTTCAAGGCACTGACCCGGAAACTCTGCTGCTCATCGAAGCCTTCCGCAAAGGCACCGGCTTCGAATGGCAGTACGCCTTCGTACGCCGGACATCAGGCGAACTGGAAGGCCGTTTTCGCGATGACGTAGTCTGGCATGTCGACCGCTACCCCGAACAGCGAAACCCGTCGTCAACACACTTCACGTTCTCAAAACTGCTCCCACCAGCGCTGCGAGAGAAGTTGAAGTGATACTGAGAATGTTTCGCTTGGTTATCGATCAGCTCATCAAAAATTGAGTTACCGCAATGTTCGAAGCTCTGCGTTCCAATGACCTCGGCAACATCAAGTACGTCATCTACCGCCGGAGACACTTGATCGGCTTAGCCTTCATGATCTGTGTCTGCTGGATTGGAGTTGCATCCGCAGAGGACGCGTCGCCAGCACCTGTCACGGGCACACGATACGCGATCATCCTCTGCGGACATCCGGGCAATGCAGATCACCACAAGAGTTACTCTGAAACTGTGACGAAACTGCATGCTGCGCTGACGTCGAACTGCGGGATCAAGCCTGAGCATGTCAACGTGCTGTTTGGTGGCGAGGCGCAGGATGCGGACTCAGAACTGATCCGCAACGCGAAACGATCCACTCGCGATGAGATCGAGCAGGCGGTGAAGGGTATGCGAGCCAGCATTCAGCCAGGTGATGCGTGCTGGGTCTTCGTCCTGGGACATACTCACTACGACGGCCGCAATTCATGGCTGAATCTGCCGGGGCCGGATCTCAATCAGAATGATTTCGCGAAGCAGTTCGCGGACTTGCCAGCTCAGGAACAGGTCTTCTTCCTGACGACCTCTACCAGTGGTTTCTTCATCAAGCCGCTGGCGGCAAAAGAGCGCGTCGTGATCAGCGCGACGGAAGCGGACTATGAAACCAACGAGACCGAGTTTCCTCAGGAACTCGTGAAGGTGCTTGAGGCACCAGAGACCAAGGAGTCCGATGTCGATTCAGACGGATCGTTCACAGTTTTCGACCTGTACCTGACCGTCGCACGCAACATTACGCAGAGCTATGTGGATCGCGAGCTGCTGGCGACCGAGCACGCGCTGCTGGACGACAACGGAGACGGCAAGGGTAGTGAAGTTCAGGCGGACTATCTGCCGGAATCGCTCGGCGGCCGAGCCCGGAAAGGCAAACCACTGGTGTTCAATATCGCGAGCGGTCGCGACGGTTTCCGCTCGCGGACGATTCTCGTCTCACCGAAGAAGTAATCCCACTTACGATTACTTGGCATCCAGCCAGTTGTCACCGATGGAGATATCCACTTTGAGCGGAACGTCCAAGGGCAGGGCGTGTTCCATTTCGTGGCGAACCAGTTCGGCCAGAGCCTCAGCTTCCGCTGCTGGTGCCTCAAACATCAATTCGTCATGGATCTGCAGGAGCAACCGCGCAGCGTGCTTCTCCCGCTTGAGCCGAGCGGCGACGTTGATCATAGCTTGCTTGATCAGATCGGCGGCTGACCCCTGAATCACCGTATTAACAGCGGTTCGCTCAGGCATGTTGAGCTGCCCCTTGCGATCATCGCGAATACCGGTGATCGCTCGCCGCCGACCGAGGATCGTCTTCGCGTAGCCCAATTCGGCAGTTAGATCCAGCGTGCGATCCATGAAGTCGGCTACGCCGTGATACTTCTGGAAATAGCCTTCAATAAACGCGGCTGCTTCTTCGCGCGGAATCCCCAGAACTTCGCTGAGGCCAAATGCACTTTGCCCATAGACCACGCCGAAGTTCACGGCCTTCGCGATGCGCCTCTGAGTCGAATCGACATTCTCGGGAGCTAAGCCAAATACTTGCGCTGCAACCGCCGAATGCACATCAATGCCATCCGCAAACGCCTGCCGTAACGAAACGTCGTGACTGAAGTGCGCCAGCATCCGCAGTTCAATCTGCGAATAGTCGGCGCAGATCAGCTTCCAGCCCGTGTCCTGAGCGATGAACGCGCGTCGAATCCGTTCGCCTTCCGGAGTCCTGATCGGAATGTTCTGCAAATTCGGGTTACTGCAGCTCAAGCGACCCGTGGCAGCAGTCACCTGATTGAACGACGCATGAATGCGCCCCGTCTGCGGATTGATCAGCGGCACCAGCGCGTCGAGATACGTACCCTTCAATTTGGTCAGATGGCGATGCTCGATGATCTTCGCAGGCAGCGGATGAACCTTCGCCAGTTCTTCCAGCACGTCCTGATCAGTGCTGGGACCAGTCTTCGTCTTCTTGATGACAGGCAGTTGCAGCTTGTCGAACAGGATCTCGCGGAGCTGCTTCGGTGAGTCGATGTTGAACTCTTCCTGAGCTTCCGCATGGATCTCGTGCAGCAAGATACCCAACCGCGCGGTGATGTCTTCGTTCTGCCGACCCAGCTCAGCGGCATCCACCTTCACACCGGCGCGTTCCATATCGGCCAGCACAGAGATCAACGGTCGCTCCAGCTTGTCGTAGAGGTCAGTCATCTCAACGGCAGCCAGGTCGGCCTGCATACGTTCGGCGACTCGCAAGCACAGACATGCTTCCTCAGCGGCAGCCTCTGCCAAAGTCGCCGATGGCCACGACTGCACTTTGCCGTCCTGCAGGACAACGCGGCGAGTTAGCTGTTCCAGCGGCTCGCTGAAATACCGTTCAACCTGCGCCGACAGGCTATGGCTGCGAGACCCCGAAGCCAGCAGGTAGCTGCCCACCATCGTGTCCAGCCCCAACTCAGCCTCGGTAAGGCCGACGCGGTGCAGGGCCGCGGCAATGGGTTTTAGATCGTGACCAACCAACCGACGACCGGAGGCATTCAGATGTGTCGCAACGCAATCCCAAACAGCGTTCGGCTGCAGCGGCGCGTTGCCACACTTTGTGTCCAGAGGAACGAACAACGCGTTCCGCGCGTCGTCAGCCAGAGTCATTCCAAGAATCTGATGGCTCAGAGCATTGAGCCCGGATGACTCCAGGCGAATGGCCAAGTCCGCCTTGGGGTTCCGTTGTAGCCATCGCTGCAAATCGTCAACCGACTGCGCCACGGTGACAGAAGGCTCGCCGTCTGCGAACAGCTTCGGAACAGACACCTCTGCGGCGGGTGCCAACTCGCGGATCTCATCAATCAGTCGCCGGAATCCGCATTCACGGAACAGCTCGACGAGCCGCTGCGCATCGAACCTACCCACGCGCGCGATGTTCCAGTCGAAATCGATTTCCAGGTTCGTATTCAATTCGACCAGTTGGCGGCTGATGCGTGCCAGGTGCGGATAGGTCTTGAGATTCTCACGGACCTTCTTGGCGGTGACTTCGTCAGCTCTGCGCAGCAGTTCTTCGAGAGAACCAAACTGATTCAGCAAACTGGCGGCTGTCTTCGGACCAATCTGCGGCACTCCGGGCACGTTGTCGACCGAGTCCCCCACCAGCGCCTGAAACTCGACGACCTGATCCGGTCGCACACCCCAGTCGGCGATCACCGCGTCGGCATCCATGAAGGTGCCTTTGCGAACATTGAGCATTCTCACTCTAGAGCTGATCAACTGCCGAGCGTCCTTGTCATTCGTCACCATCACGGCATTGATGCCGTCCAACTCGGCGCGTTTGGCCAAGGTGGCCAGAACGTCGTCAGCTTCCCAGCCAGCGTGCTGAATCACCGGAATGCCAAAGGCGCGAATCACCTCAGCCACGACTGCGATCTGAGGCCGCAAATCGGGCGGCATTTCGGCGCGGTTCGCTTTGTATTCCGGATACAACTCCTCACGAACGCCCCGTTCCGGAGAATCCATAGCCGCAACCAGATAGGTCGGCTTGTGATTCCTCAGAATTCCCAACACATCCCGTGCGAACCCGAAGACCGCGTTCGTCGGCTGACCCGCTGGACTCGTCATTGCGGGAATGGCGTGAAAGACCTGAAACACCAGACTGAAAACGTCGATCACGTAAAGCGTTTCGCTCATCGAGATTTAGACCGTGTGCCGAAGTTCGATGGCCAGAAATCCGCGCTGCCGGTGCGCGATGTGGCCGAAGGAGTGAAAATCGGAGGATAGGTACATTCACTGCCTGCGAAGAGTCTCCCCGCTTCGATTTCGAGTCGATTCACCCAAGTGGTGCAATCCATCTCATGGGACAAACCAGCTTCCCCGGTTCAACGCATGCCACATGCCTGCTCGTTATCAACTGCCTAACTCCACCTCGTTTTCTTGTTCCAACCCACATGCGCAGCCGCTTCGGCTGTCTGCTTCCCTTCAACCGGTAGATCCTTCTTGACTCATTCATCCCCCTGCGTAGACTTGTTTTATCGCTGAATCGCGCGACTGGTTCTCAGATCGCCTTCCGCTCTCGATACCTATCATCGTCCGACCTTGAAGGATGAGTTCATGGCTGCTTCTAAAGGCTCACTTGGCGCACAGATCACCGCTGCGATCTTCGCGCTGGTCTCCATCATCTGCGGGTTCATGTGGTACAAGACCAACGATGAACTCACTCAAGCGGCCAAGACATCCACCGCGGCGACTGCGGATTTGGGGAAGGAGAAGGGCATCACAACCCAGCTCCTGAAAGATATTGACGAGATGAAACGCGTGGTTGGAGCGACTCAGAATACGGTCGGTACTGCGGAGCAGGGCGGAGCAGAGACTGTGGTGGGCGACGTGCAGGCCAGTGTCGCCGCCGCAGTCGCTGAGGGCGCGCAGGCTCGCACCATGAAGGAATCCGTCAGCGCCCTGATCCAGGAGCGGTCAAACATGGTCAAGCAACTCGCGACCATGACGACGTCACTGGCGGATGAGAAAAAGAGTTTCGACGATCGGGTTACCAATCTGAACAAGGATCTTGACGCGGCCAAGGCCGACAAGGAACTGGCGGTTAAGGCCAAAGAAGACGCGATCAAGAGCAAGTCAGAAGAAGTGAAGAGCAAGCAGGCGACAATCGACAAACTCAACAAGGACCTGCAAAATCTGAACAACGAGTTCAGCGATGCCAAAACGGCTTGGGACAACGAGCGGAAGCGAGTTGAGGGCGAGGTTGCCCAGTACAATGATCAGATCGATCGATTGCGCGAGCGTTTGAAGTCTCTGACCAAGGAAAGCTTCGAGGTCCCTGACGGATTCGTTACGTGGGTCGACAATTCGACGAGAACCGTATCGATTAATCTCGGCTCGGCTGACGGACTGCGACCTCGCGTTTCCTTCTCGGTCTACCGCAAGGAACATAACGGCGTGGGCCGCGGTCCCGAGGACATCAAGGCGCAGATCGAAGTGATCAAAATCACGGGCGCACACTCCGCAGAAGCTAAGGTTCGCGGCGATGACCCGTTCCAACCTCTGGCTAAGGGTGACCCGATCTACACGCCACTGTGGAGCCCTGGCATTCGCGAAAAGTTTGTGATCGTTGGACTCGTCGATTTGGACAAGGACGGGATCTCAGATCGTGAGCGATTCCATGACATCATCGCCTCCGCCGGCGGGCAGGTGACTCAGGAAGTGCTCGACTCTGGCGCTCGCATTCGCTTCACCAACTTCCCGTCTGAATGGTCTGAATGGGCAGAGAATGATCCTCAGGTTGGTTCCGATGTGAAGTACCTGATCATCGCCGACATTCCGGATCCATCATTGGCTGTGCGTCCAGAAGACAAAGAAGTTCGTTCGAACATTGCCAATCAGTTGAAGGCAATGAAAGATGAAGCTCGCCGCGTGGGTGTCGAGGAAATCACGCTGGGTAACTTCCTGTCGTACATCGGGTACAAGCCGGAACGCCAGTTGTATGTGCCTGGTGGCGATCGTCCCTTCACACTGAAGAACGGTGCAGCCAGCACCACAACTGGTGAAGCGGTCGGCGATCGTTCTTCGGCTGGCCAGACCTCAAAGATCTACGGCGATCGTTCGCAGCGTCTGAAGCCACAACGCGACATGAGCGGCAAGCGGTAATCAGGCTGGCACGGTTGTTCAACAACGAGAATGAGCCGCAGCGAGACATTCAATTCGCTGCGGCTCTTTTGTTTTGTGGTGACTGAGGCGTCGAATGGCTTGGATCAAGTCTTGATCAGATCGATCGGTGCTAAGCGGCGGCCCAGCACTTTCTCGCTGTCGATGTTCAGCCACTGGTCGAGCAGGGTGGAGTAGACGGAGCGGAAGTCGGTCGCAAACTTGAGGTCGCCATCGTCAAGGTCAGTCAAGCTGGGATGATTGCCTCGCAGCCCGGCCTTGACCTTGGTCGAGATCGCGAACATTTGCGATGCCGCTCCGTGATCGCTGCCCAGGCTGCCGTTCTCAGCAACCCGGCGACCGAACTCGGAGAACGTCACGACGAGCACTTCGTTGGCCAGCTTGTGTCCGGCCAGGTCGCGGACGAACGCTGTGACTGACGACGACAATTCTCCCAACAGAGTCGAGTGGGCGTTCATCTGCTGCGAGTGCGTATCAAAGCCGTCATGAGACACGAAGTAGATGTTCGGTCCGAAGTTGCTGGCGATCATCTGAGCGACGGTCTTCAGATTGTTCGCCAATCGGCTGGCAGGATAGGGCACCGCAGTCTGGTAGTTCGCAGCCACACGTTTGAGTTCCAGCGAACTGGTCACCGCCGCCTTCGTCGTTGAACGGACAAACGCCAGATCCGACTGCGCCGCCGCGGGACGTTCCGCCGCCTTCTGGATGTGTTTCAAAATGCGGCTGGAATCGCCGGGCAGTTGCAACTCGTACTGGCGCGGATCGCGAATCGTCGGGACACTGATTCTTTGGCTCAGGAGTGCCAGCGGCAGCTTGTCGGTTCCAATCGACAGCGCCGGCAGAGCCATACGAGCGCCACGATCAAACTGCGCGTCGAGTGACCGCCCCAACCAGCCGTCGCGGGTATCCAGAGCTTCCGGCCGGGCCGAATGCCAGATATCCATCGACCGGAAGTGCGAGCGATCCGGGCTGGGATATCCAACGCCCTGCACGATGGCCAGTTGACCTTCGTCGTAGAGTTCCTTGAACCCGGTCATCGCCGGATGCAACCCGAGTTCCTGATTGATCTTCAGCACCTGGCCACGCGGAATCGCGATGCCGGGCCGAGCCTTGTAGTACTCGTCACGACCGTGCGGAACGACAGTATTCAGTCCGTCGTTGCCGCCAGCGAGCTGAATCAGCACCAGCACCCGATCACTGCGTTTGTCGTCAGCCGCAGTCGCTCGCTCCAGAAAAGCAGGGGGTAGCCCGCACAGCGAAACCAGCCCCGCAGAACCCGCCAACTGCAAGAACTCGCGACGAGAATTCATGATTTACTCCGGCATCGACGCGGTCAACGAACTGAAGCGAACTCCAACAGCAGAGACGACTTCCAACAGTACCGCCGGTTGATGATCGAAGTTTCAACAGGAATTGACTCGCGCCGTGAACGCGAATTTGATCGCGACTGCGTTCAAGCGTCTGCACGAAGTGGCACTGCCTCAGCAAGCAGAAATCAACACGGTCCCAGACTTCAAACTCTATTCCGGTAAAGGCTGGCCTTTGGTCTCCGGCAGGAACGGCAGGACGCAAAGCCCGATGAGGAAGACTAGGCACATTGTCACGCCGGCGTACCGCAGCGGTTCAGGGGTATTAACAAACGCCGCTTCCAGCATGCCTTTCACGATCGGCCCCAGCGCCGCGACAAACCGGCCAACGTTGTAGCAAAAGCTGGTTCCCGTCGTGCGCAGCCGCGTTGGGAAGAGTTCCGGGAAGTAGATCGCATATCCCGCGAATAGTGACAACTGGCAGAATCCCATGACGGGAACCATCACCCAAATCTGCCAGAAGTGCTCCAGAAACCAGAACACAGACACGGTGCTGACGAAGGCAGACAGCAAGGCGATCACGAATGTCGGCTTGCGTCCGATTCGCTGCGACAAGGCACCAAAACCGAACATGCCGAAGAACGCTCCGACGTTAATGGCGATCGAGGTGTAGCTCTGCCAGCGAGACAGGCGACCGTTGACCGTCCGATCGAGTTTGGCCTTCAGCTCGGTTGCCCCTTCAGACATTGGCTTGGCGGTCTTGGGATCCGCTTGGGCGGTCTTAATCTCATCCAGAAACCCCAGTTTTTGATCGTCTTTCGCCGCAGTTGCCGTTGCGAATTGTTCGTCAAAAACGCCCGCTGTTACCGCCTTCTTCTGCACCGAACGGATCAAGTCGGGCGCAAAGAACCCGACGGACCACAGGCCAATCACGCCTGAGCAACCCAGCAGCAATCCCAGGATCGCGTGTTTGCGCCAACGAGGATTTCGGAAGAGTTCCGCGTACGAACCCATCTGCGCATCGCCAGCCTTCTGTTCGGCTTTCACCTTCACCCACTGCTCAGGTTCCTTGAGGCGACGACGGATGAACAACGCCAGCAGCGCAGGAAGTGCACCAATCATGAACATGTAACGCCACGGACTGGAAACCAGACCTTCCTCTTCCGCGATTCCCAGGCCCAGGTTGATGAACGCCGCGCTGATGTTTCCGAACGCAGACAGAGCCTGCAGCAACGACAACGTGTAAGGGCGTGCCCGGTTAGGCATGACTTCAGCGACCAGCGCGACGCCGACTGCAAACTCGCCGCCGACACCCAAACCGGTGAGGAATCGGTAGGCCGAGAAGTCGATCCAACTCTTCGACAGCGCACTCAGCCCCGTGAAGAGTGAATACATCAGAATCGTGATCAGCATCGTCTTGGCACGGCCAATTCGATCACCCAGCATGCCAAAGATCAAACCGCCGGTGGCCCAGCCTGCGATGAAGATCGATGTGGCGTAATTGCCCGCGTTGCTGCGAGCGAGTTCCAGGTCCTTCAGGCTCATGCCCTCAGTCGCCTGCACCAAGTCCTTCATGGCCGCAGGGCGAGCCAAAATGAAGAGTTGCTGGTCCAGGCAATCGAACAACCAGCCCAACGCAGCCACGACCAGGACGAACCAGTGATAGCGACTCAGCTCCTTGTACCACGGGGTCGAGCTGTCTTGTGGTGCCGTCGGCTCGGAGTTGCTCGGTTCGAAGGTGTGCATGACGACCTTGCTTGCTGGGTGGGTTTCGAATCAAAGTTCCGTGATTGAAGACTAGCGCCGGTCAGTTGGCGGCTCAACTCACGAGAACAGAGATTTGCCGCTGGAGGTAATGAATTCGACCGGTATCCGTAATAACGTGGTGCTGGCGAACAGTGTCTCGAACGACGAACAGCTGATGACGGGATCCGAAATGCGCGTAACTGCGGCGTTACTCATCGCCTGCCTGACAGCTATCACTCAGTTCGTGCTGGTCCCTGTGCGCGCGGACGACGCGCAGAACAAAGCGGCCTCTGAAGCTGACGTCACCTTCTTCGAAAGCCGCGTGCGGCCGCTCCTCGTCAAGCAGTGTTATGAGTGCCATTCAGAGAAATCGAAGCCGCTGCAGGGCGGCCTGCGGTTAGATCAGCCTGAACTCATGCTGCAAGGTGGCGACACCGGCGCCGCAATTGTCCCCGGCAAACCCGCCGACAGCCTGCTGATTGCAGCCATCGGCTTCGCCAATCCAGACCTGCAGATGCCGCCCGCCGGGAAAATGACTGCGGCGGAGATTGAGATTCTCACCACCTGGGTTCAGCGCGGAGCCTATTTCCCAACATCAGGCAATCAGTCAGGTGAAGCTGGCAAGAAGCGGGGTGTCGACATCGAAGCGGGAAAACAGTTGTGGTCGATCCGCCCGCTGACACTCACTACACCACCGGCTGCGATCAATAGCTTGCACGCTCAGCAGCCCACCGACGGGTACGTCTTGCGCGAACTCCCCGCTCACAATCTGGAACCCGCCCAGTTTGCCGACCGGCGCACATTGATCCGCCGCGCGTCGCTCGACCTGCTGGGCCTGCCGCCCGATGCGGAAACGGTTGAAGCGTTCGTCAACGACCAGGCGCCCGATGCCCACGCTCGCGTGCTCGAGCGATTGCTGGCATCGCCACACTACGGAGAACGCTGGGGACGCTATTGGCTGGATCTGGTCCGCTACAGCGACGTACTGGAAAGCTGGGCTCAAACCAACGCTCAAGCCTGGCTGTACCGCGACTGGGTCATTCGTTCGCTCAATGAGGACCTGCCGTACGATGAGTTTGTCCGACGGCAACTCGCAGCAGATCAAATGCCGGACCTCGAACCAACTGAGCTGGCGGCACTCGGTTTCATCGGCTTGAGCCCGTCGTACTGGAAGGAACTCAAGCTCGCACCGGACGTCATCAAGACGGTGGTCGCAGAGGAATGGGAAGAACGCATCACGATGGTCTCAGGCACCGTGCTGGGGCTGACCATCGCCTGCGCCCGTTGCCACGATCACAAGTTCGACCCGATCACGACTCAGGACTACTATGGCTTGGCCGGGATCTTCGCGAGCGTCCGCCAGACGTCGCTGCCACTGCTTGATCCCGCGACGGCACAGGTGGTCGCTGCTCGTCGAGGCGAGATCGCTCAACAAGAAGCGGAGCTGAAACGACTGGCCGATCTCGCCAAGAAGGATCCGTCGAAAGCAGACGAGGTCAAACAGCAGACTGAGCAGGCGAAGGCTCGTATTGAAGAACTCAAGCGTCAGCCGCACATGAATGAGCCGCCCGCGTACGCCGTCGAGGACGCGAGCCTGCTGGTGCTACCCGATGGTCCAAACCGCACCAAGCTGGATTATCGCATGGGCGCTGGCCAGGACGTGGCCATGCAAATTCGCGGTAACCCCGCTCATACTGGCACCGTCGTGCCGCGCCGATTCCTGTCTGTGCTTTCGAGCGGTGAACCCGCACGATTCACTCAAGGCAGCGGTCGATTGGAATTCGGTCAGGCCATCTTCCGCGATTCCGCACCGCTCGCAGCGCGGGTCATGGTGAACCGCGTCTGGCGACACCACTTCGGACGCGGCCTGGTCGAAACTCCCAGTAACTTCGGGACGCAAGGGCTGCGTCCGTCGCATCCAGAACTGCTCGATTATCTTTCCGAGCGATTCATTGCATCAGGGTGGTCGCTGAAGTGGCTGCATCGCGAAATCATGCTCTCTGCGGCCTACCAGCGGGCCAGTACATCCAGCCCGGAAGCACGATCACTCGATCCCGACAACGTCTGGTTGAGCCACATGCCACGCCGCCGATTGGAGATCGAGGCATGGCGTGACACGGTGCTGAGCGCCACTGGATCGCTTCGAACTTCGATTGGCGGAGCGCCTCAAGAACTGGCTGATGCGGCCAACTTCCGCCGCACGGTTTACGGACTCGTCCGCCGCCGCGAACTCAGCGACATGCTGCGGCTGTTCGACTTCCCGGATCCAGTCGCGCACAGCCCAGCGCGGCTTGAGACCACGACGCCACTGCAGCAACTGTTTGTGTTGAACAGTGCCTTCATCGGGCAGCAGGCTGCTGCGTTGGCTGCTCGAGTACGATCTGAGCGGTCGAATGTACCGGATCAAGTCACGCGGGCACACGAGTTGTTGTTCGGCACACAACCGTCACCTGCTCAAGTGGAGCGGATGACAGCGTTCCTCGGCGCGTCGCCCAATGACGCCACCTGGCAGCAACTGATGGAAGTCTTGCTGGCGAGCAATGCTCTGCAATTTGCAGACTGAGCGGCGCTGTCCGACAACAATCACGCGACCTTGCTGGCTTCGTAGAAGCGACCGCCAGCCTGCGCGAGTTGCAGCAGCGAGTCCGTCGGCTCAAATCGCTTGCCCAGACCGCGATAACCTTCGAGCTTCTGCACGATACGCCCGGCGCCCTCGGTGTCGCACCAACGCAAGATCCCGCCGCGAAACGCGGGGAAGCCAATGCCCAGCAGCAGGCCCAGATCGACGTGCGCCGGTTCCGGGACGATCGTCTCCTCTAAGCAGCGAGTCGCCTCCAGCAGCATCGGCAGGAACAACCGATCGGTGATCTCGTCGCGCGTGAACGTGCGCTTGTCGGTCCGATGCTTTTCAAGCAATGGAGTAAAAGCGGGGTCGCTGACGGGCTTGCCCTTCTTGCCGCTGAAGGAACGGAAACCGGCACCGGACTTTTGCCCCAGCCGTTTCGCCGCCACTAGTTCTCCAAGCAACGGGCACATCTTTGCTCGGTCGTGATACGCCGTTGCGACGACCTGACCGGCGTAGAGTGCAGTGTCGAGCCCCACCAGATCGTGCAACGCGATCGGCCCCATCGGCATGCCAAACTTTGTGGCGGCCGCGTCGATATCGTCCATCGACGCGCCTTCACAGAGCAGCATCGTGGCCTCATTCATGTAAGGCAGCAGAATGCGGTTCACCAGAAAACCGGGGCAGTCCTTCATAACGATGGGCGTTTTGCCTATCCGCTTGGCGAGATCCACAATCGTCACCACCGTCTCGTCGCTCGTCTTCGCGCCGCGAATAACTTCGACGAGTTGCATGCGGTCAACGGGGTAGAAGAAGTGCATGCCGACGAAGCGTTCTGGATGCGGAGCCGCCTCGGCCATCCGCGTGATCGAGATCGTCGACGTGTTCGACGCCAGAATTGCATCCGGCTTCAAGACGGCTGCCAGCTCTTTATAGGTCTGCGTCTTCAGAGCTTCATTTTCGGTAATGGCCTCGACAACGACATCACAGTCGCTGAAGACCTGCGTTGAAGTTGAGGTATTCAACATGCTCAGCATGTCAGCGAGATCTTTGGGCGTGGCGCGGCCGATCTGAATGCGACCCTCGACAACTTTTCGAGCACGGCCAACGCCGTCCGCGATTCGAGCGTTATCAACGTCCACCATCGTCGCAGAGACGCCGCGACGGGCGTGAGCGGTCGCGATGCCGGAGCCCATCTGGCCGCTACCGAGCACTCCCACTCGTTGCACCGGGCGACCAACCGCCTTCGTTCCGCCGAGCCCTGGATCGCGCCCCACTTTGTTGTTCATGAAGAAGACACCGATCAGATTGGCAGAAATCGTTGAGCCCACGACATCGAGTGAAGTTTCCTGCTCGACCTTCAAGCCTTCATCAAGCGGGAGATTGATACCGTTCTTGATTGACTTCAGAGCGGCCATCGGGGCGGGGTACTGGCCCTTGGTCTTTCCCATCACGGCGCCCTCAGACACAGCCGCCGCGAACGCGAGTTGATCGGCACTGAGTCCGAGCGGCTGCGAACGGCGCTGGCGATTGGCCTTCCAGCGATCGCCATCTCTCAGGAACGTGAGCACTCGCTTGCCTTCCTCGACCAGCTTTTCTGCCGGCACGGCATCGAACGCGAGCCCCTTGGCGACTGCCGCCGTCGCGTTCAAACCTTCGCCGCTGGTAATCATCTCAATCGCGGAATGCAGCCCAATGAGCCGCGGCAGCCGTTGAGTGCCTCCCCAGCCCGGAATCAGACCGACGTTCACTTCCGGCAGAGCAATCTTCGTGCTGGGTGAATTCGAAACCACTCGTTCGTCCATTGAGAGAATCAGCTCGGTCCCGCCGCCCATGCACGCTCCATCGACCAGCGCGACAACCGGAAAGGGCAGCTTGCTGATGCGGGAGAAAAGCTGATGACCAATCTGCACGGCCGCCAGTACCTGCTCGCGGGTGGCCGTCGCCAGAGCCGCCAGTTCATTGAGATCCGCCCCGGCGATGAACTGGCCGGGCTTCCCACTGCGGAACAACAGTCCCTGCAGGTCGCTGCGGCCTTCCAGTTGAGTGACGATCCCTGCCAGTTCCTCGGCCACCGTCTTGGCGAGGGTGTTCACTTTCTTTTCTGGCGTGTCGAACGTCAGCAGTCCAATCCCGTCGTCGCCCACTTCGAACTGAAACACGCCCATGGTGACTCCCTTCCAGCAGTTGTGATTCTCGTGACGCATCCCGAAGGAAACGGACTCGGAGCATATGCTGTTAAGGCGTTGTTCAAACTGTCAAGAAGGTCGAACAATCGGGCAGCCGCAAGCTCCGCGCGGAACTCCCAGACAGCCATTCGCAGACCAACGGGACAAACCTCGAAAACATGACTGAACATTTCATCTGCTAAGATCTGGATTCAACCCGCAGGAGACGGCTTCCCGCTGCCGATACTCACAACTATCCTCTGATGCGACTTGCACATGCTTTTCGGCCGGTGACGCCGGACGGAAAGTCCTTCCTTATTGCCGGTTCCCCCCCGCCGGTCCTGCCAGACGGTTGCATGCATGAAACGAATCCCTGCCGAATCGTCCACGCCGATTCTGTTGGGCCGACTTCGAGATCAGGCACGATGCCTCTTGAGGTCTCCAGCAGGTCGCGCCGGTTGGTCCACTTGGACTTCGCTCTCGCTCTTCCTTGGCCTTTCGGCCCCCGTCGCCGCCTGGAGTTTCATCCCCAATTTTCTCGGGGGGGAGACGCCACCTAGCGTGCTGACAGCCGAAGCCGAGTTGGGGCCGTTCATTAATCGCATTCTGGAGCAGGGTGAAATCGAAGCCTCGCGCGGCATCGAAGTGCGCTGCGAAGTACGGTCGAGGAATTCGGCGGGCACCAACATCATCCAGATCGTGACGGCCGGTACTCGAGTCGAGAAGGGCGATCAGTTGGTGAAGCTGGACGACAGCGCTCTCCAGCAAGACCTCATCCAACAGCAGATCGCTTTCAGCGCCAGTGAGTCCTTGCTGATCGAAGCCAGGGCGCTGCTGGAGTCGTCCAAGATCGCTCGCGACGAGTACCAGGAAGGCACTTTCCGCGAGCAAAGTGAAACGCTCGAGAGTGCCTTAGTCGTCGCCGAAGAGAACCTGCGCCGCGCGCAGGAATACCTGCTTTACAGCAAGCAACTCGCCGAGCGAGGTTACGTCTCCAAGGTACAACTGCAAGCCGATACCTTCGCGGTCGAAAAAGCCGCCAAGGAGCGTGAAGTCGCCAAGACGAAACTGGAAGTTCTGCAGAAGTTCTCACGCCGCAAGATGCTCAACCAACTGACGGCGGACATCGAGACCACCGCCGCCAAAGTGAAGGCGCGCGAGAAGACTTTGGAACTCGACCAGAAGCGTCTGGAAGAGATTCAGGAGCAGATCGCCAAGTGCACAATCCTCGCCCCCGGGCCTGGTCAGGTTGTGTTCGGAAATGACCCGCGTCGGGCGTCATCCAGCGACCAACCGATCATGGAAGGTGTGCCCGTTCGCGAACGCCAGGTCATCATTCGCCTGCCGGATCCAGAGAAGATGCGAGTGCTCGCCAAAGTGCATGAGTCGCGCATCAGCCACATCAAGAAGGGCATGACCTCCGAGATCACCAGCGATGCCTTGCCGGGGCGAGTTCTGACCGGCACCGTGGCGACGGTGGGCGAGTACCCGCTGCCGAGTTCCAGTGTCTACACGTCGCACGTCAAAGAGTACGCCGTCGAGATCGACATTCATTCGCCGCCTGAAGAGCTGCGCACGGCCATGACGGCTCAAGTCGACATCCTCGTCGAGCATTTTGATTCTCAACTGCAGGTCCCGATTGGCGCGGTCATCCCGCGAGGAAATCGCCACTTCGTGGCGGTGCCCGTTAATGAAACGACGTTTGAGACGCGCGAGATCAAAGTCGGCAGCGCCAACGATGCCAGCATCATCGTGAAGGAAGGCCTTGAGCTTGGCGAGAAGGTTGTGCTGAATCACAGCGACATCAAAGACCGGCTGACTCTGCCAGAAGATGTGCTCACACCACAGGGCGCTGAAGAGTCGGCTAAGCCCGAAACTCAAACGGCGTCAGCAGCGGGCGCGACCGCAGTCGCGCCCAAGTAGCGTTCTTGTTGCGGAGCTTGTTGTGTCGTTAATCGAGTCTCCCGTGCTGGCCACTGAAGACATCCCAGTGCCGCAGACGCAGTCGTCGGAACTGCCGGCGCTGAGAATCCGCAATCTCGGCAAAGACTACGCGCTGGGCAGCGAGTCGGTTCGCGTGCTGAAGGGCGTGAATTTCGATGTCCCGGAAGGCGACTATGTTGCCATCATGGGACCGTCGGGTTCCGGTAAAAGTACGCTGCTGAACCTGCTGGGATGCCTCGATCAGCCGACGTCCGGTGAATACATCATCGGCGATCAAGATGTCGCAAAGCTGACCGACGACGAGCTTTCGGCGATTCGCGCCGAGCGCATTGGCTTCGTGTTTCAGGCCTACAACCTGATTCAGCAACTGTCCGTGCTCGAGAACATCGAAGCGCCACTGGCATACCTCGGCGGGGGTACAGCGGCAGATCGAGCCCGCTGCCAGGAGCTGGCCGAAACAGTCGGCTTGTCTCACCGTACCGATCATCGACCGAATCAACTTTCAGGTGGTCAGCAGCAGCGGGCAGGCATCGCGCGCAGTCTGGTCAACAATCCGCGTTTCATCCTGGCCGACGAAGCAACCGGTAACCTGGACTCTGTTACCACGCTGGAAATTCTGGATCTCTTCGACGACCTCAACAACAGCGGCACCACCATTGTGATGGTGACGCACGAAGAGGACGTTGCTCGACGTGCTCGCCGAATCATTCGCCTGCGCGACGGAGTGGTTGAGTCTGACGTCCGCGTTCGCCAACCTGCGACAGAGCGTCACTCGTCCCCGCAGCTACAAACTCAAGGCAAGAGGAAAAATCGCCGTTCGGCTTTGTTTCGCCTGCGTGACATTCGCGTCGGTGCGAAGAGCTTGCTGATGCACCCGCTGCGTTCTTTGCTAACGGTGCTGGGTATCTTCATCGGCGTCGCCAGCGTGATCTGGCTGCTGGCAATCGGTGAGGGCATTGCCAGCAAAGCGCAGGCTCAGATCGCAGAACTCGGCGCGAAGAACATCATCATCACCACTTCGCGACCACCGACGGAACAAACGAAGGGCCGAGTCGGCACCTACGGGCTCACGGAAGAAGATCTTCCCGTGCTGACGCCGCTGCCTTCGGTGGACTCCGTCGTTGCCTTCACCCGCCGCAACGGACTCGACTTCCGCTATTCCAATCGACTGGTGCGAGGTGAAGTCAATGCCTGCACTCCGGAGTACCGTGAACTCTATATGCTGCGAGTCGTGCGTGGTCGGTTCCTGACTGCGGTCGACAACGACGAAAAAGCGAAAGTCTGCGTTCTCGCTCAGGAGATTTCAGACGCCCTGTTTCCACATGAAGACCCGCTTGGCAAGTCCATTCGAGTTGTTGATTCGTTCTACCGGATTGTGGGCATCGTCGCTCCGCGCTCCGAGTTGCAGAGCGTCAAATCGAAAGGCCGCACTCAGGACTTTTCCGACAACGTCTACGTTCCACTGGAGACCTTCTTCGTCCGCTACGGCGACTCAGCGACCACCGGCAACAACGGTGGACGCGGCTTGTCTCAGATCACGCTACGCTTGAAACAGCAAGAGGATGCTCTCCCTACCAGCGAGGCCGTGCGAGTCGCCCTGGAACGAACTCACATGTACGAGGATTACCAGATCGCAGTGCCGATGGAGTTGCTGGAGCAGGCCCGTAACACCCGCCTGATGTTCATGGGCATGATGGGACTCATCGCGGCGATCTCGCTGGTCGTCGGCGGCATCGGCATCATGAACATCATGCTGGCCACGGTGACCGAGCGCACGCGGGAGATTGGCATCCGCCGCGCACTCGGCGCACGGCGTCATGACATCACACGCCAGTTCGTCATCGAAACCATCCTGCTGTCCATCGCGGGCGGTATCACGGGCATCATCGGTGGCTTCGCGTGCGGACCTTTCGTCAACACGCTGCGATGGTTCATCAACAAAATCATGCCCGAGATGATGAAGTCGCTGCCTGACACCGTGCAGAGCGTCGAACCCATCGTGATTCCATGGTCCATTCCAGTAGCGTTTGGCATTTCTATGATGGTGGGACTGATCTTCGGCATTTACCCAGCTCGCCGCGCGGCTCAGATGAATCCGATTGATGCTCTGCGTCACGTCGCCTGACACAGGCTTTTCGCTCCCGCTCTCAATCTGAACATCATGATCAGCCGCTTTGTGCTCGCTACTCGCAACGCCAAGAAGGTGCGCGAGATGTCCCCTCTACTGACGCCTCATGGCTTCGAACTACTGGGCCTCGACCAGTATCCCAACGCCGGGCCAGTTGAAGAAACGGGAGCCACCTTTGCCGAAAACGCGGCGATCAAAGCCACGCATGCGGCGCTCGCAACCGGCGAATGGGCGATTGCCGATGACAGTGGACTGATGGTGGACGCGCTCGGCGGTCGACCAGGAGTCTACTCAGCTCGTTATGCCGGTCCCGGTTGTACCGATGCCGACAACAACGCCAAGCTGCTGGATGAACTGAAAGACGTTCCGGAAGATCGGCGTGGCGCCGGCTTCGTCTGTCATTTGGCCGTAGCCAATCCAACGGGTTTGATCTGCCTGAATGTCGAATGCTCTTGCCGCGGTCGCATCATCAACGACCGGCGCGGAGTACAGGGGTTTGGGTATGACCCGCTGTTCCTGGTCCCCGAGTATCACTGCACGTTCGGCGAATTGAGCCTGCTCGTGAAATCACAACTCAGCCATCGCGCGCGAGCTTTCCAGCGCCTGATTCCTGAGCTCTTAAAGCTTTAGGTTACTCACTCGGCGGCTGGTAGCAGCGGAGCAAACGCCAGCTTGAGCGCCGTTGCGTTTTTTGACTCCATCGACAGTCGGGCGAATTGCGACTGCAGCAATTGCGTCGTGACCTGCTCAGACAGCACAGATTCCAACTTGGCTAATAGCGGCAACATCTGGGTGCTGATGCGCGTGATCTCAGGGCGCAACTCGTTGCTGAGGTCTCTGGTATTCTCAAAGACTGGTTTCGGAGCGGCAGCGTTCCATTCATCGAACAATTGCTGCTGCACCGCGCGCGAAGCCGCAAACTGAGCGTCAAAGAAACGCTGAGCGAACTCTGCAGAGATGCCGCTTTGAGTAGCCTCCGCCACCAGGTCTTTGAGGAGTGCGGCCTCACGCTCCGGAACGGAAACCGGTAGCGATACCTGCCACTTGGATCGCGCCACGTCAGGCATCAGAGCCAGACGCTGCTGAATCAATTCAGCCAACTGCTCTGTAACTTCAAAAAGTTCATTCGGAGCAGCGGGAGCTTTGGAATTGGAAACAGCGGGCGAAACCGGTTCGGCGGGTGATGATGCATTTCGGCAACATCCAACGCCGCCGAGTGGGATCAATAACAGAAATACCGAGAAGAGAGGCCGAAACATCACACAACTTCTTTGGCGGGGCAGGGCGGACGAAACGTCCGGGGCGGGATGAATGATGAATAACGTAAGTCGTACCCTAAATCACAGCCCGTGAGGAGTTCGTTTGTTCGCAAAGCGGATGTCAGGTCATGCGTTCTGTTCGGACTTCGTGACAGGCGCTGGCTCGACTTCACCGAGAATCGTGGCCTCAAAGCGTTTAAGCCAGTCGTTCCTGAGCGGCGGGCCATATTTCAGTCTGTATTGCACACCAGCGCCCGTACGCCTGTTTTTCGACCAACCGTGGTTCTACGGGATGATTCGTTCGGAATCCGCCATGACTCAAGAAGAACTCGCCACGCTGCCACCCAAGCCTGCGGATACTCGTTATCTGTCGTTCGACTTTTGGCGCGGAGTGGCCTGCCTGATGTTGCTGGCTTACCACGCTACGTTCTATGCCGATCATCTGCTGGACCCGCGCAACGTGGATTCGTGGTCGATTGGCGGTTGGACGGTGAAGCTGATCAGCTTGATGTGGATCGGCGTGCCGATGTTCTTCGTGGTCAGCGGCTATTGCATCGCTGGCAGCATTGATTCTCTGCGACGCAAACCGCATTCGCTGAGCAGTTACTTCGTCCGCCGCATGCGGCGTATCTATCCGCCGCTGTGGATCATGGCGGCGATCGCTGTCACGTTCAGCGTCGTGATGCGATCCATCGACCTGCTGAATCAGCGTTGCGAACAACTGCCGCACCTCGCCGAATTCTCGTTCTGGACCTGGTTGGGCAACATCACCGCGTCCGAGTCGTGGTTGCATTTGTTTGTGGGCAGCAAGGACGCGACCTATATCATGGCCAACACATGGACTCTGTGTTACGAGGAACAGTTCTACGCTCTGGCTGGCCTGATGCTGGTGTTCTCAGCTCGACGTTTCTTCCTGGCGTCTGCGGTCATCGCCGCGTTGACGATCGTCTGCCGGCACGTGTTCCGGTCAGTTGGCATTGAAACGCACGGGTTCTTTTTTGACGGCCACTGGCTGCTGTTCTCGGCGGGAATTCTGGTTTACCACTGCGTGAATTATGGCACGCGCAAGTCGGTCGCGATTTCGTGTGGAGTGCTGTTATCCGCGATGGCTTATGCGGTGCTTGATCGCCGCCTGCAAACGGTGCACTTTGAGCGGCATCTTGATGAATACGTCATCATTTCCAGCGGCTTTGCAATAGTCCTGATCGCCATGAAGCGGTGGGACAAGTGGTTCGCGTCACTCAAGCTGATTCGTCCGATCGCGATCTGCGGCAGCATGTCTTACAGCATCTATCTGACCCACTACTTGCTGGTCGTTGTCCTCGCCTGCCTGATGGCTCACTTCGGCCTGCATTCGGATGATCAGGTTGCCCTGATTGTCGTGCCCGCCTGCATCGCACTGGCAATTCCACCGGCGTGGTTGTTCCATCGCTATGTCGAGCGGCCCTTCATGAACCAGACAGCCTAGTTGACGGTTCTGTGACATTGGTCCGTCCAAGTGGCCAGACGGGTTTATCTCCGGCCGATTCGCGGGTAATTTGTTGCTGCTTCGTAGCGATCCCGCCAGTCATCTTGCCTGAACAATCTGCAAGCTGAATTGCCGATTGCCCGCCTGTGTCCTCTTGGTGCGAGCTATGCCGTTAAACCGAGTCTGGTCAGCGTTCGTGATCAGTGCCGTCGCCGCTGTCGTTGCTGGAAATGTTTCCTCTGCCGACGACAAAACTGACTTCTTTGAAACCCGCATTCGCCCCGTGTTGGTGAAGCAATGCGCCGAATGCCATTCAGGTAAGACTCCGGAAGGTGACTTCCGGATCGACAGCCGCGCGGACGTCTTGAAGGGCGGCGCGAACGGCGCAGCTCTGGTGATTGGAAAGCCCGAAGCCAGCGAACTCCTCAAGCGACTGGAATCGACCGATAGTGGCAAACGCATGCCGCCGGACGAAGCTCTGAAGCCCGAAGCCATCGCCGACTTTCGCCGCTGGATTCAGGATGGAGCCGTCTGGCCAGCCTCAGCAGAACGCCCGGCCGTTGAAAGCTCATCCGACAAAGCGGACGCCGCGCATTGGTCGTTTCAACCTGTGAAGCAAGTCGCTCCTCCGCTAGTAAAGGATGCCGCCTGGTGCCGCACTGACATCGACAGATTCATCAAAGCAAAGCTCGAACAGCAGCAGCTTCAACCGGTTGCCCCGGCAGACAAGCGAACATTGTTGAGACGCGCCACCCTTGACTTGACCGGCCTGCCCCCGACTCCGGAAGAGATGTCAGCGTTCCTTGCCGACGAAACACCGCAGGCGTTCGAAAAAGCGGTAGATCGTCTGCTGGCGTCTCAGGCTTATGGCGAGCGTTGGGGCCGACACTGGCTGGACCTGGCCCGCTATGCAGACACGAGCGGGGATGGCACCGATATGCCGATCCCCGAGGCACGCTACTATCGCGATTACGTCATCGCCGCCTTCAATCGCGACATGCCGTACGACCAGTTTCTCATCGAGCAGATCGCAGGTGATCTGGTCGCAAAGCAAACGCCGGACGATCCTCGCAACTACGAAAAGATCATTGCGACGGGCTACATCGCGTTGTCCCGCCGCTATGGTAATTCACGCAACGCTGAATATGACCTCATCCTTGATGACTCGATCGACACTATTGGCCGTTCGGTCCTCGGTCTGACGCTCGGCTGCGCCCGCTGCCATCACCACAAGTTAGATCCGATCACGACCGATGACTACTACGGACTCTACGGCTACTTCAACAACACCCTCTATCCCCATGCTGGCACCGAACATCAGAAGGAACGCGCCGACTTCGTTCCGATTAAAGTCTCAGAAGAAGTGAAGTCCACCTACGAATCCGCGGTCGCCTGGGCGGTAATCGACAAGAAAGAAGGCATCGGCGATTCGCCCATCCTGATCGGTGGTGATCGCGGTAAACGCGGTCCGGTTGTGAAACGCGGCTTTCTCAGCGTGATTACACCGGGGCCGGCCACGATCCCGGATGGGCAAAGCGGACGTTTGGAACTCGCGCAGTGGCTGGCCTCGGAAACGAATCCGCTGACGGCCCGCGTCCTGGTCAATCGCCTGTGGCATTATCACTTCGGGCGCGGACTTGTGCCGACGACCAGCAGCTTTGGCAAGCAGGCGCCGCCGCCATCGCATCCCGAACTGCTGGATTGGCTGGCGCACGAATTTCAAACTCAGGGCTGGTCCATCAAGCGGCTGCACAAGCAAATCATGCTGTCGGCCGTCTATCAATTGGGCACCGACCACTCTGCAGACAACGTGACTCGCGATGAAGCCAACGTCTATCGCTGGCGATTTGACCGCCAGCGCATGGACGCCGAGACGCTACGCGACTCGATCCTGTCGGTCAGCGGCACCTTGGAAGCAGGCACTGGCGGCAGGCATCCCTTCAAGCCGTCAGACAAGCTGAACTACACACAGAGCACGCCGTTCACCGAGGTGTTCGACCACAATCGCCGTTCGGTCTACCTGATGACGGGTCGACTCGCCAAGCACCCCTTCATCGCTTTGTACGACGGCCCCGACACCAACAAGTCGACAGATCAAAGGTCGGCTTCCACCGTGGCGTTGCAGGCACTTTCGATGATGAACAGCCCGTTCATTCGCGATAAATCGACTGCGTTCGCCAAGCGATTGCTAGCTGCCTCTCCGGACAATCAGCAGCGCATTGGATTGGCTTATGAACTGGCTTTCGGGCGTCCCGTGACTGATGCCGAACGGGCAGACGTGAATGAATACGTGACTGCGTTAATCGCCTCTCTGCAAAGCGAAGGGCGGTCAACTGATGATGCCTCGTTCATCGCCTGGACCAGCTTCGCTCGAACTCTGCTTAGCAGCAACGAGTTTGTTTACGTCGATTGAGTTGGCACAGATTTCCTAAATGAGATGAACTATCAGGCGAATGGCGCCGAAGTTGTTGCAGACGTATCAGCGTTAGCGGCAGCAGACAGTGGCGAGTTCGCATTCGTGAAACCCGGAACCGATTCATGACTCACTTCACGCGGCGACAAGCGATTCAAACCAGTCTCGCGAGCACTCTGGGCCTAAGCCTGATCGGTGGCCTGCCAAGTCTGTCCGCTGCCAACGACTTGAACCCTCTAGCCAACAAGCCCGCCCCCGTGGTTCCGAAGGCCAAGCGGGCCATCATGTTCTTCCTGACTGGCGGGGTATCAGCCTGCGATACCTTCGACCCGAAACCGGCCCTGCGCCGCGATCACGGTAAAGAAGTTCGCAAGGAACGAGTACTCGCAGCCAGCCGCTGGGACTCGCATCGTTATGGTGATAGCGGTCTGGAACTGACCGACCTGTTTCCTCATCTCGGCAGGTGCGCGGACGACCTGTGCCTGATCCGATCGATGCACGGTGACAAGGGCGACCACTTCGAGGCGACGCTTAGCATGCACTCCGGCGCCAAAGCGGGAGTGTTACCCGGCATCGGTGCCTGGATCAGCTACGGCTTGGGCACTCTGAATGCCAGCTTGCCGTCGCATGTCGTCTTCTGCGAGAAGCTGCCTTACGCGGGCTCTCAGCCTTGGGATTCCAACTTCCTGCCGGCTTACCACCAGGGAACTCGCATTGTTCCTGCCAGTGAGCCGATTCCGAATCTCACGCCAGATGCCGTGCTGTCGCGACATCAAGACAACGAACTCGCACTGTTACAGCGCATGAATGCCCGGCATCGCGATGCGCGTCCCGGCGATCAGACGCTGGACGCTCGCATGTACTCGTTCCAGTCGGCAAGCGACTTGCAACGCACCGCGCCTCAGGTGTTCGACCTGGCTGGCGAGTCCGAAGAAACGCTCGACATGTACGGCATCACTCGCGACGGGCCGCGCAATTTTGGTTGGCAATGCCTGATGGCGCGACGCATGAGCGAACGCGGAGTGAGGTTCATCGAACTGGTCGACACCGGCGCCAGCGGTAACTGGGACGCCCACAGCAATATGAAGTCCTATGAAAAACTCTCCCGCAACGTCGACCGCCCAATGGCCGCACTCATCGCGGATCTGAAGCAACGCGGCCTGCTGGACGAAACTCTCGTGATCTGCTGCACGGAATTCGGACGAACTCCCAGTGCTCCCAAGAGCCAGATGGATGGCCGAGATCACTTCAAAGATGCGTTCACCTGCTGGCTGGCGGGTGGTGGCACGAAGGGCGGATTCGCCTATGGCGCCACCGATGAGCACGGCCAGAAGATCGTTGAGAACCCGGTTCACATTCACGACTTCCACGCCACGATTCTACATCTGATGGGCATCGACCACACCAAGCTGACGTATTCATTCACCGGTCGTGACTTCCGTCTGACGGGGCTGGCAGGCAACGTCGTGCATGGCGTCATTGCCTAGCGGCTCATCCTTGTTTGCGAGCGTCAGATCATGATCCCGCTAATCGGCTTGCCGTCCGCGTAGAGCGATTGTGGGCGTCGCAGGTGATCGTAGATCTGCGCTTCGCCTTCGATGCCGCAGAGATGGTAAACCGTCGCCAGCAGATCTTGCGGCGATACGGGCAGGTCGGCGACATAGGCTCCGATCTTGTCCGAACGACCGTGCACGGCGCCTCGACGAATTCCGGCGCCGGCAAACAAGGCACAGTACGAACCCACCCAATGATCACGACCGGACCGGCCGTTGATCGCAGGGGTACGTCCCATCTCGCTCAGGCACACCACCAGCGTTTCATCGAGCATGCCGCGCGATTCCAGATCATCCAGCAGCGACGACAGCGCCTGATCGAGTCCCGGCAGCAGCCAGCCCTCGCTGGCCTTGAAATGATCCCAGTGAGTGTCCCAGCTCAAGCCTGCAATCTCCTGGCTCTCCTTGGTGCAGTCCCAGATCGACGTCACGAGCGGTACGCCGGCCTCGACGAGACGTCGCGACAGCAGCGTGCTCTGGCCGAACAAGTTCCAGCCGTATCTTTCGCGCACTGCAACCGGCTCGGATCTCAGATCAAGTGCCCGGCGAAACTGGTCAGACGTCATGAGATTCAACGCCCGATCCTGCCATGTTCCGTAGTGGGCCGTTGCCGGTGACTTCATGACCTCACGACGCTGGCTGTCGAGCTGCTGCAACAGGTCGGTCCGGCGATGTAAGTGATCCAGCGTGATCTCAGGGCTCAGGCTTGCGCCGGCGGGCGTGAAGTTGAGCGATTCGACATTCACGCCATCAGGCTGAAACAGGTATTCGCCCGTCTTGCCGAACTGCGTGCAGACTGGATCGAACCGCGCGCCGAGCAATCCGCCATAAGGGCCGGTGCGATTGTAGCCCTCCAGCAAACCTAAGCGGTTCGGAACGCAGAGATGGTCCGGCAGCACCCGATCATTGATCTGGCCGCGCTGCTCCAAGAAATGCTGCAAAGCCGACATGAAGAAGGGCCGGTCGCGCGGGATGCCCGGATTGATGCCCTTGATCGCGGTTCCGCCGACCGTCGCGTGATGTCCTGTCAGGATCAGGCTCGTGTTGTGATTGGCGTCGTCGCTCTGCACACTACGGACCAAAGCGACTCGGTCCATACGCTGAGACATTCGCGGCAGGTGTTCGCAAACGGGCAACCCGGGGATTGAGGACGCAATGGGCTTGTAGGGTCCTCGAGTTTCCACCGGCGAATCAGGCTTTACGTCGAATGTATCGAGCTGACTCCAACCTCCAAACAAAAACAGGCAGATCACCGACTTGGCCTTGGGTTGGACCGTCCCACTGGCAGCGGAAGCACTACCTGTCGACCCCAACAGCGAACCCAATCCACCCGCAATCAGTGCTTCACGTCGCGTGACGCCCTCACAAAACTGTTTCGGATTTCCGAGGATTCGAAGCATGTTCGTCTCCGGCTTCGGCAGTGACGCTCTTCTGCTGCGTCGACTTACGCAACTCGCGCTCTCAAAACAGTTCGCGGATAGGAGTGCCCTCAGTCAGAATCGGGATCGGACGTCCGGCGTGATCCTGGAAGGCCAAAGTTGGATCAATCCCCATCACGCGATAAACGGTCGCGAGCAGATCGTGCGGCTGCAGACCTCGATCAATCGGACGCTCCGCGCGAGCGTTCGTGGTGCCAACAACCTGACCGCCGCGAATACCACCACCCGCGAGCATGACTGAGAACGCATCACCCCAGTGATCTCGACCAGGAATCGGAATACCCGGCTGGCCGGTGTTGATTCGTGGCGTGCGACCGAACTCGCCCATCACGATGACCAGCACATCATCCAGCAGACCGCGATCAAACAGATCGTTGACCAGAGCGCCTGCCGCCTGATCCATCGCCCGCATGTTCGGAGCATGTCCCTCAACGAGCGACGAGTGATGATCCCAGTGCGGCATATCGACAGTGACGAACGTCACGCCGGTTTCAACCAGTCGACGAGCCATCAGAGTGTAGCGGCCCCACGGATTGTCTCCGTAACGATCGATTAGACGCGGGTCTTCCTTAGAGAGATCAAAGGCCTCAGTGGCTTCCGGACTGAGAACCATCGTCAGAGCCTGCTGCTGGAAGCGATCAATCGCGTCCATCACGCCGGACTGGTCAACTTCGCGACGCACGCGATCCAGTTGCGAGAGCAAATCATGCCGACTGGTGGTCCTCGTAACGCTGATGCCACCAGACGCTGACAGACACTTGGGTACTCCCGGATTCACCTTGCTGGTGTGGTGCAGATATTTGGTTTCCGTGTCGGCATCAAACGGGTTGTAAGGCTGCCCCAAGTACGCTGAACCCTGATAACCGGGAAACAGATAGACGCTCTGAGCGGCTGGCAATCCCACGTATGCAGGCAGGCCCGGATGGTTTGGTCCCAAGACACGCGAAACGTACGAGCCAACGGATGGAAACTTCTGCGGGAGGTTCACGCTGGTAGAGCCGAATCGCCCGGTCAGCATCCAGTGAGCACCGGCGAAGTGATCTCCCGTGCCGTGATACAGCGACCGCACGAAGCTCATCTTGTCGGCAAGCGCCGCCTGGCTTTGCATCAATTCGGACAGCACGATGCCCGGAACTTTAGTCTGCGTAACCCCGAACGGTCCCCGGTATTCAGGCGGCGCGTCCGGCTTAGGATCATAGGATTCAAGCTGACTTGGCCCGCCATCCAGCCACAGCAGAATGGCAGCCTTCTTCCTCGCCGCTGGTCCTGCTTGAGCCTGATAACGCAACTGGTCGCTCAGCGAGAGCCCCGTGACGCCGAGGAACCCGGCTTTCAACGCCGTTCTGCGTGAATGACCTGCACAGTTTTTCTGCGGCGAGCCAGCGGTGAGTTGCAGCATGATTAGGTCTCGATGATGGATCCCATTACTCAGCACGAGTTTGCCCAAAGTTCTCACAACATACGTGCTAAATAGGACGCACGCATAGGTATCGGCTGAAATGTTGTGGCTGATCTGTGGTGAATCGCAATTCGGACGCCGGAAATCATTCCAGAGCCAGCCCGTCAATCCACAACCTCAACGTCGGCGCTCCCCACGAATCGAAGGCCAGTGAAACCGCCTGAACCGTCTTCGGGACTTCACCGTCCAGCTGCCATTGTTCGTTTCCCGCAAGCGGCAGTTCCATCAGCCGCCAGCCTTCGCGAGCTTCGTTGTGATCAAGCTGTCGCATCAGGTCGAGTCCCGCCTTTGGCTCGATGCGACACAACTGACCGTCGGCCCCATGCAAGGCGATGAACGGCCCACCTTGCCAACCAGTGACATCTTCGTTGATCGCCTTCAGCCAGAAGACCAGCTTCGTCTTACCTGCCGTCGACCACTTGGCGTCTCGCGATTTGGGATAAGTCAGCGCGGCGCGAAAGCCGGCATAAGGACGAATCAGAACTCGCAACGAAGACTTGCCGACCAGGAAATCAGTCTCATCGGCTTCGAACGCCGCTCGCGACGTCTGCTGATTGCTGCGTGTGCGGTCGTGAAAATCTTCGATCGACCAATTGCTGAGGTCAGATTCGGTACCGATCTCCATCACGTCCCTGACGACGTAAACATTCCGCCAACCAACCTCGGTTGATTCCCCAATTGAGGCGTTCAGACCGATGCGATGAAACCCCACTTGATCGAAGGTGTGCTCCAGCGTCGAACCAGTTCGCAGTTGCCCGTCGCCGACATCCCATGCGTAGTTCGGCTGATACTCACCGCCGCCGCTGAGCTTCACTTGCCACTCGGCTTTTGTGCCCACACGCACTGACTGAGGTCCGTCAACCTTTACCGCAAACGGTTTGTCGGGCTTCTGGATGGGTTTGTCGGACTCGGAGACGCGCAGCACGTCACCGTCCAGCAGCACCTCCTTGACTGTGTTTCCGACGTATTGGTTGCCGGTGAGCGTGATCCAGTCCGCGTGCTTCGCATAGATACCCCAGCGGTTCGAGCGGAGCACATTCGCCTCGGCAACCCAATGGTAGGCTCGCCACTTCCTGCCTTTTGATCCCAGATCTCCAATCAATGCGATGCCGGCACCGTTGTTCCCTTCGCAGACATTGCCGCGGGCTAGCGTGTGACTTGATGGACCGAACATGAACACGATACCCGCATGGCCGTTCTGAGGCAGATGCGGCGAATTGTGATGTCCCGTCGCGAGACCATTGAACGAGGCTTCGTTTTCAATCAGTCGCGTGTCGTCCGAGCCGCCCATCCAGAAGCCGTAACTGCAGTGGTTCGCCTTGTTCTTCACGAACACGTTGTGCGGAGCCCAGCACTCAACACCGTTATTGTTGGCGTACGAGCAATCGTTGCCCTCGAAGTAGTTGCCGACACTGCACCAGCCATTCAGCACGCGGACAAAGATGCCATCTCCGCCGTGCGTGCAGTCGTTGTGCAGGAGCTTGTTGTCGTTCGAACCGCTTTCGATCAACACGCTCGTCGAATCGCGGGCATGCACTTCGCCAGGTGAGATTCGGATGCCGTGACTCAGCACATTCTTGCGGACCGTGTTGCGGGAAGCGGTCCACAACTTCAGGCATGTGTTGGATGTGTGCGAGAAATCATTGTCCTCGATCAAGTTGTCGTTCGAGTCCACCAGCACGCAGGCGTCCCAGACGCGATTCGCCTTGTTCTTGCGGAGCATTGATTTCGTTACGCGTTCCAACACGATCCCACCGCGCCGACCGTTTTCACCCCAGCCGAAGTCGGGATCATGAAAGTTGTCGGAGAAGTCGCAGTTCTCAACGGTGATACCCGAGCAAGCAACCAGCTTCAGTCCGGTTTCCCAGCCCTTGGCTTTGATGTTCCGCAGAGTGACGTTCGTCACACTCTCGGCGAACACTGCGATGTCCTTGAATGCCTTCGGAGAACCTTGAGTTGCTCCCGTCAAACACGTGCCTTGTCCATCGATCGTGATGTTTGAACCTTTGACGACGATCGGTCCGGTGACTTTCTGCAGATCCAAGGTCACGCTCGCTTCAACCACCAGGGGCTCTGCAGAGATGGTAAGCGTGTTGATCAACATCAACCACACGCCGCAGATACTCGTCAGCGCGAACCGAAAGCCCATCGTGTGACCGTACGACATGGTGCGACACCTCAGCGCTAATGTGGCAATCCAAAGATGTAATAAGCCAGACATGCCAATCCCAAGGCGATCGAACCGGGGTTGAGTTCCGCAGCCCGACCAGTCGCCAGTTTCAGCACGGGATAAATCAGCAAGCCCGCCGTCAGGCCGTTTCCGATGTTGTAGGTGAAGACGATCATCACCAGCGTCACGAACGCAGGCACCGATTCGGTCGGATCCTGAAAATCAATCTTCGTGACGGCACCGACCATCATCACGCCCACAGCAATGAGTGCCGGACCGTATGCGTAACTCAGTTGCTGCAACGGTTGCACCAGCGGGATGAAGAACAGCGACACAGCAAACAACGCGGCCGTCGTCACTGCTGCTAATCCGGTGCGAGCGCCCTCGCGAACACCTGCCGCAGATTCAATGAAAGCCCCGCTGGTCGATGAACCAATCAGCGGCGCGACGATGCAGGCCGCGGCGTCAACGAGCATCGGCCGTTCCATCTGCGGGAAGTTGCCTCGTTCGTCCAGCATGTTGCCAGCGGAGCCTACTCCGACAAGCGTACCGAGCGTGTCGAGAAAGCTCATGATGAACAGCGTCAGCAGGATGGGCAGGAAGCTCAATTGCAACACGCCGGTGATATCCAGCTTGAAAGCAATCGGTTCCAAACTGAGATCGCCCGTGAAGGGCAGGGCAACAATCTGTGACGGCATCTTTCCCACACCGACGATCGTGCCGAGGACCGCTGTTGTGAAGATGCCCCACAAGATCGCGCCAGTAACTTTCCGGCACAGCAGTACGGTCGTCAGTACGAACCCGAAGATAGCCAGCAGCACCTTGATGTCGCGCAGGTTGCCGAGCTTCACTGGAACCGGAGGACGAGGGATGAACTCAGCCTGCGGCACCGGCATGCCTTCCGCGAAACTGGTCACAATTCCGGTTTCGTAGAGGCCGATAAAGGCGAGGAACAATCCGATTCCGACTGCGAAGCTATGCTTCATGCTGATCGAGATCGAGTTGGCGAGCCACGTCCGCACGCGCAGCACGGTGATCAGCAGGAACAGCAATCCGCTGACGAACACTGCTCCCAGCCGCAGTTGCCACCCTATTCCCAGAGCGGTCAACCCGAACGCGACAAACGCGTTCTCGCCCATGTAGGGAGCAACGGCGAGCGGACGGTTTGCATAGAGCCCCATCGCCAGCGAACCGAAGACCGCCACCAGAATTGTGGCAACCGTACTCGGTCCGACCGGCAATCCGGCAAACTTCAGGATCGCCGGATTCACAACGATGATGTAGGCCATCGTCGCAAAGGTCGTCAGGCCACCAACGACCTCTGTCCGCACCGTTGTGCCATGTTCCGACAGCCGAAAGTAGCGTTCCAGCACACCACCGCTGACACCGGGCTGCTCCTCTTCCATACACCATCCTCCGTGACTGTAGTCATCCGCGACCTAGTGCGAAGCCCCTGAGATGCGCTGTTGAATCTGCTCCGGCGTGAGGTCTTCCTTGTGCGTGGCAATCGACCAGGTATGCCCGAACGGATCCTTTAGAATTCCCGATCGGTCTCCGTAGAACTGATCACTAACCGGGCTCAGCTCTTTACCACCGGCGGCGATCGCTTGAGGAAACAACGTGTCTACATCGTCAACGTAAACCATCAGGCTGATGGGCGAGCCGCCATACGACTCCGCCGAACGAATGCCGCGTTCCGGGAACTCGTCGGCCATCATGACCACCGAGTCTCCAATGCGGATTTCAGCGTGCCCAACCTTGCCATCTGGTTGAGTCATCCGCATGACCTCGGTCGCTCCAAACGCTTTCTTGTAGAAATCCAACGCGCGAGCCGCGCCATTCACGATGAGATAAGGAGTGACGCTGTGATAACCATCAGGCTTGGGTTTGACGGACATGAGATCTGCTTTCGTTACGAAGCGCTATCAGAAAGGGCAACTAGCTAGCCGTCGGGACTCGCACGAGAAGCAGCTAGAGAGCAGGGTACAAGTACCCGAAGGCAATCTGACCCGCCAGCGCGAAGAGGTTCCCGCCGAAGTGAAACGCGATCGGCACCAGAATCGTCCGGCTCTTCAGAAACGCCCACGCCAGCAGAAATCCCGCGATCTGATTCTCAGGGCTCGCGTTGCCGCCGAGTATGTGAATCGCGGCGAAGATGATCCCGCTGACCGCGATCGTACCCCGCTCGCCCAATGACGACAAAACGGCCACAGTCAACAGAGCGCGGAAGATGATTTCCTCGGCCACCGGTGCAACGACACACATCCTGACGAAGCTCTCGGGAACAGACCCGACACGATAGACGAGCGACTCAAAACCCCTGCCCAAGCTCAGCACGACCGCCACGTAAATGGCCAGCAGCAGGGCGATGAACAGACCGAACTGAATCGCCACTCGGCACCAATACCGCCAACCTTGTAGCGGCATGAGCTGCAAACCCAATTCGGGCACGTCGCCGTTACCACAACACAACACCGCAACCAGTCCCGTGAGGGCCAGTATCGGCAGTTCAAGTCTCAACCAGCCACCGCACACCAGCACGCTCAGAAGGACCGCCATTAAGGCGACGCAACGGAGCAACCCTGACGGACTCCCCGCTTGCTGGCATCCCGAATCCAAGGTCATGCTTCCACCTCACGCTTCGGGAGAATCAAATTCGTTGCACGTGGCTTCAAGCGAGTGCTTGATCACCTCATCGCACGTTTCTCGCGAATCTCATTCAGCAATCCGCTGAGTTCTCGAACCTTGTCGGGATGGTCCTTCGCAACATTCTTCGTCTCGCCTAAATCGTTCTGCAGATCATAGAGCTGCCCTTCGGGATCGTTACCGAGTTCAGTGTTCGTGTTGGCACTCCGTTTCGCGCCCTTGCCCTTTTCTATCCACTTCCACGAACCCTGACGCAGCGCCAACGTTCCCGCATGCTCAACCAGCGTATCTCGACCACGAGGAGACTCTCCCAACAGGGCCGGCAAGACGTTCTCGCTGTCCGGAGCCGTCGTGTTGTCGAACTTTTGCCCAGTTAATGCGGCGAACGTCGCCGGTAGATCAACCTGACAGACGAGCGCGTCCGATTCGCCGGGCTTCACGCGTGCAGGCCACCGGACCAGAAACGGCACGCGAGTACCGCCTTCGAAGTTGCTGTACTTGCCACCGCGGAATGGACCAGCTGGCTGGTGCCCGTTGAGTCTCTGCACGGCGTCGTCTTTGTAGCCATCGTCCACCACAGGACCGTTGTCGCTGCTCAGAATAACGAGGGTGTTGTCCGCCAGCTTATGCTTGTCGAGCAAATCCAGCACCGCGCCGACACTGTTGTCGAACTCCAGCAAGGCGTCACCGCGCGGCCCCATTTCACTCTTGCCCGCGAATCGAGGATGCACCACGCGCGGCACATGAATGTCATGCGTCGCGAAGTACAGAAAGAACGACTCGCTCTTGTGTTCAGCAACGTGACGTTCCACGAACGACTTCGCCTGACGAACAAATACGTCGGCCATGTCCTCATCCACCCAACGAGCCGCCTTGCCACCGGTCATATAACCAATCCGACTGACTCCATTCACGATTGTCTGATCGTGACCATGACTCGGATGCAGCTTCAACAAGTCGGGATTGTCCTTACCGGTTGGCTCATCACCGATCTTCGTCCCAAAACGCACCTGCAATGGATCTTGCGGATCGAGTCCAACAACGCGGTGATTCTCTACATAGACGCACGGCACGCGGTCACCGGTAGCGGGCATCAGGAAGGCATGGTCGAAACCCAGCTCCAGCGGTCCGGGTTTGATATCGCCATTCCAGTTCAACCCGCCTGAGCCCAATCCGAGATGCCACTTGCCCACAACTCCTGTGCGATAGCCTGCCTGCTTGAGAATCGAGGCCAGCGTCATACGCCCCGGTTCGATGATAAGTGCCGCGTCGCCGGGCAGAACGCCGGTGCCTTTCTTGCGCCAGGCATACTCACCTGTCAGCATCGCATATCGCGACGGGGTGCAAGTCGCTGAAGCCGCGTGCCCATCCGTAAACCGCAGCCCCTCACGCGCCAGACGATCAATGTTCGGAGTCTTGATCTTCGTCGCGCCATTGCAGCTCAAGTCTCCGTAACCGATGTCGTCGGCATAAATCAGGACGATGTTCGGACGTGACGAATCAGCAGCAAAGGCCAACGAACCGGAGGCGATCAAACCCAAAATGGCCAACAAGCCAATAAGTGGCTGAAACAGTTTCATCTCAAAATCCTCCGCAAGTGCCGACTGCTACGCAGCATTGGCGCGCCCGCCCAAAAGAAGATCAACGCGCGCGATCATTCCTCATCAGCATACTGACTTTGAGCAAAAGTCTCCCACGGGGTGACGAGTTGCGCGCTCGATGCTGTTAGGCCGCTGGATGTCACGACCTCACGCGATCATTAACCATCCGCGTCGCCCAGCATCTTCTGCAAGATGTGCACATCGAGCAGGCGACCAAACTTGAAGCCCACCTCTTTGAGCGTTCCGACTTTCCGAAACCCAAAACTCTCGTTGAGGTGCAAACTCTCCAGGCTGGTCTCGGCGACTCTCGCAATCAACGAGTGATAGTTCAGGCGGCATGCTTCCTCGATGATCGCTGCCTTGAGCGCCCGACCGACACCCCGGCCGCGACATGATGCAGCCACATAGAATGTCGTCTCACCAGTCCGATCGTAGGCCCGGCGATCCGACCACTTCGTGAGCGCGGACCACCCGACAACCTGACCGTCGACTTCCGCGACTAAAACCGGGTGTCGTTCGCCGTGCGATTGAAACCAGGCACGGCGCTCATCCAGCGTCTTCGTTTCTGTGTCGAATGTCGCAGTTGTAGACACAATCGCGTCGTTGTAGATCGCAGTGATCGCTTCAAGATCCGCTTCCGTCGCCTGTCGAATCACAAATGGCTTCTGCACAATCAAGCCCTCTCTTGAAGCGACCTGTGGAATCCGCAGTTGGAAATCGACCGACTATTAGTCGCTCAGCACCAAGCCAACTGCATTCAGAATCGCACCTGCGCGACCATGCACTCCAATGACGGCCTTACCTTGTCCATTCAGCGGTTGCGGTGCCTTGTCAGACTTCGGGCCAATCCAGTCGCTGGTGTACGAGTCAGCCGGGTCTAGCTTTCCGTCCCCGGTAACGCGCATGAAAATCACGGCATACGCGTTTACGAACTCTGGAGTGTCCAGCAGCAGCCCGCCCACCGCGTAACCCGGCTTCGCGATCACGCGATCAGAATTCGGCAAGGCAGGTTCTTCTTCGTAGAACGGCTCCATGTGACGAATCCACTGCTTCCCGGCCCATTGACCAAAAGAGCTGTGAAAACCGATGACCGGTCTCCTTTGACCATCGACCGACTCAAAAGCGAAGCCGCCAGCCGCACCAATCTCGGGAAGCTTACGGCCAATCGCTTGGGGAACATCAGCCGGAACAGAAACGGGTGCAACGGGAACCGGGGCCACATTCACGGGTTCCACTGGCGCTTGGATGACGGGAGCGACCTGCTCAACCTGATGCGGCAATTCGGGACGTTGTTGCGCGACGTTTTCAACGCGCGCGTTTTGAAAGAACAGGAACCCGCTAATCATTGATACAAGCCCAACCGCCAGGACGATCGGCCCCACCGCTACGGGTAGCTTTTTCGTGAACTCAACAGATAGACCCTTAACGTCCTTAATTGGAACGTTTCGACCCGCCAGGTACTGCTTCAGTTTGGCCAGATCGACCGCTGCTGGAATCCCGACGATCTCGCGATCGTCCCCAAACGCGAGCACCATGACCGAAAACTGCTTCTCCAACGATTCATCAGACACAAACCGGCAGCCGTCAATTTCGTCGAACGGCCATTCTTGCCACTCAGCCCACCCGGATGCGCTGAGGCCTGCATACGTTCGATACCGGAAGATGCCCGTCTTCTCGACACGAACGCGACCAGAAACATGGTCGCGTCGAAAGAACGAGAGCACGGCAGCGACTCCTCCGACGGTCGCCCCGAGGCCAATCCCAAGACCCAGTCCGGGACGATGAATGTTGTTGGCAAACATCGCCCACAGCACTCCAGTGCCCAGCGCCCATGCTCCCAGCACTACGAACAGCCGGAGCCACCCATCACCGCGCAAGCGAATGCGGTAGAGCGTTGGCTCGTTCCAGTAAAATGCAGCCGATCCGAAACCTAGCGGTTTTGTCAGAAACTCTTTGAGCCCGATGATGCCCTCCTTGCAGCAGAGTGCCTGCCAGTCGATCGCCATCAGTCATCGCGTCGCAGTGAGTCTACCTCTGCTGCCACTCCACGTCTTCAGATGGCATCGATCCATGCTGGTAGCAACGCGAAGACGTTAGCAACAGAAGTGTCGCCGACACCGCTGACCTTCGTATCAGATGGATCATTCTCCAGCACATCAGCGCCGCCGCCACCGTCGAGCGAATCGATACCATCGCTCCCCGCAACGGTCGAATCGCCACGGTTACCGCCGCTGAGAGTATCCGCCTGCGAACCGCCAAGCAGTGTGTCGTTGCCCCGGCCTCCGATTAGGACAACCGCAACCGTAGCCGCGGTGGCGTTGAATTTGTTGGCACTCACTCCGCCGATCAAGGCGATGCGTTCGATATTTGTGGGCGTGTCAGTTCCGGTGGCGTTTGATGTAATCGTCACGCCGGTGACCGTGAAATCGTTGTCGGCCTTTTCGTAGATGTAGTCTGTACCAGCCCCGCCTTCGATGAGATCGTTACCCGCTCCACCCGAAAGAACATCGTCCCCATCGCCGCCATCCAGCACGTCGGCCTTGGAACCGCCTAGCAACGTGTCGTTACCCCCGAAGCCAGTCAGCCCCAGCCCAATCGTTGCCTGACGCGCGTCAAAGAAGTTGGCGCCTGCCCCGCCTGACAGATTGATACGCTCAACCAGCGTCGCGGTATCAATTCCCAAAGCTCCGGCAGTGAAACTCATACCAACTATGGTGACGTTACCGTCAATGACCTCATTGATACGGTCCGAGTCCGCGCCCCCATCGAAAACATCATTCCCAGCCTCACCGGTGAGAGCATCAGCCCCAGCTCCGCCATTCAACGTATCGTTGCCGGAGCCGCCAAACAGCCTGTCGGCACCATCTCCACCGTTGATGAAATCATTGCCCTGAAGGCCCAGCAATTGATCATCCCCGGCGTCACCATTCAGAGTATCATTCAGCGTGTTGCCTTGCAGCGTGTCATTGCCATCTCCACCGCTCAGCGAACCTGCGTCCGTCTGCCCTGCGATGAAGTCGTTATCAGCGCCGCCAAGTAACGTATCTCGTCCAGCACCGCCGACCACGACGTCGTTTCCTGCATCTCCCAGTACCGAATCGTCACCGTTCTGGCCGTTCAGGTTGTCGTTGCCATCGCCACCGCTGATCGTGTCATTACCGCTGCCCGCGGATACCATGTCGGCGCCGCCAAGCCCCTGAATCGAGTCAGCACCGCTCAACGTAAACACAACATCCGGTCCGGGTGATCCGATGATCGTGTCATTGCCGCCGGCACCACTGAGCGTCGTTCCCTGCGAAACCGCGAATCCACTCGCATCGATTGAGTTCTTGCTCGTGCCACCCGTCAGATCAGCGAGTTCCACACTGACGATCACATCCGTGCTGACCGTGGTAGTTCCCTGTTTCATGATGAGCGACGAGTTCGCAAGAGTCAGATTCAGATCGGCAACCTCACGCACCAGGTCGTTGCCTGAGTTGCCATTGATAATGTCATTCCCAGCACCGCCGGTGAGCGTGTCGTTACCCCCGTTGCCGAGAAGCTGATCGACATCGTCGCCACCATCCAGCCGGTCATTACCCAACCCGCCGTCCAGCGTATCATTGCCTGCCCCGCCCGAGAGCACATCAGCGCCGTCTCGGCCTTCCAGGCTGTCGTTGCCGTCGCCCCCCTCAAGAGTGTCGTTTGCAGCACCTGACTTAAGAGTGTCGTTACCACCCCCACCGAGCAGACTCACCGCCAGCGACGTCACCGCCAACGCACTCGCATCGATCGAGTCATTCCCGGTGCGAGCGTCAACAATCACCCGCCCGGCAGTAATACTGCTTAACGGAATGCGAACCTCGTTCGGAGAAATCGTCGTACCGACATTGCTGCTTAGGGTGTTGCTCGCATCCGTGACGATCAGGTTCGCGCCGGAAATACTCAACACCAGCCGATCGGCATGCCCTTGAGTCGACGCATCGGTAATCACCAGCTCTCCACCGCCATTGATACCAATCGTTGTAGCCGTGGTCCCCAAGCCGAAGTCGAGTCCCGCGACTGACTGATCGCCGGACACAGATATCCTGTAGACACCAGCAGCAGGAGCGTTGCGTGCAACCGACAGCTGACCACCAAAGCGCGATGGTTGCACGATCACAAGATCTGACTGTAGGTCGCGGTTGACGTCCGTCGCGATCAAAGCCGGAGCCAGCGAGGCCGCCAACGAGGCCACTCCTGAAGCGGAAGGCGCCTGGAAGCGACCGCCACCCAGATTGAGCAGCGTCGTAAACCCGGTCTCGCTGACAGTCGTCACCGCGATATCGAGCAGTCCATCGCTGTTTAAGTCCGCAGTGGCGACAGACGCCGGCTGATTGCCTGCGGCCTGTTGAATAGCATCCTGCAGCACACCCGTCTGGCGATTGACGAAAATCGACACTCGCTGATCGAACACGTTTGCCACGATGATGTCTTGATATCCATCGCCTGTGACATCACCGGCGGTCAGCCTAAATGGCCCGAGCCCAGTGGTCTTGGTATAAATACCACCAATGTCCGCAGTTAGAAACGTGTTGTTCTGCAACTGCAGAAACGTGCGAATGGTGTTGTCGTCGCGATTGGCGACGGTAATATCCGAGAAGCCGTCATTATTCAGATCGGTTGCAAGGACATCCACCGGAGCATCACCAGTTACCAAGGTGTGCCGCAACGTAAAGTTCCCCAGACCGTCGTTGGTGAGTACATAAACACGATCACCGAACTCGCTGGCGACGGCCAGATCCAGGAAATTGTCCAACCGATCGAATCGCCCTAGAGCGACCGCGCTCGTATCGGCCAGCCCGAGTGCCGGAATATTGACCGGCGTGAATCCGCCGGCCGCATTGTTCAACAAGACAGCCGGACGATTCAAACTGCCGTTCCCGATGACCAAATCCGGTCGTCCATCACCGTTCAGATCGCCAGTCACCATACTGCGAGGATCAGCCAGCCGACTGCGCACCGCATCGCTGGCAACACTCGTCGCTGCGGCGAAAGTCCCATCGCCATTGTTGAGTTGGAGCAGCAAATCCTGTCGGCCTGCGGCGACAACCAGTAGGTCTGTTGCCTGATCTCCGTTGAAGAGCAAGGCCGTGGCAGCCACGGGACCTTGTCCGGCAGCACTGGAGGTCGTCGCAAAGTTTCCTGCCAATGGTGAGCTTTGCGCCAGATTGGACGGAACAACAATGCGGACCACAAAGTCTCGTTCAGAGAGCGTAGAAAACACGTACGTCCCCGTCTCATCCGCCGGGGTGCCAGTGTTATCCGCAGCCGTCGTCGTGCGAGGTTCACGGACCGGCGCATCATCCAACACGCCGTTGTCGTTCAAGTCGAGAAACACGGTCACATTCGCGAAGCCAGTCTCTCCAGGATCATACCGATTGTTGCGGTTGGTATCCGCAAAGGCGCGCCCTCGCAGTTCGCCAGTACCAACGCCCACACCTCCCACGGTGTCAACACTACCAAAGTCCAACCCTGACGTGTCGACTCCCGGCTGCGGGGTCACAACATACTTACTCCCATTAGCCACCGTGGGCAGAGTCTGCTGGAAGCCAGACGGGACGATCTGACGAACGTTATAACTCACCAGAGGAGCAACGCCTGTGAACTGATAGTTCCCGGTTGCGTCCGTCTGTACCAGCGGCTCGTTGCTGGTCCGCTGACCGTCGTTATTCACATCCAGATAGACTTGCAGACCCGGGCGGCCGATTTCTCCCGCGTCGCGCTGCCCGTTCTGGTTGGAATCCCGAAATAACAACCCGCTGATCGTCGCTGGCAGAGGCTGATTGCCGAAGCTCAAGCCATCCACCAACGCTCCCGGTCCGAAAGTAACCGTCCACGATCGATGATCAGGCACCGCATCCGGTCGAGGGCGTCCGTAGACGACCCAGGTACCATTCGGGGTATTGGTCGACGGGTTCACGCCGCCGATATAAATGTCATCATACCCATCTCCATCCAGATCGCCGGCCCAGGCAACGGTTGCTCCGAAACCGAGGCGACCTGGTGTCGAATCGCGAAATTCGATCCCCTCGTTAAGCACTGGCGTACTTCGGATCAACGCCCCCAAATCAGTCTCGCCAACCGGAAGTCCGACTGCAGATCCGTATCTCAGCAATGCTAACCCGGAGAAGGGGACTGTCAGAGTGTTGGCTAGAGAGTCACCGACAACCAGATCATTGATGCCATCACCGTCAAAATCCCCGTCTGCAGCCACAGCCAATAGCGGTGAGAAGTTCCCCGAACGAGGCAGCGACGTACGAAACCGGGGCGTATTCCCAATCGCTGATACCGTCGCAGTCTCACCGGGTTGCAAGTCTCGTGCGTCGACCACATTCGCAGTGATCGGGGAGGTATCAACACCGGAGTTCGAGGAAAAATTTCGAGTGGTTACTACCACGTCGTCCTTACCATCTCCATTCAGGTCACCCGTCGCCAGAGCTGTACCAAAACCGCGTAAGCCAAACGAAGCATTCATTAAAGCCGACCCAACACCGGCGTTTGCCAGTTGAGCAAGCGGGACGGTCTGGGGCAGGGTCGCGGCTCCATAGAGGACGTATCCCTGACCAACCATGAAATCCCCGTCTCGGAAGTCGAATGGCGAACCGATGACAACATCAGCGAAGCCATCATCGTTAATATCACCACTCGCAACCGACGGGCCAGATGAATCACCCGGCCCAGCCGTGATCACTATACCGTGAATGACTACTCCCAGCCCGTTGTTCGTCAGGTTGATATCACTTTGGCTGAAGCGTTGAGGAAAGGGGCTGAACTCTGCGGGCGAACCCCGCCGTTTGCCGAAAACGATTGCGGAACTGCCCCCCGCGCCTGCCCCAACGATCAAATCATCGACGCCGTCTCCGTTCACGTCGCCAGCGGCGATGTCGCTCGCATCCTGCTCGTTGGATCCGAGAGCACTTGTTTCGAACACGAACCCACTGTGCCTGGTTCGGTCAGCTGAGGATCCGATCTCGGTGATGTCCTGGGGCCTTGTAAAGCCCTGTTCGAAAGCCTTTCCGAAGACCACGACCACTTTAGGGACGTCACCGGTATGCCGCAGGCTAACGATGAGATCCGACAAACCATCGCCGTCGAGATCGCCTGTGGTCACATGCTTGCTCTGGTTCAGCGACGTCAATCCAGTCAGACGCAGCAGGTGCCCGTTGTCGCGATTGGAAGGGCTTAGGTAATCCGTGAGCTGGAATGAATCGTTATATCGCTGTTGCAGACCCACCAGCGTCCGAATCGCTGGAACACCATTGTCATCCACCACGAACATGAAATCATCAATACCAAGACTGTCCCCGTTAAACTGATAATGATCAGCAAGTTCACCCGCGCTACGAGATGGATGGGCTGCGTTCGCAAAGAACTTGGCGCCATTACCATTCCCGCTCACAGACGAAAGCCCCAGCGCCAGATCGATCTCGGTCATGGCGGGATTCACGCTTGGAGCGGTTGGCGCCCAGCCTGTTCGCGAAGCTTGCAGCACCTGATACTGGCCCACCGGGACGTTCAGAATCAAGAACTGTCCGTTCGAGCCAGACGTTGCCTGAGGCTCTGTCGCATCCAGGACACCATTACTATTCAGGTCTGCATAATACACAAACCCCGGCTCACCAAGTTCTCCTACATCCTGCTTGCCGTTCCCGTTCGTGTCTCGGTAAGCGATACCCGTGACACCTCCAAACACCGCCTCGACCGCCCCCATGTCGGGTTCACCGAAGTTATCAACTCGCGGGTTTCCATTCTGACGGCGAAGATTCCCGATCTGATCGTGTGTGGGAGAAAGTGTATTCGGAGAGTCAAATTGATTCAGCGAGTTTTTGGCGGTGTCAATCGCCGGGCTACCCGGCAGCAAGCGATGGGTCCGAGTTAGCCCCCCATTATCTTCCAAAGTCCCCAGCTTGGCGTCGATCGGATTGGAGAACGAGCCAACGATATTCCCGTTCTGACCGTTGAGAGATCCACTGCCATTACCAATCAAGTTGTGACTCGAGCCGGAATCCAAGCGTGCGTCGGTCCCCGTGTTTCCGGCGAAGATGGAGTTGTATGCAGTAGCGTCTGAAACTCCTCCTCCGGTGTTGGCTGTCACAGTCACGCTCTGCAATTGCACATTGCCGCTTCCGTTAATAGATGAAATCCCTCCGAAAGGGCTGCCGAACCGAGAGTTAGCTTGATTTCCAGAGATGGTTGAATTCGTAATGTCCAATGTTCCGCTTCCAGATTCGGATATGCCACCCCCTCTACCCGTAGCAGTGTTTCCCACGATGAGTAGATTACTCATTGTTACCTGCGAGATGCCGCCGAGAATCCTGATTCCGCCACCATCACCAGTAGGTCCGGGATCATTAACATCGCTGGCTGCGAAACCGCCCTCAATCGTCAGATCCTGCATCGTCACATCGGCGGAATCCAGAATGTCTATCACTCGATCGATAGCGCCGATGATTCGAATCGTGGCGCCGTTTCCGAGAATGGTCAGATCGTCCCGAATATCGAGATCACCCGTCGCACCAAGATCCTCATTCACTCCGGGAACCGTGATCTCATACACCGCTCGCTGTAAGACGAGAGTATTCAACCCCGGTGTGTTGTTAGCGGTTTGAATTGCAGATCGCAGACTGCTGACGCCAGTTGATGTGCGGCTGATGCCATCGGTCGGATCGGAATCCGCACCATCAACGATGGAAGTAATTTCAATTTCGCCGGCGTAGGCGATATCCACAAGAAAGCGTCCGATTTCTCGTGCGGCAGCGAGATTAGGAGTTCCCACCCGCGTGTCAGCGATGGCATTCGCCTGCAGCAAGACTCGAAACTGGCCGTTGTCTTCTTTGCGGAAACGACCACCGGCGGGAGTCACACGATACGTCACCCGTGGCTGACTTCCCGGCGTGTTGGAGTCAGAGTCGGCCACGAGATCGCTCACGGTCGCAGGCAGGCGAACCAGATCGGAACTGGCCGGCGAGACAACGATGTCATTGTTGCCGATCGTTGAGAAATCAATCTCGGTGTTGTCGCGATAGATAACAGAGAACTCGTAGCTGATCAGATCTGTGGTCACGGTCGGCGCGGAAACGAGTGTGGCTTTCGGCGCAAACGTGTCGGTATCCAGTGCGCGGCGAGCATTCAGTCGACCGTGAGTAGCAACCCGATTCTGGAGCGCAGGGACCACATCCACACTCTGCAGCAGCGACTGTCGCAGCTCGCCGGGCGTGCCGTCCGGAACGCGGGCAAGAAGGAGAGCAGCGGCGCCGGATACGTGCGGCGTGGCCATGCTTGTTCCATTACGAACGGAGTAGCTTCCATTCAAGTCCGTACTTAGGACGCTCACGCCGGGCGCCGCCAGATCTACTGTCGTAGTACCGAACTGGCTGAAGATCGCCAGGTTGTCGTTCGCATCTGAAGCCGCGACCGCCACGATGTTGTCCAGATCATAGCTTGCCGGGAAGAATCCTACGCCCTCAGAGTCGAGATCTATGCCCCGGCCGGTGCGCCCCTCGCCGTTGCCGGCCGCGGCCACAAACAACACTCCGGCTTGCCCGTTCTCGGCAATCGCGGACCGCAACGCCGTGCTGGCGCTGCCCGAGTTCTCCAACGATCCCCAACTGTTGTTGCTCACCCTCACGTTCACGCCGAAGTCCGTGACTTCGCGCGTCGTGTAGCGGATCGCATTGATGGCATCGGTTGTCGATCCAGAAAGCCCTTGACCGGCCACGGCATCGAGAAACCGAAGCGGCATGAGTTGCACGCTCCAGTTCAACCCCGCGATGCCCAAGCCGTTGTTGCCCACCGCTCCGATCGTGCCTGCGACGTGTGTGCCGTGGCCGTGCAGGTCCATCGGGTCGTTGTCGTTGTCTCGAAAGTCCCAGCCAATCAGATCGTCAATTCGCTGATTGCCGTCTTCGTCGACACCGTTCTCCCAGCGGGGATCGGTCAGCAAGTCGCCTGCGTCGATGTACGACGTGGCGTTGCGGTCCGTCACGAAACTCGAATTCAACGACGCATTCAGATCGCGAAACGTGATGAGCCCATCGCTATCCACATCACGTAGATTGGCACGCATGGATGTCGGAATCTCACCCTGATTCAGCCAGATGTTGAGATAGAGATCCGGGTGGCGATAGTCGATACCCGAATCGATCACGGCGACAACTGTCTTCGTGCTGCCTGTTGTCAAATCCCAGGCGTTGTCCGCGTCTATATCCGCGTCCAGAGTGCCTAGCGTGCCCGTATTCCGCATGTCCGTCTGGCTGGCAAACTGGGTTTCGTTTGGCGTGAGCTGTCCAGTCACGGAAGAGTCGGCTTCGAAATGCGTGATCGCGCTATTCACCTGCCAGGCCGCGCGGACGTTCGCAGCAGACGAGCCGCTCGTGACAACGCTCAGCCAGCCAGTCTGCCCCAATCCCGAGATCGATGAGATGGACACGCCCTCGGCGCCCAGCAGGACCGGAACGTCGTTGAGGGACCTCATGCCTTGAGCAACGGGCTCCACGACCTGAACGATCCAGCGGCTGTTGTTCACAGCCGGTACGTCGTTGAAGGTCTGCGATTGAAACCACAACGGAGCCACCTGTTGGAGCGACGCGGAAGTGCCACTCAAGACCAGCCTCTGCTCCAGCAGATCAACGCGGCGCCCCAATGCTCTCCGTTGCAGACCGAGCGGCGCACGACGAGCCCGTCGTTTCCGCGCTGTGGTGTCAAACCGCCCCGGAAACGCACGCAGCCAGTTCCCCAATCGCATTCCGCAGACTCCCTCGTAGTTCTCGCTGTGGCCCGAGTGGCAGCGAGAGAGTGTTGTCCCGAACTTGTAACCGCCAGGCCGCGGTGTCGGGCGGCGAATAGTGTAATCGTTTGTGCTCAGTCGGCGAACGATTCGAACATCGCAATACCGCAATTTGCAAGAGGGACCCGCCACACGAAAAGAACATTATTCGGCGAGAATTCTGTCTCGTTTCAGATTGCGTCAAACCGGCTTGCCCCGGCAACCTGCGTTGCTGTCATCCCAGAGTTTTCGTCATGGACGAACCAAGCATGAATTGCGCTGCGTCTACTTCGCCGCGAGTCGAATGGCCGTGGCGCGTGCCTCGCCTTTCTTGGCGGGCAAACGGACAGCATGACGGACGATCCACTTACGGGCTGTCGCCTGCGGAGTGTCGACGCCTTTGGACTTCGCTTCCTCGGTCCAGCGTTCGCAGACTTCGTACGCCACGTTCGGATGGTCTTTCAGGATATCCGCCAGATGATTGGCTACAGATCGGCGGACATACAACTCCGGGTCGTCCTTGAGTTTCTCCAACAGCGGCAACATGAACAGTGGGTTCTCTTGCAGCTCCTTGAGTCTCATGGCCCAAGGCAATCTCGGCCGCGTGCCTTCGCTGACCAGACGCCGCACATGGGGATTGGGATCGCTGATCCATTTTGCCAGACGCTTCAGGCATTTCTCCCGATACTTGACGACGAAGGGGCGAATGCTGAACTCGGCAGTCATGCGTTTCGTCAGTTCGTAGTTGGCCCGCATCCCATTCTCAAAGTCGTCCACGCCGTAATCCGCGATGAAGTTACCATGCGGCAGGTAGAAGAACGGGGCGAGGCCGTTGTTCTCTGTGGCCTGCAATTCCGGGCCGAAGGATGCCAGTAAGACAGGACACGACTGAGCAAAGGTCGCAGGCAGTTGCTCCGCGAGAGCCTTCGCGACGTGACGTCCACGCTGCGTAAACTCCAGCTCAGCAAGTCCTTTCGCGGCTTGACGCTCAAACTGCTTGCGGTCGAAGTCCTTTGAAACTTCGGCAAAGGATTCACCAATCAAGCGAATCAGATCAATTCCGAGAACTTCTTTGAGCGGTGTGCCGTGCTGAATCGTATTCGGAGCGGCAAATCGCTGTGCGGGATGGAGTGGCATGCGGAAACATTTCTGCTTGAGTCTGTCGATCAAACGGCGGCGCATTCTGCAGCCGTTGTGCGGGAATTCAACTTCTCGCCAACCACCTCGCCGGTAGTGATGTCACTGATTCGGCGGCAACCACTTATTTGCAGCTTATTAATTGCTGAATTGCGACTGGAAAACTCAGCTTTTGGACTTGGCGAAGTCTGAAGGCCAAGGCAAAGCTTCGTAGTTGGCGCCAAGAAGGGCACATTGCCAAGGAGGTCTGACAGATGTCGATTCAACCCGAAACGGATCCGATCCTGGCCCGGGCTCGCGACCACCTCAAGCGGGGTGAGTACCCGATCGCGATCGAACTTCTGCGATCACTCATTGTGGCCGGCGTTACCGACTCATCAGTCTTGGAAACCCTTGGAGTCGCCTACTCGCTGGCCGGCAGCCCTGGACTAGCAGTTTCACTTCTGGAACAAACGATCGAAGAAGCACCGCAGCGCGTCGCAGCGTTCGTCAAATTCAGTGAGCATCTCATTCGCGAGGGAGACCACGCTGAGGCGATGGCTTGCCTGATGCAGGCGTTGCAGATCACACGCGACTCAGCCGACGTCTATCAGAACCTTGGCATCGTTTATCAGGAGACGCAGGACTACGACCGCGCCGCGGCGGCGTTCGAAGCAGCAATTCGCCTCAGGCCCGACTTCGTGGCCGCACGTTTTCACTTGGGGCAAGTCTACATGCAAACTTGCCAGCAATCGGCTGCGATTGCAGCCTTCCGACAGGTGCTGGAGTTGTGTCCGACTCATCAACAAGCCCTGAAGCTGCTGCACGACCTGCACGATGAGCCTTCCCAAGTCGATGAGTCTCAGCGCCGCGCGACACAGATGGCAGCAAACATCACCTGCAGCGGCTCGGGGCGAACAGACCCCAGCAAAGTGGAAGCAGGCCGCTCGCTCAAGCTGTCAGACCGGGAATCGGCCGACATCGCGCAATTGGCCGTCGACTTGGAAATGCGCTGCCTCGGATTGTTGGGCCAAGTCGCTCCGGGAAAGTCATGAAGCCGTGACGCAAGGGTGCAACACCAGGTTGGTTACTTCGCCGCGGCCTTCTGCGGCGGCTTCTGACCGGGTTTACCAGCCTTCGTCGCATTCGGATTGATCATCGTGAGAGAAACTCGACGACGGTTAAGATCCACCGAAGTCACCCACACGGTCACGATATCTCCCACAGACACGACCTCGTGCGGACTCTTCACAAAGCGATTAGCTAACTGGCTGATATGCACCAGCCCGCTGTCCTTCAGACCGACGTCGACGAAGGCGCCGAAGTCGACCACGTTCAAGATCGTCCCGCGAAGCTCCATACCCGGAGCGAGATCTTCCAGCTTGAGCACACCTTGCTTGAACACCGGACCAGGATAGTCAGTTCGTGGATCGCGTCCGGGCCGGGACAGCGCCTCCAGGATGTCCTTAAGCGTTAGAACACCGACATCAAGTTCAGTTGCGAGTTCATTGACCTTCAGTCCCTGAAAGCTGCGGCGAAGCTTCTCCGTCGCGGCATCGGAATCTGTAAGAGCAGACGGAACCACATCGAACTTATCCAGCACCTTGCGTGCAGCGGGATAGCTTTCCGGATGAATCCAGGTGGTATCTAGTGGCTCATCGCCGCTGGTGATCTTCAGGAAGCCTGCCGCTTGAGTAAACGTCGCCTCCCCGATGCCCGGTACGTCCAACAGTTGTTGACGTGACTGGAACCGGCCGTTCTTCTCACGCCACTCAACAACACGACGAGCGATGAGTTGGTTTAACCCGGAAACGTACCTCAGCAACGACGAGCTAGCCGTGTTGAGATCCACGCCGACGAAGTTAACGCACGACTCCACGACACCATCGAGCGACTCTTTGAGCAGCTTCGGCGTCATGTCGTGCTGATACATCCCAACGCCGATGTGCTGCGGTTCGATCTTCACCAGTTCGCTGAGTGGATCGAGCAATCGACGACCGATCGAGATCGTACCCCGCACCGTCGCATCGAGATCCGGGAACTCTTCGCGCGCGACATTGCTGGCCGAATAGATGCTGGCCCCGGCCTCGTTGACGATCAGATATCGGCATTCGGGACAACTCTGCGCAATGACCTCGCTGATGAGTTCTTCGGTCTCCCGGCAGGCAGTGCCATTGCCGATCGCAATCAGTTCACAGGCATGTTGCTTCAGAAGTTCGGCCAGCTTCTGAATTGTGCCCGTGCGTTTTTCAGCAGAACCGGTCGCGAAGATGACGTCCGTATGCAACGTCGCGCCGACTTCGTCGAGAATCGCAATCTTGCAGCCAGTACGAAAACCGGGATCGATCGCCATCACTCGTTTGCCGCGCACTGGAGGCTGCAGCAGCAGGCTTCGCAGGTTCTTTGCAAAGACCTGAATCGCGTGCTCTTCCGCTTGATCGGTCAGCTCGCGCCGAATCTCGCGATCGATGCTGGGCTGAATCAGCCGGTCCAGCGAGTCGGTGACGCAACCCTGCAGGAATTCTCGGCAAGGATGATTCGCCATCTGCAGGTGATTGCCAATCATTCGATTGATCAGCTCGCCGTCCCACTCGTACTTCACCCGCAAAGCGTTCTCTTTTTCGCCGCGGTTGATGGCCAGAATGCGATGCGGAGGAATCTTCCAGACCGGTTCCTGAAAGTTGAAATAGTCTTCAAAAGCTTTGGCAGCCTCGCCCTCTACCTTACCGGCGCTGACCGCGAGGTTCCCCGTTCGCCAGCCCAGCTTGCGCGACTGATCGCGCACGGCAACGTCTTCGCTGATCTGCTCAGCGATGATGTCGGAAGCGCCTTTCAAAGCATCCTGCGATGTGGCGATTCCCTTCTCGGCATCAATGAACTGCGTCGCAAGTTGTTCGAGGTCCAGTGGAGCTTTCGCCGTCCAGATTTGATCAGCCAACGGACCGAGCCCTTGCTGTCGAGCCTTCTCGGCGCGCGATTGCCGCTTCGGACGGAAGGGCAGATAGAGATCATCCAGTCGCTTCAAACTGTCCGCAGCTTCGACCTGAGCTCGAAGTTCGGGGGTCAGTTTCCCCTGAGCTTCGATGAGTCGCAGAATAGTCTCTACTTTGTCAGCAAGTTGACGCAGCGCATTGACGCGTGCTTCGATCTTGCGGATCTGCTCTTCATCGAGGTTGCCGGTGCGCTCTTTACGATAGCGCGTAATGAACGGCACCGTGTTGCCTTCATCGAGCAGCGTCACCACGTTGGTGACTTGCTCAGGCTTCAGGGAGAGTTCGGTTGCGATCCGTGCGAAGTTGATCGGTCGAGTTGCGTGGTCCATGCTCATCGAATGATGACTGCGAGTCACAGAAAACTGTAAGTTCGCAGCGGGAAGTGATATCGGCGACGTACTCCCTGCCCAGAGGGGTCGCGAATACTAGCAAGGCACTTGCCACATTCACAAAGTAGTAGGTGCCCTTCCACCAGAGAAAGGACCAGATGGTTGCAACTGCTCTGTGACGGATAAAGGCTCGAGTTGCTCAGAAGTTGAGATTACGCCTTTAAGCAGAACGACGCATTCATCAGACTTAAACGAGGTCGGTGCATGCAAACCGTGCGCATGCCGACCTCTGTCAGAACGTGGAATTGTCAAACTTAGATGTGAGTTGCCATGCGTCTTCGATCTCAAAGCTTGCTGCTCATCTGCCTTGCTTTGTGGACCTCGGCGGCAATTGCCGCTCCCGAGAAAGGCTCAACAGCGGACACGATTGATTACGTGCAGCCGCGCATGGTGAAGATCTTTGGAGCAGGGGGCCTGCGCGGGCTGGTCACTTACGGAACCGGCTTCCTGGTTTCTAAAGAAGGTCACATCGCGACGGCATGGAGTCACTTGCTCGACCCATCGGAAGTGGTCGTCGTATTGAATGACGGACGCCGCTACACGGCGAAAGTTTTGGGCGCTGAGCCATCGCTCGAAGTCGCCGTCTTGAAGATTGATCCTCAGAAGGAAGAACTGTCGCTGCCGTACTTCGACCTCGATCGCAGCATCGGAGCGGCCAGCGAAGGCACGCGCGTGCTGGGCTTCAGCAACATGTTTCAAGTCGCGACCGGTGATGAGTCGGCGTCAGTTCTGCACGGTGTGATCGCCTCGAAAACGAAGTTCAAGGCGCGTCGCGGCACCTTTGAGATGCCCTACGAAGGGCAGGTCTATGTCGTCGATGCAATTACGAACAACTCGGGAGCCGCGGGTGGGTTACTGACAACGCGCGACGGCAAACTCATCGGGATGATCGGCCGCGAGCTGCGGAACTCGGAAACGAATACGTGGCTCAACTATTCGATCCCGCTGGGTGAGTTGAAGAAGCCGATTGAGGAAATCATCAGCGGAAAGTTCTCGACGGCCAAGAAGCCGGTCGACGAGCCTGATGCTGCGCGAAGCTACGAGCCGACGGACTTCGGCATCGTGCTCGTGCCGGACGTGCTATTCCGCACGCCAGCGTACGTTGATGCGATCATTGAGGGATCGCCCGCCGCGCGGTTGGGAATCAAGCCCGATGACCTGGTGCTGTTCGTCAATGGCGAATTGATGCAGTCCGTGCGGATGGTGAAGGACGAGTTGGGGCGGTTGGAAGCGGGAGACACGATGAAGCTGGTGGTCCGACGCAGCGATCAGCTCGTCACCTTCGAGATTCCCGTTCCGAAGAAACCGAGCCCAACGGATGGAAAGTGAACCACTTTTCGGGTTACCGGGACTCGATTTTTGTCGACCCGCCCGATAGCTTGATACGTGGCTTCATGCGGTTCCTGCCTTGATCCCCCACCGACGATCCTGCCGCCAGCAAGCCGACGTCTTGTGCCAGTTAGCCTCTTTCCTCCGAGTTAGCCTCGGCCCCACCGTATCTGTCCGATCAATTCACTCGATTCATTCGTTGGCCGTCCCGGAGCAACGAATGCGATCAACTTTGTTCCACTGAGGAGATATTCGATGAAGAAGCTGTTTTCCGTGTCGGCGATCACCGCATTGATTTGCGGCGGATTGGCTGTCGGGGACGCTCTGGCCGCAGGCTATGGCAGCGTCACAGGTCAGGTTGTTCTGGATGGCGAGATTCCGAAGCTGAAGGTGAAGGTCGCCAAGGGCGATGCTGCAGTGAAGGACCCGTCCTGCTGTGCGGCGGCTGATGTGGCCAACGACGAACTCGTCGTGAATCCCAAGAACAACGGCGTGGAAAACGTCTTCGTTTACCTGAAGACGGTTGATAAGGGTGCAATCCACGAAAGCCTGAAGAAGAGCAAAGACGCGGAAGTCGTCTTCGATCAGAAGGGCTGCAAGTTCAATCCGCATGCCCTGATCATCCGCATGGATCAGACCGTCGTTGTGAAATCGGAAGATCCGATTCAGCACAACACCCACACCTACACGATTCTAAATCCTGGCCAGAACGTGATCATCGGCGCGAACGACCGGACAGGCATCAAGTTTCCTAAGTTCTCTCAGAAGGAACGTCTGCCCGCCGAAGTGAAGTGCGACATTCATCCGTGGATGCGCGCCTGGTGGCTCGTGGTCGATCATCCCTATGCAACAATCACCGATGCCGACGGCAAGTTCTCCATCGAGAAACTGCCTGAAGGCGAGCACAAGCTGGTGATCTGGCAGGAACGAGTCGGCTACGTTGAAAAAGAACTGACCGTCAAAGTGAAGGCCGACGGTTCTACCGACCTCAAGCAAATCAAGCTGCCGGTCGCCAAGGTGAAGATCGAGCCAACTGAACTCGCGAAGTAGTTGTGACTCCGGCGTCTCGCTCACAACAACACCGATTCGAACTTGAGTCCGCTGACCTCGCATGAAGTCGGCGGACTTTTTCTTCTAAGATGCCTTCAGGATGGCGCCTTCACGGACGCGACGATCTCGGCAATCACGGCTTCCTTGTCGACGCTGCCGTACTTGCTCTTCGACGTCAGCACCAGACGGTGTGGCAGGACGAAGTGTGACATCCGCTGCACGTCATCGGGCAGTACATGATCGCGCTTCGCAAGAAACGCGGCGGCTTGAGCAGCACGGAACAGCATCAGCGTCCCGCGTGGACTGACCCCAAGTTTCAGTCGACCGTCTGCTCGCGTTCGCCCCACGATCTCGACGATGTATTGCGCGACGGAACGATCGACGTACATGTGCCGCACGGCATCCTGCAGCGCCACCAGTTCCTCACGTTGCAAGACGGGCTTCAGATTCGTGATCGGATTCGTGACGGCCTGGGCAAATAGGATGTCAACTTCCGTTGCAGGGCTCGGATAGCCGAGATTCATGTGGATCAGGAACCGGTCCAACTGTGCTTCCGGCAGCGGATAAGTCCCGTGAAAGTCGACGGGGTTTTGAGTCGCCAGAACAAAGAACGGCGCCGGCAATTCGTGCCGTTCGCCTTCAATTGTCGCCTGCGATTCACTCATGGCCTCCAGCAACGCGGACTGCGTGCGCGGCGACGCACGATTGATTTCATCCGCCAGCAGGACGTTGCTGAAAATCGGCCCGGCTCGAAAGCGAAAGGTGCCGTCGACCGGGTTGTAGATCGAAGAACCCAGAATATCTGACGGCAACAGGTCCGGCGTGAACTGCACGCGATGGAACGAGGCGTCAATCGAACTGGCCAGTGCCTTGCACAGCGTTGTCTTGCCGACACCGGGCACGTCATCCATGAGCACAGAGCCGTTCGCCAGCACGGCGATGATCAGAATCTCGATCGCTTCATGCTTTCCGCGAATGACGCCCTCCAGGTTCGTAGCCAACTGACTGAGCTTTTCACGCGGAAGACCATCTTGAAGATTCAATCCACCACTCCCACGCACGACTGTTGCATATCAAAGTTTTACGCGCGCCACACTCTCCGAGCCCGCTTAGGACTCAGTCAACTCCAGACACGGATCCAGGCCCATACGGAGATACTGCTGGCTGCGGTGCTTGTCCTGCTTGAGCATGTCGCGGCGCTGTTTGTAGTGCAGCCTCTCAAGGTAGCGTTGGGTTTTGGTGAAGAACCTCAACCAGCCGCGAGACAATTCGCCGTGTTTGTCGGGAAATGCCTTCTTGCGAAGACTGGCCTGCTTCTCGGGAGTCAGGCAGCGGAGTAGCTCGTCTTCCAGCGAGAGAAATGTCTGAAACCCGCCGGGGTCACCTTGCCGCGCGGCACGACCGACGAGTTGGCGGTCAATTCGTTTGGACGAGTGCATCTCCGTGGCCAGCACCTGCAGGCCACCAGCCTTTCGCAGCTCTTCCGACAGCTTAATGTCCGTTCCGCGACCGGCCATGTTGGTGGCCACAGTCACCTTCCCACACTGGCCCGCCTTCTTGACGATCTCCGCTTCCTGCTCAAAGAAGCGCGCGTTGAGAATGTCGTGAGGGATTCCACGATCTCGCAGCATCAGCCCGAGCGCTTCAGAAGCATCCACTGAAGGCGTACCAATCAGCACCGCGCGATCCTCGTTCATCAACCGTTCGACCTCGTCGATGATCGCACGGCGTTTGGCTTCGAGCGTCGCGAAGATCCGTGTCGGGTACGGCTGCCGGATACACGGACGATGTGTCGGGATCGCTGTCACCTTCATCTGATAAACGCGTCGAATCTCGCGACCAGCCTGCGTGGCCGTACCAGTCATACCCGAGATATTCGTGTAGAGCTTGAAGAAGTTCTGAACGGTGATACGGGCGGCTTCGCCAGAAGCCGCGGTAATCGGAACCAGTTCCTTCGCTTCGATGGACTGATGCAGGCCGTCCTGCCACTTGCGACCGTCCATCACTCGTCCCGTGGATTCGTCCACGATGGCGATTTCGTTATCAACGACGACGTAATCCCGATCGCGATGGAAGGCAAACTTCGCGGTTAGCGCCTGCTCGACGTGCTTGTAGATGCGTTCCGTGTCGATGGCATCGATCAGCGCCGGCTTACCAAGTAGCAGCACCTTACGGCAGCCCGGATCGGTCAAATAAGCGGAGCGTCGTTCTGGTTCGTAGACGAAGTCCTGATTCGGTTCCAGATGCGCGACAGCCCGATGACACCAACGGAAGAGGCTCACCGTCGCAGCGTCGTTCGGCATAGTCAGGCCGATGATGAGCGGCGTACGTGCTTCATCAATGAGAATACTGTCGGCTTCGTCGATCAGCACCGAATAGTGTCCGCGCTGTACGGGAGCTTCCTGACCGCCCGCCGCGCTGAAGAACGTGCGGCGCTTCTGGCCTTCCGCCGCCACGCCCTGACGCAACCGGTCGCGCAGTAGATCGAAACCAAATTCTTTAGCCGTGCCATAAGTAACGTCGCGGGCGTAGTTTTCTCGTCGCTCGTCCGTTTCCATCGGCGTGAGGATGCAACCCACGCTCATGCCCAGAGCGCCATAGATCGGGGCCATTTCCTCACAGTCGCGTTCGGCCAGGTAGTCGTTCACTGTGACCACATGGCTGCCTTTACCGGGCAGCGCGCGGATCAATGTTGGCAGAACAGCAGTGAGCGTCTTGCCCTCACCCGTCTGCATTTCGGCAACTCCACCTTCAAAGAGCGCGATCCCACCCATGATCTGGACAGGGTACTGCTCCATGTTCTTGGCACGGCGGGAAGCTTCCACACCAAGCGCGAAGCATTCTTCAAGCAAATCTCTCAGCGGGATCCCGGTTTTCGAACGCCAGCGGATATCGCGGCCCGCCGTCATAAGCTCTTCATCTGACAGCGTTTTGTATTGTTGAGACTTCTTCAAAACGCGATGAGCTGTGGCGCGCCAGCGCGCAAGGCGACCACGGGCCGATGAACCCAATCCGTTGGTGAAATCCTTGACCGATTCGAGCACTTCGAACTTCTCCTATCGCCTGTAACCATTACCAACAGGTAACGCACGACTGCTCAAACTACGGCACAAATGAAGATCAGGCTAGGTCGTCTGTCGGTGAACTGCCGGATCTCGCAAACTCAGCCCGTCACAACAAGGATTGCTCGAGTTTCCGGTTCCGAGTCCGTGCGCCCTCGCCCGGTCCCGAAGCCGTCACTAAAGTCAGTCATCTCAAATCTTCCCGCATCCTATCTTCGACCGCATGGCCACCTCTTCCAACGACGAATCTGACTCTTCGGCCGACGAACCGGTCTTTGAGACCGCTGCCGTGACGAAACCGTCCGCGCCGCGTCCGAAGAAGATCCGTTTCCCGGTGATCAAGCAGATCAGGAAGCAGGAAGAGGAAGAAGAAAAGGACCTCGTCAGTTACGTCAAAAGCGAAGCCAAGCCCATCACCATCAGCTTCGTGGCTCACGTGGTGCTGTTCGTGCTCCTCAGCTTCGTGGTGATGTCGAAGGGTACTGGCGGTGGCGTCGGCGGAGGCGGCATGGAGTGGTTCTCGCCAGTAATCGGTGCTCCGGACGGCGGCATGGGAAGCGGTGAGTCCGGCGCGGGAACAGGCCCGGGGGCTGGCGAAGGTCCCATCTCGATCACAACAGTCGTGAGTAGTGTTCCCGGTTCCGGCGGCGGGACGCCCGACGGCGCAACAACCACCGGTGAGGGTGCTGGTCCAGTTAAAGGAGCGAGTTCCGGACCACCGGGCGGCGTCAAACCGGCCGGCGCGGGCGGCAAGCTCGGCGGCCGAGGAGCGCGATTCAGGAACGGTATGCTGCAAGATGCTGCGGGTGATCGACGCGACACCGTCCGCAGTTGCATTGATCGCGGCATGTCTTGGCTCGTTCGTCAGCAGAAGGCGGGCGGCAACTGGAAGCTGCATGAAGGCTATCCAGATCCCGCGGATCGCATCCTCCGCACGGACACAGGAGCAACAGCGCTCGCGCTGCTGGCTCTGCTTGGAGATGGCAACACGCAAGTCGAGGGTCCGCACAAGGACGCCGTCCGCAAAGGCTTGAGCTGGCTGAAGAGCATTCAAAAGAAAGACGGGGACTACCACGATCATGAAGAACTTGGTCGAGAAACCGCATTCTACGCCCATTCTCAAGCTCTGATTGCTATCTGCGAGGCGTACGCTCTGACCGGCGACCCGTCGCTGCGCGAATCTGCCGATCGTGGCCTCGCATTCCTGTTGGCTTCTCAGCACCCAATCGACGGGGGCTGGCGTTATCAGCCTCAGGATCGCGAGTCGATGGGAGATCTGTCCGTCACCGGATGGTGCCTGATGGCTATGAACACGGCGCGGATGGCCAACATCGAAGTGCCCTTGGAACCCTTCAATCGAGTCTCAATCTTCGTGGACTCGGTCGAGTCCCAAAACGGCGCTCGCTATCGGTACCTGCCCAATTACCCTGCTTCACGCGCTACTAATGCGATGACCGCCGAAGGACTGCTGTGTCGCCAATGGCTCGGCTGGCCGAAGGGTTGGCCCGCAATGCTGGACGGCGTGAAGACGCTGCGCAATCCTGACTCGGCTCCCGAATGGGCAGTCGGCCGCCGCAACGTCTACGAGTGGTACTACGCCGCTCAAGTCCTGCATAACCTGGGCGGTGACGACTGGAAGCAGTGGTACGGTCGGGTGCAGTACTTGCTCGTCGAGAATCAGGTCAAAGCCGGCAGCCGCAAGGCTGGCGAAGATATCGTCGGCAGTTGGAATCCCTACGTCTCCCAACGTGGCGGTGACAAACAATACGGCGTGAAAGAGGAACAGGCCGAAAGAGCAGGGCGGCACTACATCACCGCGCTCTGCCTGCTGATCCTCGAAACTCCCTATCGCCACACGCCGATCTACGACGAAGAACCTGCTAAGTAGTAGATTCAGCGCTCCCGGCAGTGAGCTTCGATGACTCGCTCCGCCATATCGCCGCAAGTTCATCAATCTGCTTGATGAAACTGTCTTTGCCGTCCATGTAGCGCTCGATCGAATCGGGATACCTGGCAACGAGTTCGAGCTTCAACTGCGAATACTGTCGAGCCCACGCAGGGTGCGCATTCATGAAGTCTCGAAACGCAAGGTGCCGCTCGATCTGCGGATTACCCGTCGCAAAAACGTGAACGTGATGAGTGCGGACGCCTTCGGAATTGTCCTTGCGAAAGTAACGCCGCAACGGAATGCCCAACTCGCCCATCGCTTCATATCCGAGTGCGATCATCTCGGCATTGCGGTCGTCGACGGCGTCGATCTCCGCAACCTCAATCAACAGATCGATAATCGGCTTGGCGACGATGGCGGGAATCGCGGTGCTGCCTACGTGATGAGCGGCAACGAAGTTGCTCCCGAGTGCCGTGGCAATTCGCTCAGCCTCAATGGCGAACATTTCCGCCCAGGCCGGATTGTGTGGATCAACCCTGACTTGCATCGGCATGTTGATTCATCCCGGTTCCCAGTCCGTGCGATTTCGGTTACGTCGCTTCGTCGAAACGTGGTGCGGAGAACGGGTCGTTGTCCTCGCTTGGCGGCGCCGGTGGACTCTTGGGGGCTAGCTTCCAAATGGTGAAGACGAGCACAAGCGGCACAAGAATGAAGAACACACCCAAAGCCAACTGGACGAGCGCGCCACCCCAGCTTCCGGGCTCCAGCACGCAGACACTGGGATCGTCCGGTCTGTAAGAGACCATCACGCGGCCATCGACCGGGTACCTATCGAGAATCGATTGCGCTCGGGATCGCTTAGCGTTCATGTCTTTCACGGACGCAATGCGTGAGCCGTGGTAAGCGATCCCGTTCACATCGAAGGCATACTCGATATCGGCTTCGAAAGCCGGGCCCGAACTCGACCGCCGACCCGGCCCGTCATCACCAGTCGTGACTTTCATCTCCGAGCGAACGATCTTGCCCGCGGTGCGCGGCCACGACGCAGATTCCCCGGCTTCACGCATGCCGTCCGTGGCCATGTAAACCAGTCGGCCACCGGACCCTATGAAAACAATGATCACGAATCCCAAGATGATCTTGGCACCGAGGGGCATCTTCTTCTGATTGGAGACAGCCATGAAACACTCATTCCGAATCCAGGGCAGCTTCCCCACCCAGCAGCCAAATAGCTCGGGGTTTCAGGAGAAGCACTTAGCGCGGACGACCTTTCGGCTTGTCATCGCTCGTAGACTTGGGCTTATCGTCGGCTTCGACAAGTAGACTCGACCATTTCGCCCAGGCATCAGCAGCGGTACGACGGATGCCCGCATTGGTGCTGTTGATGTGCTTCTGGATGGCCTTCGCAATCTCTTTGTCCTCTTCGGTCGGTTCGCGTTTGGTGAGCGTCATCAATGTGCTGATAACGCTCCCAGGGCGTCCTGAGTCCAGTGCCTCAATGATGTCTTTGCGTTCTTTGGCGGTCAGCGGCGCGGCCAGCTTCGCCTGTTGCTGAGCTTGCAACTCCTTGGCTTTTGCGACGCGGTCTTCTCGCAAGGCTTTCTGTTGTTCTTCGTGCTGCACGCGTTCCTGCTCAGTGAGCAGCCGCATCTTGATGGTTAGCGGAACTTCTACCGAGAGGGTGTCAACCTTTACGTTGAGCTTCCCTTTCGATTCAGACGAAGTCGTCAGGCCGCGTTCGGTGTCGAACTCCAGCTTTCCGTCGAGGGCCAGATCAAACTGCGGAGTCTTGCCGTCGGACGAAGCTGATTTGAGGCTGCTGACGCGATGCAGAGTCACTCGCTGACCGTCTCGCTTCTCGATTTCGTAGCGGACCGCCTCGCCACCAGCAGTCGATTTCTTGTTCGCATCCTCCTGGTCCCGGAATCGAGGGCTCGGGATGCGCGAACGATCGCCACCCTCGGTGATGGTGGCACCCGACTCTTGAGTCCACGACTTTTTGGCTTCCTCCGACAGGCTTTCGAAAGGCAACTGCGACAAGTTCCCGAGTAGGTACGGCAACTGCGACGTTCCCTTGATGCTTACCAACTCACCGGTCTTGGTCAGTCGGATCTCATTGGTTTGCAGCGTCAAACCGGTCGGAGTGTTCGATCCGAACATCGGTCCGCGAGGGCCGCCGGACCTGCCGGGAGGACCAATCCGACGCCCGCCGGGGCCGCCTTGCCCCGCTTTGGGAGTCTCTTTGCGACCCAGGTTGCCAGTGTAGGTGACGTCAATTTGCTGATCGGCGACATTCTTGACGGTATAGGTGACGACGCCCTGGAGTTGATCCGTCGCGTCGGGACGATCGGCAGTGATGCTGATGTCATAAGCAAACACACTTCCCGACTTCCACTCATACCGCAGCTTCGGAGCATCGTCAGCCGACGCAGTGAGTCCCGCGCTGGCGAGAATCAACATTGAGGACGTGACTCGGAACCAAGCACTCATTGAGCGACCAGGCATCATGCGCATGATGGGACTCCAAGGAATTGAGCAGATTCCAGACTCGGCGTGCGTGACGCTGTGTTTGCGAGTTGCGACAGCAGCATAGCCGATCAGCGACCGAAGTCATGGAGACAGTGGTCAAACTCCCGACTGGCACTCCTCTATTCCCGGAGCGAGTCGCTTGGCCCGTGAGAGTCAGCCTGATGTAAACAGAACGGTTTCGACGCTGCGATCCACTGGCTGTTAAATCTGGGTGTGAATGCTGAGCATCTGGGCCGCTTGATCACTGACAAAAAGAGCAAGCAATGAAAACGAAAAGAGCCTGAACCGCATCCTGGCAATGTCATAGACATATTCCCAGTGTGCGATTCAGGCTGCTAAATCAGTCAGCGGCTAAGAATTGGTTGCTTCCTGTTCTTACAAGCCAGCGAGCAGGTCGGCCAGTTCCGCGGTGAAGGCGTCATCGAGATGGCGTTCACCGAGTCCGAGCACCGGTTGCATCGTGCCGGCATCATCATGAGCACGGCCCAGGACGTGACCGAGTTCGTGAGCGATCGCACTCAGCAGGTCGTAGCGACCGGCTTCGACGTTACTCAGGTCGGTGCTCCAGCCCATTCCGGCGGCATCGGCGTCGATGTAGATCGTGTTGCCGGCGGTCATGCCCAGCAGGTTGCCGCTCAGGTTCGCCAGCACCACCGAGACGCCGGGCAACTGGTTCGCTCCGATGATCGAAGTCGCCACGTTGACAACGGTTTCCAGATCCGCTGCCGAGATCTCAGGGCCGCCACTGCCAACCTCAGCGGCCAGCAACGGCGAGACAACCACGTCGACGCCAACTGCGGCCCAGCCAGTCGCTTTCGCTCCGCCCAGGTCTGCGAAGGTCACGCTGATCAGGCCGTCGTTATTGAGGTCGGTCGCGTCGTTGAAGTTGAGTGTCGTGAAGAAGCTGAACTGGGCTGATGGCGGGGCGATCTGTGCTCCCGCACCTTCCACAGTCACCTGGACTTGGTCGAGTTCCAGTGCAAAGCGCCCCACGATCACACTGACGTCGTAATCAACGCCCGGATCTGCCTGGAACTGGAAGGTCGCACTGGTGTTCGACGGGCCGCTCGCACCGTCGCGGTACAGCTCCACCGGAGTTTCCGGCGGCAACTGGTTTCGCGAATCGAACGAGTTCGGTGCCGTCACCCAGCCGTAGCCTGTCACCAGCGGAGTGTTCTGATTCGGCCGCACGCTGATGTAACCCGGAGCCGTCGGCGTCATCGTGGCATCGTCGAAGCCACGATTGAAGTCGAAGTGCCGATCCGGAATCGGCATTGGTAGCGGGATGAAGTTCAGGAACGCGGGGTCATTCTCGGTTGCCGTAGCGGAGCCATCTGTGGCCACGAAGCTGACCGTCGGCACACCCGGCATCGCGGGTGATTGCAGGTTGAACGTGATCGCTCCGCCCATGCCCACAACAACCTGCACGCCCGGCAGCATTCCATTCGCATCCGGAGTGGTAATCGTTCCGAGGCTGGAGGAAACCGTTACCTGAGCACCCGCCATCAGCGTGCTGGTGGCATTGATCGCCGTGATGGTCGAGCCATCAGCGAACACATCACCCACGTTGATCGGGGTGATGGTGTTGACCATCATCGCCGAAGGCTGAATCTCGATTCCGTTGATGATCCAGTGACCGTCAAAGAACGGGCTGTCGTTCTGCAGGAAGGTGAGGTCGAGTTCGCCAGTGCCCACCGTGATGTCAAAGGTTGTCTCGAAGATGGTCGCTCGCGGAATGGCCTGCTGATTAACGACGGTCGCGCCGTTGGCCATCACAGAGATCGACTGATGATCTGCGCGATCGCCCATGTAGAGGTGCACGGTATAGGTACCGTTATCGAGATCGACACGGAACGTGCTGGTCGTCGTGCCGCGATTGCCGTCATTGATCAAGTCCGCATTTGGTGCAACGAAGGTGCCCCCATCAAAGGCCTGGACCGGCGACAGCCAACCGTAACCCTTATCGACCGAGTAGACGTCCTGATTCGTCACGCCACGATAACCATCCAGGTTCATCGGCGAGATCGGATCGAATGTCGGCGAGACGGGCGAGTTGAAATCAAATTTGTAAGCATCCAACCGCACGTACTCGATCGACGAGCAACCCAGTCGTGCATCACCAGGTGTTGCGAAGGAGATACAGGCCTCGCCAGCCGCTGACGGACGGCGAAGCTGGACGGTCGCCTGTCCGGCGCCATTGGTAAGAACCTGGAAGCCCTGGAAGATCGAACTTGCATCCGTACCAACCAGCGTGCCCAGCGTTGTCGTCACGGTTACCAGCGAGTTCGCCGGGGCATCCGCCAGCGTGAAGCTATCAACGGTGACACCGTCAGCGTCCAGAGTGCCCGGATCGGCATTGAATCCCATGCTGATCAGATTGAGCGGGGCAATGGAGATGCCAGCAACGGTGACTCGGCGATTGTTGCCAGTCATGTCCTCGAACTTCAGGTCCAGCGTGCCGTCCAGCACGTTCACGAACACGGTCTTGTGAGACCATTCACCGAGGGCAGTTCCCAGTCCATCCGCAAGAATGCCGTTGTCGTCGCCATTCGAGATGCGGATACCGTTCAACGCTTCCTGGCTGCTGCCAAAAGTGACCGTTGCCATCACCCAGCCGTTGGCAACGTCCGCCTTGAATGTGCGATTGGTCAAACCCGCGAAAGTCGCTCCATCATTGATCAGATCAGCCAATGGTCCTGTCAGGGCAGGGACGTTGCGAGCTCCGGTTACCGCTTGAGTCCAGCCATAGCTACCCGGCGAGTAGAGCATGGTCGGCAACAATCCGGTGAAGCCCGTTTGAGTCGCCGTCTGACCATTCATGGCCGCGGCGTTCGGATAGTTGAAGTCATACTTTTGAACCGGAGTCGGGGAGATTGGCTGAACGGGCAGCGACTCGATGTTGCGAACATGAATCGGGAAATAGGCCGGCATGCCACCGTTCACCTGGAAGACGTCGCAGTCGAAGCTGAACGTGTTGCCGAACGTGTCGATGTCCAGCACGTCGCCGGGGGGTACGCCCATCCCGCCAAAGAACGGGTTGCCACCATTCACAGTCACTGGGAAGAGCTGTGAAGGCTCAACGTGGAAGAAGTCGTTGCCATCGAAGCCCAACAGCGTGAGCCCCTCGATTCCTGCGGGAACGATGATCGGTTCAGAAGTCGCGTCGCCGCGAGTCACTTGATCCGTTGTGGCACTCGCCGGAGTCTCCTTCGAGGTGAAGTACAGCGTGTCCGGCGCCGCGGAACCCGCCACCGTGACCAGATCGCTGGCACCGCCTGCATCAGCGATTGTCACGATGCCGCTATTCGTGTCGGGCAAATCGGGATACGTGATGATGAACGAGTCGCTGTCATTACCGCCGCTGATGGTCGTGCCACCTGGCGCGAGCAACTGGCTGGCGACGTTGATGGTCGAGCCGCCAGCGTCCGAGTCGCCGCTGTCGCCGTCGATGCTGATCGTCGTTCCGGCCGAGATAACAGAGGTCGCAGCCAGCGTGATGCCGTCACCGGCCTGCAGCGTGACACTACTCGCGTTCGACGAAACAGCGACGCCAGCATTCACCAGCAGGTTGTCGACTCCGGCAGTTTCGTTCGCCTTCAGCAGAACGGAACCGGTTGCTCCAGACGCGGCGACGTCCTCTTCGACTGTGAGTGAGCCGTTCGCTCGCACAGCGAGATCTCCCGTGGTCGTGGAAACACCGACGGTGATTCCAATCCCACCAATCGACAGACCATCGCTGTCCGTGACAAAAAAGCCACCCGCAGCGCCGGCACCTTCCAGTCGTGAAACAGTGGTCTCGATCGGGTCTGCGGAAGAACCAACGCCAGCAGTGGCTGTAAGCACCGCACCAAAGCCGGTGATGTTGTTGGTTGCCGCGTTGCCGTCAGTGATCGCACCGTCATGAGCCGAGACAGAGACGATACCGCTCGCCGTACCGGCAGAAACAGATGTCAGCGTCAGAGTCCCCGTACCGCCGCCCAGAGTATTGTTTGTCAGGCTGACTGCAGTCGCTGATTCATTCGTGGTAACGATCGACGAACCGGCCTGCATCGTCAGAGCGTCAGCACCAGCGCCGTCCAGGTTGCCCGAAATGCTGACTGGATCAGTTCCACCGTCCACCTTGCCCGTCATCGTCAGCGCGTCATCGGCACTGATCGAAACTCCAACAGCCGTGACCTCATCAACCGTCAGATCATTCGCATCGACAACCGCCACACCAGCCTCGCTGGTGGCGTTGATGGTGTCGAAATCGTTAGCGGCGAGAGTTAACGTCAGGGCGTTCTTGGTCGTGAACGTGGAGATGCCCGCCGCAGTAATCGCGGTTGCCTGATTGATCGTCTCGGCGGATACGGTGAGGTCCTCAACGTTGGTCAAGCCGCCGGTCGCGTTGAAATGCACGGCGTCCGTTCCGGCCTGACCGTCAATCGTCGAACTGGTCGTCGCATTCAATGCCAGAGACGCGATGGTGAGATCATCATTCCCGGCGCCAAGATTGATGGTGATTGAACCACCCGCTGCCGGAACGTCGAAGTCCGTCAGTTCAAACGTCGTGCCTGACAAGCGAGCTTTGCCGCCACCAAGGTCCGTCAACTGGGCGTCCGGGTTGCCGGTCGCTGGCAGGTTGAACGTGATGTCCGCCGGAGTACCGGTGTTGGTGATGGGTTCCAACCCGCTGTAGGTGAGCGACCGAGGCGTCATGCCTCCAAAATCAATCGAGCCGTCGGATGGGTTGGTGTAGTTGAATGTTTCGCTGGTGAACTGGGTGCTGACGTTCAGCAGAGCCAGCGTATCTTTGCCACCCATGCCGCCGTTGAAGACCAATCCGCCCGCGGGAATCAGCACGCCATTGGTGAAGTCCAGCGACAGAGTGTCGTCGCCCTGACCACCCTCAACCGCCAGCGAGCCCGTAATCAACGCATAGGGAATACTGACGGAGTTCGTGCCGGAGCCGGTTGCCCCCGGAATGCCCGAGACATCCATCGGATTGCCACTCTTGTCCGTGATGAACAGCGTCATACCGTCGCCAGACAAAGAGAACAGGAAGGTGTTGTTGACGCCCAAGTCATCGGCGAGCGTGAAGTTACCCTTGCCATCGATGGTCGCTGCGACTTCGGGTTCGTCCGTCACCGTCACAGTGATGTCTTGCACGTCGGTGAGACTACCGAGGTCCGTGGCGGTCACCTGCACTTCGTACTTGTTGTCCGTATCGGCATCGCCCGGAGCTTCAAAGTTCGGAGCCGCCTTGAAGGTTAATACGCCGGTGGTGGAATCAATGTCGAACAACCCCGCGTCACCGCCACCTGTAATCGAGAAGACTTGTTTATCACCCGCGTCTTCGTCGCTCGCTGTGACCGTCGTGACAGCGGTCTGGTTCTCTGCGGCCGAGACCGATGCCGTCGCCTTACCACCGTCGCTGGTGATGACAGGCGCATCATCAGCGTCTGTCACGGTAACGGTGATGTCCTGCACGTCCGTCAAAGTGGCGAGATCCGTAGCCGTGACCTGCACTTCATACTTGTTGTCCGTATCAGCATCGCCCGGAGCTTCGAAGTTCGGAGCCGCCTTGAACGTCAGCACGCCGGTCGAGGGGTCAATGTCGAACTCGCCAGCGTCGGCTCCGCCGGTGATCGAGAACGACACTTTGTCGCCCGCATCAACATCACTCGCTGTTACCGTCGTCACCGCCGTTTGATTTTCGGCAGCAGGTACAGACGCTGTCGGACCAGCGCCGTCGCTGGTAATCGTTGGAGCTTCGTTGACGTCCGTGACCGTCACGGTGATGTCTTGCACGTCGGTGAGGCTGCCAAGATCCGTAGCGGTCACCTGAACTTCGTACTTGTTGTCGGTGTCCGCGTCCGTGGGAATTTCGAAGTTCGGAGCAGCTTTGAAGGTCAAAGCTCCCGAAGTCGGATCAATATCGAACTTGCCAGCGTCGGCACCGCCCGTGATCGAGAACGACACCTTGTCGCCCGCGTCGACATCGCTCGCGGTAACAGTCGTAGCGGCGGTCTGATTCTCGGCTGCCGAAACCGAAGCCGTCGCTGCTCCGCCATCGCTGGTGATCGTCGGAGCCTCGTTAACGTCCGTCACAGTGACCGTGATGTCCTGCACGTCGGTCAACAGGCCGGTATCCGTGACCGTTACCTGGACCTCATACTTGTTGTTCGTGTCCGCATCGGCTGGAACTTCGAAGTTGGGAGCGGCCTTGAACGTCAACACACCAGTCGTCGGATCAATGCTGAACTTGCTGGAGTCGGCGCCGCCACTGATTGAGAACGTCTGCTTGTCACCAGCGTCAACATCAGTCGCAGTGACTGTAGTAACAGCGGTCTGATTCTCGGCCGCCGAGACCGCAGCGGTTGCCGCTCCACCGTCGCTGGTGATCTCGGGAGCTTCGTTGACGTCCGTCACAGTCACCGTGATGTCTTGAACGTCGGTCAAGCTGCCGAGATCAGTGACCGTCACCTGCACTTCGTATTTGTTGTTGGTGTCCGCGTCACCCGGCACCTCGAAGTTCGGAGCAACCTTGAAGGTCAACACGCCCGACACGGGATCGATATCGAAGAACCCCGCATCCGCTCCACCTGTGATGGAGAAGGCCTGCTTATCCCCGGCATCGACGTCCGACGCAGTAACAGTCGTCACCGCCGTCTGGTTCTCGGCAACGGACTTGGAAGCTGTCAGCCCGGCTCCATCACTGGTGATGGTCGGCGCTTCGTTGACGTCGGTCACCGTGACGGTGATGTCTTGCACGTCCGTCAGGCCGTCCAGATCCGTCACCGTCACCTGAACTTCGTACTTATTGTTGGTGTCCGCGTCACCCGGCATCTCGAAGTTCGGAGATGCCTTGAAGGTCAGCACGCCAGTCACGGGGTCGATGCTGAACTTGGCCGCGTCCGCTCCACCAGAAATCGAGTATGCCTGAGCGTCCGCGATGTCGACGTCTGAGGCAGTAACGGTCGTCACAGCCGTTTGATTCTCTGCCGCGTTAACACTGGCTGTTGCGATACCGCCATCGCTGGTGATCTCAGGCGCGGTCTCGATGACGTTCGTCACCGTGACAGTGATGTCCTGCACGTCGGTCTGACCGTCCAGGTCGGTCACCGTCACCTGGACCTCGTATTTGTTGTCGGTGTCCGCATCGCCCGGCGCTTCGAAGTTCGGAGCCGCTTTGAAAGTCACAGCACCGGTCTTCGAGTCGATATCGAAGAGTGCCGCGTCAGCGCCACCCGAAACGGAATAAGCTTGCTTATCGCCCGCATCAACGTCACTGGCGGATACGGTCGTCGCGACCGTCTGATTCTCTGCGGCTGAAACACTCGCGGAGTCGCCACCCCCATCGCTCGTAATGGTGGGAGCGTTCTCAAGCGTGTTCGTGACGGTCACAGTGATATCTTGGACGTCCGTCAGGCCCTTGCTGTCGGTCACCGTCACCTGGACTTCGTACTTATTATCCGTGTCCGCATCGGTGGGAACTTCAAAGTTGGGCGCCGGCACAAAGCTCAGCAATCCCGACGTCGGATCGATGCTGAAATTGCCTTGATCGGCACCGCCGGACAGAGAGTACGTCAGCTTGTCACCGGCGTCCTCATCATCAGCGGTAACAGCAACGACCGACGAAAAATTCTCGGGATGCGACACGCTGTCCGTTGGACCACTGCCGCTAGTAATGACAGGCGCTTCATTCACATCGGCAACGGTGATGGTGACGCTCTGCGTATCGGTCAAACCGTCGAGGTCTGTCACCGTAATCTGCAACTGGTACTGATTGTTGGCGCCTGCGTCCGCCGGAGCTTCAAAATTTGGAGCCGCTTTAAACGACAACTCACCCGTGCTGGGGTCAATCGTGAAGAGGGCGTCGTCGATCTTGCCGGTCAGCGAAAATGCGACCTTATCACCCGGATCGGCATCGCTTGCCTGCCACTTGTGAATGAAGGTTTGATTCTCATCAAACGTCACGAACGCGACATCTCCGCTGCCGCTGGTGATGACTGGAGGAGTCTCCAGCACATTAGTGACCGTCACGGTAATCATCTGGATCTCGGTGTCACCGCCACCATCGTCGGCGGTCACTTCGACGAGGTACTCATTGTCGCCATCGAGGTCACCAGGTACCTCGAAGTTCGGAGCAACGAGGAACGTCAATTCCCCCGTCATGCCATCAATATCAAACAGTGCGGAGTCATCGCCGCCGGTAATCGAATATGAGGCCGCGTCGTTCGCGGCAACCGTCACGACCGCAGTTTGGTTCTCGGCGGCATCGACCATACTCGGGCTGGTGAATACGGGAACCGTCAGCACCTGCCGCGTTTCCAACGACTCGGCGCGATGGTCCAAGCTCATCATGCGGCCGAAGGACGTCCCACCAGAACGCTTGATGCGGCGGGCCAGTTGACGGTTTGTGCTTAAAGACTTCAGCCAGTTTGAGAACAGCATTTGACCCGACTCCAGCAGCTTGATCGCAAGTTTTGGAAGGCAGCGAAAGGCCACGACGGCGCACCCAAGGCGCAGCTCCAAACCGGTCAGATTGCACACACCTTGCCATTCCTGGCGCGAAAGTCACGTCTGTTAAGTGAACTCTTGGGTCCGGCAGAACTCAGCGGATTGATTGCTACAACCGTTACAACCCGACCTCCGTGTCCCACGTGCGCATCCCTGTTCCACACGAAAGCCGCAGCGAATGGGTTTGCCGTGACGTTCGCCTTTGGCACGCAGAGTCCCAAAGTCCGAATTGGCGCCAAGTTTTCCTGACAGCGTTCACAACACCTTGTTGAGTTTCCAGAACGCACTCTGACTTCTCACCTGTCAGAAACTGGTGATTCCGGTCCAACACGGCAAGCCGATGAATCGCCGGCTCGATGGATGCGCGGAGCGATAACCCAACCAGAAGCGATCCAGACGCGGCCCTCTGAGAAGCGTTGCCGCGCGACTGTCAACTCTCCGCCTTCAAGCCCAACTTCGGAGCGAACCCGTAACCCCGCTCAATCTTCAGCATCCAAAGCCCGTCAAGGCGAGCGACACAACCTCACGCCAGTGGTGCCTTACTCCTGATCAATAAAGAGGAAAACACTCCATGCAGTCTTCTACAACCGAGTTCTCAAGACGAACAACACTCACACTGGCAGTGCTCCTGACCATCACCGGCTGGATGAATCATCCTCTGACTGCCGAGGATAAGACTAAACGGCCACAAGTCGGAGATCAGGCTCCGGACTTCGAACTACAGAGCATCGAGAAGCAAAGCGTGAAGCTGTCGAAGCTCGTTCAGGACGGACCTGTAATCCTGATCGTGCTGCGAGGTTACCCGGGTTATCAGTGCCCACTATGCACACAACAAGCCGGGCAGTTTCTGAGTCAGGCCAAAAAGTTTGACGCTGCGAAGGCGCGTCTGGTCTTCGTCTATCCGGGACCTGCCGAGAATCTGAAACGGCACGCCGAGGACTTTGTTCGCGGTAAATCATTCCCGAAGAACGCGGAACTCGTGCTCGATCCCGATTACGAGTTCACCAAGTCCTACGGCCTGCGCTGGGATGCTCCGCGTGAGACGGCCTACCCGTCGACATTCGTCATCGACACCAGTCGCAAGATCAAGTTTGCAAAGGTCAGCATGACTCACGGTGGCCGGGTCTCTGCGGACGAAGTTCTCAAGGTCCTACGCGCAGAACAGGATTGAGTCCGCGAATGCCCACCGGAAACGTTCGACCGCGCTACGCATTCTGGCGCGGTCGAACGTTTCCGCGTTTGAATTGTCGCGACCGGGAACACTCCTTAGTTTCATGGCATGAATCTGGACGATCGCACCATCGCTGCTCAGGATGAAGCCGAGCTGCTCGCCGCATTGCGGGCTGGCGACGATGCGGCATTTGAGACGTTGGTGCGCCATCATGGTGGGCGGATGCTGGCCGTCGCCCGACGTCTGTTAGCCGATGAGGGCGATGCTCAAGACGCCGTGCAGGACGCCTTCTTGAGTGCGTTCAAGTCGCTCGCGACCTTCGATGGCCGGGCTCAGATCGGAACATGGCTGCATCGCATCACGGTGAATGCCGCTCTGATGAAGCTGCGAACGAAGAAGCGTCATCCAGAAACTCCCATCGACGATCTGCTGCCAACATTCAAAGCGGACGGTCATCAGCCAGCACCTACTGGTCGCTGGACAGAATCTGCCGGTGCCGCAGCGGAACGATCGGAAGCGCAGACCGTCATTCGCCAGCAAATTGAGAAGTTACCGGAGTCCTACCGTACCGTGTTGCTGTTGCGCGATATCGAAGAGTTCGATACCGAAACCGTCGCCCAGATGCTCGACGTGAGCATCTCCACGGTAAAAGTGCGGTTGCATCGGGCGCGTCAGGCGCTGCGTACATTGCTCGACCCGTTGTTCGGGGGTGCTCGCCCATGACCTGCCAGGAACTCATTGACTTTCTGACGGACTATCTCGACGGCCAGTTGCCACTGCGGCAACGGGTGGCGTTCGAGCTGCATTTGACGCTCTGCTCCGAATGCCGTGACTATCTGCACAACTTCAAGACAGCGATCGAAGCCACCAAGCAGGCGTGTTGTGAATCTCACGCTCCGAAGATTGAACCAATCCCGGAAAGTCTCGTGAGTGCCATCCTGCGATCCAGAAACCAAGGCCAGTCTTAACGTTTGACCACTCCCGAATTTCGCGAAGTTGTTGCGGCTCGCATCAACGCGCGACACTTCAAACCGCACCGCTAAGACGAGGTTGTTTCTGTCGTAAGACCGGATCGAGGCCCCTTGTCCCGCGTCCTCGCCATGTGATCGCCTGTCACCCTTGATGTGATCCATCCGCTGTCCGCCGAACACGCAGGTTCCTCACAAACTTCCCGTCGCATTAAATCATTCCATTGATATCATCAATTGGAGCGTAGCAGCGCTAGCGCGAATGTTTGCTGTGGCCGCGTGACAGATCGGTTCAGGCTGATCAAACTTCGTTCGCGGCACAATCGGAATTGTCAGCACGGTTGGCTGCTTGTGGTTTCAGGTTTGAGTGAGGGGCACATGTCGGGAACGTTGGAGTCAATCGACCTCAGAAAAGAAGAGTTCAACTACCATCCGGTGCCGCCGGTGGCGGTTCTGGCTGGCGTTACGGCTGTCCTGTCGCTTTCGGGCATGATCACCGAGTTCGCACTCCCGCTGGCAGTGCTGGGCTGTGTTTTCGGCATCCTGGCGATGAACACCTTCAAGCGTTACGCCGGCGAATACAGCGGCAAGTGGCTGGCTCAAAGCGGACTACTGGTGAGCGCGTTCGTACTGCTCGGCGGATCTGTCTTGCATGCCTACACTTACGTCGGCGAGGTGCCCGAAGGTCACGCTCGTGTGAGCTTTACGAACGACATCGCCAAGAAGGGCTTTCCGTTCGAGAACGGACGCGAGAGCTTCCATGAAGACGTGAAGCAGTTGGATGGCCAGAAAATCTTCATTAAAGGTTACATGTACCCAACCGACCAGCAGGAAGGGCTGCGATCCTTCATTCTTTGCCGCGACAGCGGTGCTTGCTGCTTCGGCGGACAACCCAAACTGACCGATATGATTGAAGTTGTCATTAAAGATGACGTTCGCGGAGCAAACTACTACCCGAATCTGGTTTCAGTTGCCGGCGTTTTCCATCTGAAAGACCTGCGTAAAGTGGGCAATCTTTCGCCAGCTTACGAACTTGAAGCGACTCAGGTCGGCGTAGCCAAGAAGATCTACTAACCCGTCTCTGGATCGCCTGTACGAGGTGCTTTGATGAAACGTGAATTTGTCCAGTTCGCAATGGTTGCCGCCACATTGGTTTCTGGCGTGGTCGGCTGCGGACAGGTTCCGAATGACAAGTTTCACGAAATCACGCCTCTCCCCGGACAGGCCTCGGTGAGCGAGGACAAGCCCGCACCAAAGACCGCTGCCAGCGAAACACCGACAGAAACCGTCACGCAAGAGGCCCCGGCCGCATCAGAGACCGTTCAAGCAACGACACCAGCGGAACCGGAGAAGCCAGCCGAAGCTGTTCCGCAGACCGAAGAACCGGTCAAGGTGTTGATTCCCGAGAAAGAGTTCGCCGTCGTCGGCCCGGACAATGCATTGCGGGTCAACTTCGACGATATCGACCTTGAAAAGGTCCTCGATGTCAAAACCATCTCCAAGGACGTGCCCAAGCACTTTCCCGACTGGCTGAAGGCGCTGGACGGCAAGCGAGTTCGCATTCGCGGCTACATGCGTCCAGCTTTCCAAGAATCGGACATCCGCATCTTCACGCTCTGCCGCGACACGTCTGCATGCTGCTTCGGACCGAATCCGAAGGTCTGCTATCTGATTGACACCATGATGCGCAAGGGCAACACCACCGACTACATCGAGAACCGCCCCTTCGAGGTTGTGGGCGTCTTCCACATCGGCATGTCGGTGACCCCAGGCGAACTCTTCACTATCGACGACGCGGTCGTCATCGCGAAGTAAGTTCTTGACCGCACCGGCCGATCGGCTTCTTAGGGCAAACCGAAGAAGCGCGCGGCCGTCTGGCTCGTGAGTTCCGCCATCTGTGACACTTCCGCTCCATGCGCTTTGGCCAACATGCCCAGCGTGTATTTCACGTAGCCGGGCTCGTTACGTTTGCCACGGTGCGGGGTCGGCGAGAGATAAGGCGCATCAGTCTCGACCATCAATCGCTCGCGGGGCAGAGCGGCCGCGACTGTTCGCAGTTCGTCATTCTTCTTGAAGGTCAGCATCCCGGTGAACGACAGATGCAGGCCCAGATCGATGCACTCGCGCCCCGACTCCAGCGACTGGCAGAACGAATGCATGACGCCATTCAGCGGGCCTGCTTGAGCCGCCGCACGCAGCATCTCGCGCACTTCTTCATCGGCGTCGCGACAATGCACGATGAAGGGCTTATTGATGCGGCGTGAAAGATCGATGTGCCGTGTGAAGTATTCTCGCTGGTCAGCCGGATCGGAGTAGTTCCAGTAGCGATCCAGACCCGTTTCCCCGACAGCCACGACGCGCGGATGCAGGGCGAGTTCTTCCACCTGCTCCCAGTCACCGGGTTGAGCGGCAGCGATATAGTTCGGATGAATGCCCACAGCCGCGAAGACTTCCGGATACTTCTCGGCGAGAGCAATGGACTTGCGGCTGCTTTCCAGCGTGGTGCCGATCGTGACCATCGCCACCACGCCCACGTCCCGCGCCGCTTGAATCACCTGATCGAGATCCGGCCCGAAAGACTCTTCATCCAGATGACAGTGCGTATCAATCAACTTCACGCCAACTCTCCGCAGGGCAGGGCACCAGCCTCGTCACGATGAGGCTCGCAGGCATCTAAGACAACTTGCTTTCTCGAAAGATCGCGCGCCCGTAATACGGAAATTCAGAGTTCTCAGCCAGTCGCAACAACTGATTGTACTTCGCCAGCCGCTCGCTACGGGCGATCGAGCCGATCTTGATCTGCCCCGCTCCCGTCGCGACAGCCAGATCGGCGATGGTGGCGTCTTCGGTCTCGCCGCTCCGGGCCGAGATCACCGGCCGATAGTCGGACTCCAGCGCGAGTCGCATCGCGTCCATCGCACCACTGAGTGTGCCGATCTGATTAACCTTCACCAGCACGCTGTTAGCCACCTTCTTCTCAACGCCTTCTCGCAAACGTTCCGTATTGGTGACGAACAGGTCATCGCCGATCAATTGCACGCGATGACCCAGTCGCTGAGTCAGCTTCTGCCAACCCAGCCAATCGTCCTCAGCCAGACCATCTTCGATACTCAGAATCGGATAGCGATCCACCCAGCCTTCCAGCAGATCGATCACATCGCCAGCCTGCAACTGCTGATCGCCGGTCGCAGCCAATCGGTAAGTGCCGTCTCGGAAGAAATGCGAACTCGCCACGTCCAGCGCAATCGCAACGTCTTTTCCCGGCGCCAGCCCGGCTGCCGAAATCGCTTCCACAACAAAGTTCAAGGCCTCTTCGTTCGACTTCAGCTTCGGACCGTAGCCGCCTTCGTCACCAACCAGCACGCCTTCGTAACCGGCTTTCGTCAACAATTTTCCCAGCCGCCAATAGATCCGCACGATCCATTCCAACGCCTGCGGATAGGACTTCGCACCGAGCGGCATGATGAGGTAATCCTGAAAGTCCAGATTCCCCCCCGCATGCTTGCCGCCCGAGATCATGTTGACCATCGGCAGCGGCATAAACGGCTTACGTCCCAGCAGGGAGGTCGCCATGCCTTGATTGAGCAACGCAGCATTCGCCGCTTTGAAGACCTGCTGCCAGAGTTGGTGCAGGTGCTCAACCAGCGGGATCGACTGCCCCTCGGCAGCCGCATAAGCCACCGCCAGGCTGATGCCCAGAGTCGCGTTTGCACCAAGCCGCTCGCCGGCGTTGCTTGCGTACGGAGATGTCGGCCACGCCTTGGTGAGTTCCGTCAAAGTTGCGTCGATGCGACTCTGCTCACTGGCATCTTGACCCACAAACTGCGGACCAATCGCCAGTGCCTGCCGCACCGCCGTTTGAACTCCGTACCCGTCGTAACGATCCCCGCCGTCCCGCAGTTCCAGTGCCTCAAAAGTTCCGGTGCTCGCGCCGCTGGGCACAATCGCTCGACCGGGTCGCGCCCCAGCGCAAGTGACTTCGACCTCAACCGTGGGCCGCCCGCGACTGTCAAGAACTTCGCGGGCGTGAATGCGTTCAATGCGCGTCGTAGTCATAACTCAACGATCCCGTAGCAGACCTGAGGTCAGTTCGACGTTCTCGTCAGCGCCGATCAAGAATCGCAGCACGGCGACCATTTCAGAATCGGCTTGCGTGCCGCCTGCACGTCGTTCGGACGGCTGACGACGGTCGAGTGCGGAGCATCGTGCAACAGGTCGGCGGACTCACCTAGAATCTTACGAATCGTGTCCGCAAAAGCGTCGAGTGTTTCTTTCGACTCTGTTTCCGTCGGCTCGACCATGATGGCATCAGGCACACACAACGGAAAATACACCGTCGGCGCGTGATAGCCGTAATCCAGCAATCGCTTGGCGATGTCCATCGCGGAGATACCAAGTTCCTTCTGAACCTTCTGCGCCGAAGCGACAAACTCATGCATGCAGGTGCGACCATGCGGCACCGGCAGAACGTCGGCCAGCTTCGCTTTCAGATAGTTGGCATTGAGCACCGCGACCTCGGAAACTTCGCGCAATCCCTTCGCGCCCAGCGTTCTCAGATAGAGATAGCCGCGCATCAGAATGCCCAGATTCCCGAAGTAAGAACGTACGCGTCCGATGGATTTCGCAGGCTGCTGGAGTTCATAGGCTCCGGACGCCGACTTACCAACGACAGGTCCGGGCAGGAAGTCCGCCAGGAAATCGCGAACCGCAATTGGACCAGATCCCGGACCACCGGCTCCGTGCGGCCCCGTAAACGTCTTATGCACGTTGTAGTGCATCATATCGCCGCCGAAATCGCCGGGGCGGGTGATCCCGAGAATCGCGTTCATGTTCGCGCCATCGATGTACACCAGCCCGCCAGCGTCATGCACCAGCTTCGCGATCTCAGGCGTGCGATGTTCAAACAACCCCAGCGTGTTGGGGTTCGTCATCATGAATACAGCGGTCGATGAATCCAGATGCCGCTTCAGTTCCTCGACGTCCACAAAACCGTCGGGACTGTCAGGCAACTGCACGCATTCAAACCCCGCCAACGCCGCGCTCGCCGGATTCGTGCCGTGAGCACTGCTCGGAAACAGAACCTTCGTGCGGTGCTCACCGCGATCCTTGAAGTAGGCCGCTGCTACAAGCAAAGCAGCGAACTCCCCCTGAGCCCCCGCAGCCGGCTGCAACGAGACCGCAGGCAATCCCGCAATCTCGGCCAGCATCTCCTGCATCTCGAACAGGATCCCCAACATGCCTTGAATATCGGCAGGGTTCTGATGCGGGTGCAGATCGACAATGCCCGGCAAGCTCGACAGTCGCTCATGCCGCTTCGGGTTGTACTTCATCGTACAACTTCCGAGCGGATAGAAGTGCGTGTCGACCGACATGTTGAGCGTCGACAGATTCGTGAAGTGCCGAATCACATCCGGCTCAGCAACTTCCGGCAGCGGTGGAGCGGTGTCCGCCAGGAACTCACGCGGAATACCGGCCGAGCTCGGAACGTCCGAGGCGGGCAATTCAGCTCCGCGCCGACCAGCAAAAGAGAGATCGAAAATCAGTTTCGTTGCTTCTTGATTACGCATGTGGCGTCCGTGTCTCAGTCCGTAAGTTCCGTCGAGCGCTGCAAAGCATGACCGTACTTCGAGTGGTTCGAGCCGATCGTTAACAGAAGCTCGCAAAGGGCGCGAAGAATAGCAACCGTCGCCGCCGATAAGCGCCGCGGCGACGTTCGCGAACTTCTGATTCTATCGTTTCCAGTTCAGATCAACGGATCTACTAACGCCCATTTCAAACCAGCTGGCGTCGTCAGGCGATGACCCGTCCCGTCTATGGCGTAATGGTCGTTCGCGGCAGCAGAGACTTGAGCCGCTCTTTCCCCGCAGGCGTCAAGGCGGCTCGCCCCAAGTGCAGCTTTCGCAGGTTCTTGAGCGTGGCCAGCTGATCGATGGAGGCATCTGTCACTTTGGGCGAATCCAGCGTGACCGATTCCAACGTCGTCATGTTGGCCAGATGCTTCACGCCCTCGTCGTCAAAGCTGCCGGTTGGCAGCATCAAGAGCCGCAGCTTCGGCAACTTCGCGATCTGCTCCAGTGTCTGATTACTGGCGGCTTTGTCGTAGACGTCGAGTTCATACAACTCCTGCAGTTGCCCGATGAAGGGCAACGCTGCTGCAGTTGCTTCCGGGCCATGAATGTGAAGCTGCCGCAAATTGGTCAGGCTCGCGAGATGCTTCAGTCCTGCGTCCGTCACGTGCGTGTGGACGATCTCCAGACGCTTCAGGCTCGTAAGTTTGCCAATGGCTGCGAGGCCCTCATCACTGGCAGGTGCCGAGTGGAGATTGATTGACTCCAACTGCTTCATGCCGGCGAGATGTTTGAAGCCCGAGCCCGTGATCTTCGAGGCACAGATCGTCATACGACGCATTTTCGTCATGCCAGAAAGATGCTCGAAGCCATCGTCACTGACCGCCGTCAAACAGACGTTCAGACGTTCCAGGTTCACCAGCGGCTTCAGATGCATCAACCCGGCGCTAGTAACGGCGGTACCGGACAGTTGCAGGTTCCGGAGATCAGTCTGGTCGGCCAGCCGCTTCAGCCAGTCGTCGGTCACTCGATCGGATAGCGGCTTAGGCGTTGGCTCCTTGTGACCATCGGTACGTTCATTGAGATCCAGCTCGACGATTCGCGAGAACGAACTGAGTTCCGAGTCGCTGACAATCGCCCGCAGCCAGTCGGGAGCCACCACTTCCAAAGTGGCCTTGCCATTCAACCGTTTCACCTCTGCCAGCAGCGGCAGGTCTCGCAAATGTCGAACTGCCGCCTGCTCCCATGCGGGTAGCAGTTTCTCAATCTCGGACCGTAGTTGGGCATCTGCCACCGAAGCCGCTGCATCCTTCATCTGCTGGCGCGAGACTGCATCCAACTGGTTGTCTTCCAGCTTCGCGTTCGCGGCGACGGAGGCCAGCTTCACGAGGGCAGGGGAGTCCGCGTGCGGTTTCAGCGCGACGATGTTTAACTCGCGGACCGCCTTCATCGGCTTGCCCGGATGGCCCGCAAATCCCTTCACGCCGACTTTGGCATGAAACACCCCTGGAGGATCACCGGTCGTGCAGAAGATCTCGTCGTGATTCTCCCCGCCGAAGGCGATGTTGCTGACGACTTTGCTCGGCAGCGGCAGGTAAGCCAGCACCTTCGCATCCGGGCTCAGCACCGTGATGCGGCCAGTACCCGTTTCCGGTCGATGAAAGTCCGTGACCCACAAGTTGCCTGCAGCGTCGAACGCACATCCATCGCCGCCTGAGCCACCGAGGTCGTAAAAGACGTGCGGCTTGCCGAGCAGGTCCTGATCGCCGGGTAGCTCGTAACGCAAAATCTTCTTCGACTGAGATTCCACCACGTACAGAAACCGGCTCGCGGGATCGACATCGAGCCCATTCGGAAACGCCAGCCCGCCGCCGATGCGTTCAACTCGCCCATCAGGCCGAACGCGATAAACGTCGCCCACGGGCTTGGCTGCCGACGAGCCCTCAGGATCGGACCAATAGACATTTCCACGTGCATCAATCGTGAGGTCGTTCAGCCCCCGCAGCGGAAATGTTTCGACTTGCTCGGCAATCACGCTGAGTTTGTTGTCAGGTGAGAGGCTCAACACAGCCTTGTGCTTGTTGTCCACAATCAGCATGTGCCCGTCGGCCTTGAGCACAGTGCCACCCGGGTTGATCTCCAGAAACTTGTGAGTGCGGCGCTGCGCGTCCACTCGCAACAGGGCGCCGCTGCAAAAGAAGACCTCGCCTTTGCGCCACGTCGGGCCTTCGGAATATCCGGGAGCTTGAGCGTAGTGCTCGAACTTCACGTCCTTGAGCTTCTGCGCCAGTTCGCCAGTGGGTTCTTGAGCATAAGCAACCACAACTGTCGCCAGCCAAGCGATCGAGAGGACAAATCCCTTCCAGGAACTTCGCAGCAGACGCATCAGATGCGCGGGCATAGCAATCCTTCGGCACAGCAGGAATGAGTGAGTGACTGAGCGGCAGAGCCATTCGCGGTCGAAGCTTTTCGGCTGCAGGTCGCGTTGTCTACCGAGCGTTCCTGATCGACCGCTGCAGCGCGCGGATCTGCGGAACGGCCGCCGGGAACCGCGACTCCGCGATGGCCAGACTGAAGTCTGCAACTTCCTGAGCGGTATCAAGCTGCTGGTCCGCCAAATAGGCCTCGGCCAGCGTAATCAGCAGATACGGATCCTGAGCCTTCGACAGAGCAACGGCCTTCTGTGCCATCGGGATCGCGCCCTTACCGTTCGTTCGCCGCTCCAGATCGCTCAGTCCCTGATACGCCTGAGCGAGATTTGGGGCTAGCGTCAGCACGTACTCAAACTGACGCTTCGCCTCGGCGAACTGCTGTCCTTGAGTCAGTGCGAGTGCGATCTGGTAGTTGAGCTTCACGTGCCGCGGTTCAAGTGCCTCTGCCGCTCTAAAGTGCTGCAACGCGTCCTGGCTGTTGCCGTCCAGATACGCGAGCCAGCCGAGCATGGTCTCGCCACCGCTTTCATTCGGATCATATCGCAGGGCTTCGTTCAGCAGCTTGGCAGCCGTCTCGCGGTCGCCTCGGGCCGCCTGCACCGTTCCCAACTTCACCAGCACGCGAGCTTCATCGGATCGGTCCTCTCGACATTGCTCGAGCAGGGGCAGAGCCTCGCTGTATCGGTTCTGCTCGATCAGCCCGAGGGCCTGATACCACAGCTCGTCCTTCTTCAGACCCCTCCGAATAGTCTGCCTAAGCTTGGTTTGCACCTCTGGCACCGCGCGATACTTCAGCACATTGCGGTAGGCGTCCATCGCGGCCAGCAGACGTCGAGATTCCAGCCGCGAGTCGCCTTCATGCTCCCAATGTTCTACCAACTGCGAACCAAGTTCTTCGGCTTGCTGTTTGGAATCGTCTGCGTTTTGAGAACGATACCAATTCCACAGAACCTCGAGCTTCGCTTCCGGATACACCGCAATGCGATGTTCCCACCGACGCACGGGCGCCACATACGAATCGTTGTCTGTGTGAAAGAAGACCTGCACCTTACGTTTCTGTGGCATGTGACAGCCAATGCAGTCGTTCCGCACTTCACGCGGCAGGTTCGGATGATCTTTACAGGCTGATGGCTCGTGGCACTTCACGCAGGACGGATGCGGCTCGCGCGTGTCGTGATGCGTCTCCACATGGTGCGGACTGTGGCAGGTGACGCAGGTCATCTCGGACTGCTGATAACACTTGCTCTCGCGAACATACTGTTGATTGGCAACATGATCCTCTTCCGGGTGCGCCGTCTGCAGCGTCAGAAAGTAGTCATCCAACGATTGGCCCGGACGATAGCTCAGCGGTGGCTGACGATACTTCATCGCATTGCTGTGGCATTGAGCACATAGATCCATCGATTGTTCGCGCGAGAACTTACCCGGATGCGTGATGGCTTTAGCCGTCTTGGCGTCTTTATTCGCGCGATGGAAGTCGACGTGCTCACGCCCGGGCCCGTGACATTTCTCACAGGTCACGCCGAGTTGAAAAGACTCAGGCACGTACTGGTTGAACGAACCGGGGATGTGCTCAAACCACGTCGCATGACATTCAAGACATCGTGGTGTCGCTTCACGTGCACAGTGATCTCTGCGGGACGGATCAAAGGGTGACTGCCCCCAGCGGGTCTCGTTGTGCAGCCACGACACAGGCAATTCAAACAGCCGGTTGTCATCACGCCAGCCGAAATAGACATCGTCCAGACCGGCATTGGCACCGTACAGAAACGCGATCTCAGTCGTCGTCCACTGCTCGTCACGCCCACTGGTTGAAACCGCCGTCTGCGTGAACTTGCCGTCGGTCTGACGCATCTCAAACCGACGCGACGGGTCAGGCGACTGCCAAGTTCCTTCCTTCGACGAAAACGCCTTCGCCATCACTGACGCGTCCGGCACCGCCATCGCCTGAAAATGGCGTGTCTGCCGGAACTCATCTACCCGCTTGGCGTGACATTCCGCGCAGGCGTGCGGTCCGACGAAGCCCGGATTCTCGATCCGGACTTCGTCAATCTGCGGCAGATCAGCCAAGAACTTTGGAGACGATGGGGCGCTCGGTCTTGTTGCGGCTACTTCTCTTCGCTGTGTAGTAATAGTCGCAGCCACACCGACGGCAAGCACCAATGCAAGAGCGGTCCACAGCTTCCAACGCTGACGCAACTGAGCAACCAGATTGTTGGTTTGAGTCACCATGCTTGAAGGTTGCCGTAGCCAGTCGAATCGTATTCTGAAACCGACGCCGAAACCGCAAGGCACCAGCGACGATGAATGCCGTCACGTTGTGCGATCACTCGACAGGTCGCACAACGCAAAAGCAAATCCCTTCAGTCAGACAGCCGAGGATACAGAGCCTTACTCACGCAGCCGTTATGGGCCTGAGCCACAGTGGCCGAGAAGTCCGCCAGGTAGCCGCGTTGATAAGTGAGCTTCGGGGCTCGCCAGATCGCGCGACGCGCTGAAAGTTCGTCATTGCTGACGCACAGTGTGATCTCACCCTTCATCAAATCGAACGTGATTTCATCGCCGTCACGGACCAGTGCAATCGGGCCACCGACCACCGATTCGGGAGAACAGTGAACTCCGATCGCCCCGTGCGACACGCCCGAAACTCGCGTGTCGGAAACCATTGCCACTTTCCCGTTGAGTTCAGGCACCGACAGTGCCGCTGAAGCAACGAGCACTTCCGGCATGCCGGAAGCGACCGGCCCGAGGTTCCGCAGCACGATCACGCTGCCGGGCTTAATGCGATGCTGTTCCACGGCGTCCGCGACGTCCTTCGCGTTCTCGAAGCACATCGCGGTGCCCCGGAAGCGCGGGTCCTGCAGACTGGAGACCTTAAAGACGATGCCTTCCGGCGCCAGATTACCGAAGCAAATTTGGATGTCCGCAAACGGCTTGAACGGTGCATCGGCGGGCGCGATGAGTTCCTGGCCAGCGGGCGGATCACCCGCAGAGGCAACATTCTCGGCGATCGTCTTGCCAGTCACTGTCATGCAGTTACCGTCGATGACGCCCGCTCGGATCAGATGCTTCAACAGCACCGACGTGCCGCCGATCTTATGCAGGTCAACCATCGTCTTCGTGCCGCGTGGAGCAAAGCTGCACAGCACTGGCGTGCGTTTGAAGATCGCCTGCAGATCCTTCAGGGTGAAGTCTACTTCCGCTTCACGGGCCAGCGCCATCATGTGCAGCACGCCATTCGTCGATCCACCGGCAGCGGCAATCGTCGCGGCCGAGTTCTCAAACGCTTTGCGAGTCAAGATGTCGCGTGGCCGCAACTGCATCTCAAGCAGGTTCTTGATGAGTCGGCCAACTCCGAGACACTCGGCTTTCTTGCCGGGATCAATCGCCGGGATGGAACTGCTCTGCGGCGGCATCAGTCCGATGGACTCCAGCGCCAGGCCCCATGTGTTGAAGGACGCCGCAATGCCGCAGCCGCCCGCGCCCGGACAGGCAACTTTCAGAATCTCGTCAGCTTCAGATTGTGGAATCGCTCCTACTGACGCCGCGGCCTGCGAGTCATAGACGTCCAGAATCGTGACGTCCTTGCCTTTGTAGCAGCCGGGCTGAATGCTGCCGCCGCTGATGATCAGGCCGGGATAATTCATGCGGGCCAATGCCATCGCGAAGCCCGGGCCGTTCTTGTCGCAGTTATGCAGACCGACCATCGCGTCGTAGCAGTGCGCGGAGACCACACACTCTGCCGAATTCGCAATCAGGTTGCGGGAAACGAGGCTGGCGTTGCCGCCTTCCTGTCCCTGAGTGATGTTGTCACTGACGCCGGGAGTGCCGAACGGAAAGCCCAGCAAACCAGCTTCCTGGCAGCCTTGCTTGATAACCTGACCAAGTTCGTAGGCGTGCAGATTGCAAAGATTCCCTTCGAGCAGCGGTACGCCGATACCGATTTGAGGCTTGTCGAAGTCGGCTTCGGTCATCCCGAGACCGTAATAAAAAGCGGTAATGCCGCGTTGCCATCCACGAGTGAGCTGTCGGCTGTTCCAATTCAGAGCGGTCATTCAGTTGAGTCCTTAAGTCGATTTCATCCGCGTGCCGCCAGTGCGGCTTGAAGGCAGATTCAGCACGTCTGGTCGAAGGTTATCGGTCTGCCCATCCGGGACAAGCAATTGGCGGTTGATCGCCGACGCGCTTCAGAACTGTCGCAACAGCAAACACCTTCTTGACCCTCGGGAAATTAGCGGCCTAGACTCCAGTTCTCGCACCTTCAATTCTCGTGGAGATCTCTCATGCTGCGTCCGTCAAAAATTCTTTGGAAGACCGCGCTCGCGACTCTGGTCACTCTGGCCGGAGCAACTCATGGATTGGCTCCGTTCGTTCACGCTCAAGATAAGCCCGCCAATCCTCTGGCAAAGGTGCCAAATCAGTGGGCTCATGTCGAACTGAAGGGCGGCTACCCTGAAGGTGCTTCCATGCCCGGCCTGTTCGGTGCTGCCAGCGAAACCATGAGCACCATCATGGGACGTCTGGAGCAAGCTGGAAACGACCAGAATCTCGGCGGCATCGTGCTGAGGATCAACAGCCCCTCACTGGGATGGGCGAAGGTCAACGAATTCCGCACGGCGATCAGCGCCGTCCGCGAGAAGGGCAAGAAGGTCTACGCCGTTCTGGATGACGCCAACACGCAAGGCTACATGCTAGCGTCGGCGTGCGATCAGATCATCATGCCCGAGTCGGGATCGGTGATGATGTTGGGCCTGCGAGCCGAAGTCACCTTCTACAAAAACCTGTTCGATCTGGTCGGCGTCAAAGCCGACATGATGCAGGTCGGAGAGTACAAGGGCGCGGCTGAGCCTTATGCCCGCACTGAAATGAGCCCCGCCTTCCGCGAAGAAATGGAAGCGGTTATCGGCGACTACTACGACCAGATCGTCGACACCGTCGCGAAGGACCGCAAGCTGCCGCGCGAGAAGGTCATTGAGATCATCGACAACGGCCCGCATACCGCCAAGGCCGCCCGCGAACTGGGACTCATCGACAAGCTGGCGTACGAAGACGAAGTGAAGGAACTCGTGAAGCGCCAGCCCGGCGGCGACAAGCTGGCCACGAAGTACGGCAAGAAGAAGATCGACACCGACTTCAGCGGCTTCGGTGGTATGGTCAAGATGATGAATCTGATGATGGGCGTTGAGCCGAAGAAGGCCAAAGGCAAAGACCCCGTGATCGCCATCGTGCACGTGACCGGCGTCATCATGCCTGGCAAGAGTGCGGCGGATATGTTCGGCGGTGAAATGGTTGGCTCCGACAGCATCATCGAAGCGATCCAGAAGGCCGATGGCGACTCACAAGTCAAAGCGATCGTGCTGCGAGTCGACAGCCCCGGCGGAAGTGCTCTGGCTAGCGACCTGATGTGGCGGTCCATCAAGCAGTGCAACAAGCCCATCGTCGCCAGCATGGGTGATACGGCGGCCAGCGGTGGCTACTACGTCTCGATGGGCTGCGATGCCATCTTCGCCGAGCCAGGAACATTAACGGGTTCGATCGGCGTCGTCGGCGGCAAGATCGCCTTGGGCGGCCTCTATAACAAAGTTGGCATCACGACGAGTGTCATTTCTCGCGGCAAGAACAGTGGCGCCATGAGCGAACTGGCTCCGTTCAGCGACACCGAGCGAGCCGCCATGCAGAAGCTGATGGCGGACATCTACGATCAGTTCACGGCGAAGGCGGCTGAGTCTCGCAAGATGCCTCAAGCAGAACTCGAAAAGCTGGCTCGCGGTCGCGTCTACACTGGCCAGCAGGCCCTGAAGCTCAAGTTGATCGACAAGCTCGGCACGCTGGACGACGCGGTCGCTCATGCCAAGCAGCTTGCGGGTCTGAAGGCCGAAGACAAGGTCGACCGGATGATGCTGCCCAAGGCGGCGAATCCGTTCGAGTCGCTGCTCGGACCAATCGATCTCGACGAAGCCCGAGCACCGGTGCCTTCGGCCACCGCGGAAGCTCTGGGTGCCGCGCTGCGTCAGATCTCCCCGCAGCTCGCCAAAGACGCCGGAGCGCTCTCGGTCATGCAGTTGCTCAACACGGAACGCCGCCTGACGGTGTTGCCATTCCGGATTACAGTTGAGTAATTGCACGCACGATCGCTGGCGGAGACTTCCGAAGTTCTTAAGACTTCGGAAGTCTGAGCAGGCCGCTCAGACTTCAGGACATCGCACAGCACAGCAGAAGGGATTCGCTTCATGCGTAAGAGCATCGTCAAAGCCAAGCTTGCCAGGCAGGAGCCAGTGGTCGGCGTCGCCTGCCATCTGATGGACCAGCAGGTCTTCGAACTGGTCGGCTTGATGGGCTTTGACTTCATCTGGATGGATATGGAACACCATTTCTACAGCATGGAGACGGCTGGCCAGATGATGCGTGCGGCGCGGGTAGGCTCGGTCGACATCATGTGTCGACCGGCCAAGGGCGAGTTCATGCAGATGAGCCGCATGCTTGAAGCAGGTGCTCACGGCATTATGTATCCGCGCTGTGAGTCCGCCGCGGAGGCTCGTGAAGTCGTCCGCTGGATGAAGTTCGCTCCGCAAGGCACGCGTGGTTTCGACGGCGGAAATCCGGACATGCCGTACTGCACGATGGACTTCGCGCAATACATCCGCCGCTCCAATGAAGAGAGCTGGCTGGTCATTCAGATCGAAGACCCGCAAGCATTGGAGCAGGTCGAAGAGATCGCTGCAGTCCCCGGCGTAGATGTGGTCATGCTCGGCCCCGCCGACTTCAGCATTCTCAGCGGCGTACCGGGGCAATTCGATCACCCGAAGATTCATGACGCCTTGCTCCGCCTGAAATCGGCCTGCGACAAGCACGGCAAGGCATGGGGTGCCCCGGCAGGCAGCCCGCAGCGAATCAAGCAGTTGCTGGATATGGGAGCACGCTGGACAACCTGCGGTTGCGACCTGATCTGGGTCAAGAGCGGTCTGGAGCAGGCGAAACGCGATCTGGCGTCTCTGGGTTTAACGACAACCAATTGGGTCGACAGCGATCCGCGTTATAGTTCGCGGCGATAAGCAGCAACGCAGCATAGGGCCATTGAAGACAGGACTTGATGGCCGGGCAGGAAGCCCGTCGAACCGACATTGAATCGAACAGGATGTGCCATGCGGTACTTCATTGGATGTGTGTGCTCCGCAGTGCTCGGAAGCTTCTTGACCGTGTGGCTCGTACAACACGAGCCCGGTAGTCGAGTGATTGCCAAGGAAGAAGACCCGGCAGCCGTTGCTCGCCGTTCAGCCACCGCTGTTGAACGCTTCTTCAATCAGGACGGCCTGACCGCAGAAGAGTTGATCAACGTCTCCGTGTATGAGCGGATACACAAAGGTGTCGTGAACATCACCACCAAGAGCAGCCGTACCGACGCGCTCTTCCTGATCGAGCACCAGTCGGAAGGCATGGGCTCGGGCTCCGTCATCGACAAGACGGGCCACATTCTCACGAACTATCACGTGATCGCCAAATCTCAGAACGTCTCGGTGACGTTGTTCAATGGCGATGTCTTCGAGGCCAAAGTGATCGGTATAGACCCCCAAAACGACATCGCAATCATCAAGATCGAAGCCCCGGAGGCGGATCTCTATCCAATTCCGATGGGTGATTCGAGCAAGCTCAAAGTCGGCATGCGGGTGCTCGCGATCGGCAATCCGTTTGAACTCGAACGCACTCTGACAACCGGTATAGTTTCCAGCCTGAATCGGTCGCTGCAGGTACAGGACGACTGGACGATCAAGTCGATCATTCAGATCGACGCAGCGATCAACCCCGGTAACTCGGGTGGTCCACTACTCGATCTGCACGGTCAACTGATCGGCATGAACACGGCGATTGCAAGCGTCTCGGGACAGAGTTCCGGCGTTGGCTTCGCGATCCCGGTGAATCTGGTATCGCGTGTCGTGCCGGACCTGATTGCACACGGCAAAGTCTACCGGCCCGAAGTCGGCATTCAGCGAGTGTTCGAAACGGAAGACGGTCTCGTCGTGGAACGTCTGACGCCTGGTGGCCCTGCAGAGCAAGCGGGAATTCGCGGTCCGACGCTGGTCAAGAAGCGTCGCGGACCGTTTACAGTCGAGCGTATGGACCGCAGCACTGCGGACATCATCATTGCCGTCGACAGCAAGGACGTGAAAACTGTCGCCGACTTCCGCGAAGCCATCGAAAGCAAGAAGCCCGGAGAGATCTGTACGCTCAGCCTGAAGCGTGGCGATCGCAAGATGGAAGTCAGAATGCGGCTCGGTGGAGGTCCCCCGGAGCAAGGTTCCGGAAAGTAGTGGCTCAGCCGGCAAGCACATCGACCGTATCGTTAACTCGTCAACTTCTCCAACCATCAGTTTCAGCCCACAGAGGCCCCAGTGACAATGTCCGCTCCAACCCATGATCGAGTCCTGGCGATTATGGGAGTGGGCTTGCTGGGAGGTTCCGTCGCCGCTGCGGCCAGAGCGCGCGGTGTCGCCAGCCGCATCATCGGTATAGGACGTAACGCGGATCGGCTGAAGTCAGCGGTCGACGCCGGGATTATCGATGCGTACCTGACAGACGTTCGCACTGGCGAGGCCGATTGGAACTTCGTCGTCGTGGGCACGCCGGTCGACCAGATTGCGACCGATGTCCGAAGCATCGCCGCAGTCAGCCGTCCGGGAACGATCATTACCGACGTTGGCAGCGTGAAAGCACCGATCTGCCGCGACGTCGGTCACCTCCCAGACGGGCAGGTGCACTTTGTCGGCTCACATCCGATGGCCGGCTCTGAGAAACGCGGTTATGAAGCATCGCGCGCCGACCTATTCGTGGGGCGAGTCACCGTCGTTACGCCGAACACCGACACACAGGCCTCAGCGGTCGATTCCGTGCGTCGGTTTTGGGAATCATTGGGCTCGCTGGTCGTCACGATGAACGCGGAAGCTCACGATCGCGCGGTCGCGACCACCAGCCATGTGCCGCACGTAGCGGCCGCTGCGGTGGCCTCCATTCTGAAGCCCGAACAGCGTCAACTCGCTGCCACCGGGTTCCGGGATACCACCCGAATTGCCTCGGGCGATCCCGAGATCTGGGTGCCGATTTTGCTCGGTAACTCCGCAGCAGTTCTGGCGGGCCTCAGCGAGCTGACCGATTCGCTGCAGAGCTTCAAAAAAGCATTGCAAGAGGGCGACGCTGAGCGACTCAGAGACCTCTTGCAGAACGGCAAAACGAGTCGCGACGCCCTCTGAAGAAGTGGCATTGACCCGATTGTCGAAAACGTCCTGTAATCGGATGGCCTTCTTCTCTCAAAGAGAGAAAACGGGCGGGAAATCAGTCGAACGACAGCGGGCGGAGCCCGCGTTAGGCCAGTTCATGACGATCTACGATCGATATCTGCTGAGACGCTTCTGGCACGTATTTGCCATTGGCTTCTTTGCCACGTTCGGCCTGTTCGTCGTGTTCGACGCCTTCACCAACGCGGATGAGTTTCAAGACCGCTCAGGCGGCGTACCCGCCATGCTCGCGCGTATGACACAGCACTATTTCTTTCAGTCGTTCGGATTTCTGGACCTGCTCGGACCAACGCTGGCGGTTGTCTCCGTCATTGCCGTGTTTGCCATGCTGCAACGACAGCGTGAAGTTTACCCAGTCTTGTCCGCAGGCGTGCCGACGTATCGCATCGCGTTCCCGGTTCTCGTCGGGGTTCTCAGCGTCGTGGTGCTAATGACGGTGAATCAAGAACTCATCCTGCCCGAGATCGCTCCGCGTCTGCAGGTCGCCCGAGGGACCGACAAGGCGATGATCTCCGATGTGCAAACCAGCCGCGACTTCGTGACCAATGTCGAAATCACGGGGAGCGGGTTGGACCTGGAATCGCGATCCATCGATCGGGCCGAGTTCCTGCTTCCAGTGCCCAGCGTGGTCGCGGAACCGGCCACTCTGAAAGCGAAGCGCGCGGTCTATATCCCGCCTCAACCAGGCGAACATCCGGCCGGATGGCTGCTGAAGGATCCAAGCCCGACTTTCGACAAGCTGAAGCTGACAGAGCAGGGTACAACGCTCGTCTTCGCGGTGAAGAGCAACGATCCGACAGTGAAGGGCGGTGATATTTTCGTCGCGACTGAAGTGACGATCGATCAATTGCATAGCCGCAGCACCAGCTTCAAGTTTCTGTCCACATCCGACCTCGTTCAGCGCATCCGCAATCCGGCGGTGGGGGCGGTCTCAATTCGAGTGCAAACCGTGCATCTGCACGAACGCCTGACACGCCCCTTCGCCATCATCCTGGCGGCACTCATCGCGATTCCCCTAACGATGAAGAAGGAAAGTCGCGGCTTGCTGGAAAGCATGGGCATGTGCTGCGTGGTACTGAGCGTGCTGTTTGTTATCTCGCAGGCGTCGCTGCAACTCGGGCGGTTGAACTTCTATCCGCTCGCTCTGGGAGCGTGGATTCCCGTGGTGCTCGCCGGCGGCTTGAGTGCCTGGTTCTCAAACCGAGTTCAAACGTAGGCCGTTTCACGCCATGACCACTCAGAACTCTGCACTGAAGCGCGGACCGCAGCGGATCGTCGTGGCGGGCGCGACCAGCAGCACCCGCCTTACACTGGAAGCACTGCTGCGTCACGGTGCTCCCGTTGTAGGTGTGCTTCAACTCCGTCCTGAATCGTCTCACCTGGTCACCGGATTTGAGGCCCTCGACAAGATCGCGGAGCCTGCTGGTGTCGATTGCCTGACGTTCCGCAACATCAACGATGCAACCGTTCTCGCTCGCGTCCGTGAGTGGCAGCCGGACCTCTTGTTTGTCGTCGGCCTGTCACAACTCGTTGGAGCAGAACTGCTGCAGGTACCGACACTCGGCAGCGTCGGCTTCCATCCCACGTTCCTGCCCGCCGGCCGTGGACGAGCCCCATTGGCCTGGCTGGTGCTGGACAACACTCCCGGCGCCGCAAACTTCTTCCTGATGGATGAGGGCACGGATTCGGGGCCGTTGTTCGTGCAGGAGCCGTTCACTGTAACGGCAGAGGACTACGCTGGTGATGTGGGTGCCAAGCTGGATACGGCGACCGTTCGAGCGCTGGATCGCTGGATTCCTCGCCTGCTGGCGGGTGAATGGAACCCGCAGCCGCAGGATGAAATCCTCGCCACCTACAACGGACGACGCAGCCCGGAAGATGGATTGATCGATTGGAACAACTCCGCTCTGCAAACCCACTCGTTGATCCGAGCGTCCGCTGATCCTCATCCGGGCGCCTACACGTGGCTGAGCGATCGCAAGCTGCTTGTCTGGAAAGCCCACCTTGAGACGAAGCTGCCGTGGCGCGGCGTGGCGGGGCGTGTCTTGTTGATATGCCCGGAACGAGGAGCACTCGTTCAAGCTGGCGATGGCCTGCTGTGGCTGACCGAAGTGCAATTCGCCGATCAACCAGCGCCGCAACACCCATCTGAGGTATTGAAGGTCGGCCAGAAACTCGGAATGGTGCTGCAGGATGAAGTGGCCAGTCTCAAAAGCCGGCTGAGTCAGCTCGAAAAGCGACTCGATAGTTTGGAAGCCAGTCGTGAGTAGAAAGAAACAGCCCCGGAAAACTCCGAGGCTGTCTGTGCTTTGTCGTTGAAGAACTCGTTAACGCGAGCGGCGAACTATTCCTTCTTGTCCGCCGGAGCATCCGACTTGGATTCTGTCTTCGGCGTCTCTTCCTTCTTGGAATCGGCAGGAGCGTCCGACTTCGTGGCCTCGTCTTTAGACTTTTCTTCCTTGCCCTTGGCTGGAGTCTTCGAATCGTCCTTCTTTTCTGTCTTGTTGGTTTCAGCTTCGGTCTTCGGCTCGTCCGGATCGGCGATCTTCTCCGGCTTGTACTCGTGCGACCGCTTACGCAGGACGGTCGCAGCAGTGATCTTGTCGCCACGCTTGATGGCAGCGGCGATATCCATGCCTTCAATCACTCGGCCGAACACCGTGTGGCCGCCCTCAGTCGGCGTTGTCCGCGGGTTGAGCCAGTGGGTCGGCAGATGAGTGATGAAGAACTGCGAGCCGCCCGAGTCCTTACCCGCGTGAGCCATGCTCAGTGACCCGCGGAAGTGCAAGCGCGCATCTGGCCGATAGCACTCGCAGGCGATGCGGTAGCCCGGGCCGCCCTGACCGTCGTCCGTCGGATCAGAATTCAGCGTGTAAGGATCGCCGCCCTGAGCCATGAAGCCAGGCAACACGCGATGGAACGACGTGTTATCGTACTTCTTGCCCTCAACGAGGCTGATGAAATTCGCGACGGTGTTCGGTGCCTGATCTTCGAAGAGCTCAAAGACGATCTTGCCCTTGGTCGTTTCAAACGCAACTTGCGGCAGAGCCTTGTCGCCTTCCAGAGCCGCTTCCTTCGCGCGGATCTCCTGTTCCTTCTTCCAGAAGTCGATGTAACTCTTCGCCGCGTCAACATAGCGGCCGTAGCTCACATCGAGTTTATTGTGTTGCTCGGCATCGGCCAGCAGAGCTGACGCGTCTTCAAACTTGTGCACGGCGTACTCAGAGATGGCCGCCGTCGTCACGACGTTCTTGCTCTTCCGATTCGCAGCCAGCAACTTCGCCGAGATTTCGTCGGATTTCTCGTACTGGTTCTCGTTGAACGCCTTCTGCATCACGAGTTCCGCGGCGTCCAGATTCTGAGGATCGGCTTTGTAAATGCCTTCGGCCAGTTCCAGCATCTTTGGAGAGATATCGACTTCGAACTCGCGCAGCAGTTCAACGAACTCGTTACGCAGCTTCGTCTGAGCTTCGCGTCCTTCAGCCTTGGTAAAATCCTTCTTCAACTGCTGGAGCTTGTTGAAGATCTCCAGCTTCCGCGCGGACGCCTTCTTCCAGGTCTCTTCAGGCGATTCATCAGGCTTCTTATCCTCTTCGGTCGTGACCTTCAGCTCCGAAGCGGGCTTCTTAACCGGAGCCTTTGGCTCCTCAGTCTTCTCCTGAGCGAACGACACGACAGCCCCGATGAACAGCGCCGCGATCCCGCAAAATGCGCGAGTTGTGATCCTCATAACCTCTGACCTACATCCATTAGCAAAGGGAAACTGGCTACAGCGCAGTGCTCCAGCCAGCGGCGATGATAGAGATCCGGCGTTCCGGCCCAAAGTCTGCGATCAAAAGAAGGGCAGGGAGCGCTTGAGCAAAGACGGCCAGCACTCACTGCCACAATGACCGCGAATGCTGATGAGCGTTGATGGCAGGAGTCACCGGAACCGTTTCCGCAGTCGCCGCCGCGTGCGGAACAATGGGCTCGTCCTGATCCGGCAACCGCCAGTCAAAAGCTGCTCGAGCGTTCCGAGTCAGAAACCGAGTGAGCTGCGGCAGCGTGTAGTCGTCACGCCAACGATTGCGGGCATAGTACCGTTGCGGCTGGCAGACGTAGAGATGGTCCTTGGCTCGCGTCAAAGCGACGTAGAACAACCGCCGCTCTTCCTCAATCTGCCCCTCGTCTTTGGTGGACATTTCCGAGGGGATGTTGCCGTCAGTCGCGTGAATCACGAACACGTTGTTCCATTCCAGCCCCTTGGCCGAATGGATCGTGCTGAGCACCAGATAGTCTTCGTCCAGAACGGGATTACTCGCCAGATCCTGAGTCGATGACGGCGGGTCGAGCGTGATCGAGGTTAAAAAGTCCGCTCGGTCCTTGAATCGCGCCGAGATGTGAGCGAGTTGCTGCAAATCGTTCCCGCGCACCACGGGGTTCTCGTACTTCAACTCCAGCAATGGAGCATAGAACTTGCGAACGGCTTCGATCTCAATGGGCAGCGAAGACTCGACCGGATTGGCCTGACCTCGTTTGCGGCTCGCCCGTCCCAGGTATTTCAACAGGTGAACAAACTCAGGCCAATACTCCTTGGCTGCGGCCGGCACGGAGACCGACTCCCAGGCAGCAAAGTCTCCCTGGTTCGCGTGCAATGCCGACATCAGTTGTTCGGAGCGTTTCTGGCCAATGCCCGGTAACAGCAACAACACCCGAGTCGCAGAAACGATATCCAGCGGGTTCTCGGCCAATCTCAGGAACGCCATCAAGTCCTTGATGTGCGCCGCTTCGACAAACTTCAGGCCGCCGTACTTATGGAACGGAATGTTCTGCTCGGCGAGCACCACTTCCAGCCCCAGGCTGTGATGTGAAGCACGGAACAGCACCGCCTGTCGCTTAAGGGGCGTTCCTTTCTCACGATGAGCCAGAACCTCGCGCACAATGAAATCGGCCTGCTCGTCCTCGTCCATGCAGGCGACGACCTGCGGACGCTGTCCTCCGGTCCGCGACGAAAACAGGTTCTTTTCGTGCCGCTCCTTTGATTCCGCGATGATGCGGTTGCTGGCATCGAGAATGAACTGCGTGCTGCGGTAGTTCTCTTCCAGCTTGGCAACCGTCGTACCGGGAAACTGCTCGGGGAAGTCGAGGATGTTGCGCACCGTCGCCGCGCGAAACGAATAGATCGACTGCGCATCGTCACCGACGACTGTCAGGCCACGCCCATCGGGGCAAATGTGCCGCAAAATCTCGGACTGCAGCACGTTCGTGTCCTGGTACTCATCGACTAGCACGCAGTCGAACTGCTTGCGAACCGCGGCGCCGCCGGCTTCTGTGCCGACGAGCGCGTTCCAGAACAACAGCAAGTCGTCGTAGTCCAGCACGTGCTGTTGTTCCTTACGTTCGACGTATCCGCGAAAGATGCCCTTCAGCTCCTCTTCGAATTCAACGCACCACGGAAACAGATCGGCCAGCACCTGCTTCAGCGGATCGCGTGAGTTGACGCAGCGGCTGTAAATCGAAAGACACGTCTCCTTCAGCGGCATCCGCTTGCCTTCGGCCGGCTTTAGTTGCTCTTGCCGCACGACATTGAGCAAGTCTTCCGAGTCCGCACGATCGACAACGCTGAAATCCGGTTCCAGCCCGATCAGCCTTCCATGGTGCCGCAGTAACTGCACGGCAACCGCGTGAAAGGTTCCTCCCCAAATCGCCGACTGTTGAGCCTTCGCAACACCGCGAGCCGTATTGGTCTCCATCTGCCGCAGGCAAGCACCCACTCGGCCGAGCATTTCAGCGGCGGCCCGCCGGGTGAAGGTCAGCAGCAAAATGCGCCGCGGATCGATGCCTTGATGGATGAGCCAGGCAACTCGATGAGTCAGCGTCGTCGTCTTGCCGGTTCCCGCTCCCGCCACGATCAGCAACGGCGTCATGCCGTGAGTGACCGCCGCGCGTTGCTGCGGGTTCAGCGATTGCAGCAGTACTTCGTCGGCGGCATCCGACGAAGAAGAAGTCTCATCCATGCGAGGTCTCAGTATCCTGAAAGCGAAGTCAACTGTGCCAGCTAGCGATCATATCCTGGTCAATATGCCGCTCATCTGGATTGCGTTGCAGACAGCCACGAACGAAGTCGCGGATATCAGGAGCAACGTCGGCCAACTCCGGCGGCTCCCAGCGTGCGTGTGCAGCGCGGATCCGAGCCAGTGTCGTCTGCGGAAATGCCGGTTTACCAGTCAAAAGGCGGTAGGCAGTGCAGCCCAGGCTGAACAAATCTGCCCGTTCATCCACAACCTGCCCGCGAAGCTGCTCCGGCGCCATGTAGGCAGGCGTTCCAGCAATGGCCTGACGCCCCGCGGGCATGTCCTCGATCGGATTCGCCAGACCAAAATCCATCAGCCGAATCGTGCCGTCCGAAAGCCGCATCACATTCGAAGGCTTGATGTCCCGATGCACCACCTGTCGCGAGTGCGCATAAGTCAGACCATCCACCAGTTGAGCGAACGCAGATCGGAACTCGGCATCTGAGAGCGGCCCCTTCGAGCGCAGGACCTCGTCCAGACTCGTTCCGCAGCAGAACTCCATGACGATAAAAAATGACCGGAACGCCTGAAAACGCCCTAGCATCCGCACGATGTTCGGATGGTCAAACGACTCAATCAGCCGCGCCTCGCGTTGGAACAGCCGCAGTGCCTGCGCATCGTAAACCAGTCGGTGGCTCATCATCTTCAACGCGACGATCTGTCCCGAGCGGACATCTTCCGCCTGATAGACGATAGCCATGCCGCCTCGGCCGAGCCGCTTCAGGATGCGGTATTCATTCAACGTCTTCCCAGTAAGCGCATCACGTCCCCGCTGCCCGAGACGATCAGCCAGCAGTTGAGTCAGGACGCGACTGACGACGGGATAACTCGACGCGATCTCTTCGAACACCCGCGCCGGCAGAAACTTCGTCTGCACGACACCGCGAGCCTTCACGTCGGCGGTACGGGGCTCGTCTGTCAGCAGCGACATCTCACCGAGAATCTCTTTCGCCGTGCTCACCCCCAGCAGGTGCGACTGGCCGTTGTCATCGGCCGAATGAATCTCCGCTTCACCGCTCTCGATGATGAACAATCCTGTCCCCGGATCGCCTTGCCGCATCAGATACTCGTCAGGCTGGAAGCAGACCGATTCCAGTCTGGTTTCGATCTTGCTGACCAGCGACGGCGGCAACAGGGAGAACGGGTGAGTATGGCCCAGCAACGAGTGCTGAGCTTGTTTGTAGCCGCCATCCAGAATGTGCATGGAGCTGTCGTCATCCAGCTCAATCGTCGTAACTTCGTGATCCGAATGCGGCGTTATGTAAGTGTCCATGACGGGATCGGCCGCTCCCTGTTTGCCAAAATCCTTGGTCGAGTCCATATCCGACAGCGAAATCCTTTCCGGAAATTCCGTTTCCAACTTATCCCGCAATCCAGGGAACCGGGCAGCGAACTCTTCTACTTCCGGAGGTGGAGCGAGGTTCCCGCAGGTCTGACGCAACGCGAACTCATTCGCCACAATCTCCCAGGACCAGCTCTCAGGAACCACAGCGACGCGTTCGGACAGCACCCGCAAATAGACCTCGGCCGGCAAGCCAAGACCACGCACCCAGCGTTCCTGCTGATCGTGCAGGAAGATACCCACGCAATCCTCAACCGAGATCTGAGCCTGCCGCCGGACGTACTCCAAAGCGGCCATCGGCGCGTGAGGTGTCCGGTTACTCTGCGAGTCGATGAATCTCAGCACGCCCGGCGACTTCATCAACGGACGCTCACGATCCGCGAACAGATTCGTCGGCGGAGTTCGATCATTGCTGGTCGAAAGTTCGTTTGGTGGCCCGCTCATAACAACATGTTCCGGTGAGTAGTCGCCAGCGCCCTGAAGCGCGCCAGCCGGTCAACACTTCCTGAACACTCCCCCGTTCACGTCGTCAGAACGGAAAGGATCAACGAGTGTGCATATCAAAAGACGCCGGCGCCAATGACTTACAGCGAATTCCTCCACTATTTCCAATAAATCAGCAGCACAAACATCACCACCAAACCGATCACAGTGATCGCCGGCAGCGACGGCAGGAAGCCGATTGGCACCAGCAGCGACCACTTCAGTTTGATGAGCAGCGGCGACAGCCAGAACGAATCGATCACCATGCCGCCGATGAAGGCCCACATCATCAAAATCATGCCGATCTGCTTGCGCTGAGCCTGCTGATCGGGTGGCAGATCTTTGAACCGCACGCTCTTCACCGGAGCTGGTGCAGGTTTCGCAGCCTCTGCGGGAGCTTCCTTTTCGGTTGTCCCCTTCTTGGATTCGGCTTTCGGCGGCTTGGTCGCCTTCGCGGCAGCCGGTTTCGATCCAGCGTCGTCTCGCAGTCCGGGCGCGTAGAACTTCGCAATGGCAGCGTTTACAGCAGTCGGAGTTGCCATCACGCGCCGCATCGGCACGCCGAACCGCAACCGCAATTCGTCTTCGCACTGATGAGTCGGCTCATCCGCGCAGGCCACCATCAGGCGGTTGTCGTCGATGAACAGTGGCAGCAACGAATTCCGCGAACACAGCACTTTCGGCGTCTGGTCGAGGACTTCCTCATCCGGAGTCATGTCACCGAGGTCTACATACGGCAGCTTCAGCTCTTCAGCCAGCGCTTGAGTGGCAATCTCCTGCGTCACCATTTTCATCTGCACGACGGCGTCGCGCATCGACAGGCCGCGACGATCAGCGAACTCTTCTGCTTCCTTGATCTGATCGCGAGTGATGTGTCCCTGCTTCGCGAGGATGCGTTCCATCGGCACGGTCGCTCCCGCATCCTCGGGGAACTCACGGCCCATCGTTTCATCATACTCGCGTTTGCGCTCGGGATCGGTCAGGCAGAGCATCGCTTTGGCGATCTCATTCAACAACGCCTGCGATTTCACCGAGTACTGCCCAGACGCGTACTTGCGGACGTGCCCGTTGAGCTTCTTGTAGTTGTTACGGACCTTCTCGGCGTTGTCCTCAAACTGAACCAGGCGCAGGAGCGTGTAATGATCCGGCGGTCGCGGCCCGTCCGGGATACCAAGCCACTCTTTATAGACGTCCAATTCCACTGGACGGCTCCTTCTGATTTCGAGGCCCTATGCAGAGAAGCCCGGTCCAATCTGAAACCGGGCTTCGTCAACGTCAATGTCCTGCAGGCAAGAGTAACAACTGTCTATTCAACGTGATAACCCGCTGCGAGGCCGGTCATGACGTCGATGCTCTCTTCCGTCTGCATCTTCTCGCGAACGATCTCGGTAGAAGCCTCACGGTTACCAGTCAATTCCCGCGCGGTCACGTGAATTCGACCACTGGAATCGTAGCTATAGGTCACTTCGACCGGGCTGTTCTTGGGCAGATTCGCGGGCAGGCCAGTGATGCGGAAGTCGCCGATCTGCTCGCAAGCCAGCGGGTCGACCGCGTCGCCCTGCAGAATGGAAACGTGAATTCGCTGCTGGTTGTCCGAAGTCGTCACGAACCGCTGCGTGATCGAAAAGGGCAGGGCGGTGTTCTTCGGAATCATGATGTGATTGATTTTGCGAGAACGATCCTGCGGATCGCTGATCTTCACACCCAGTGCGTGCGAGTTCACGTCTGTCGTCGAAACCGAGCGGAGACGATTGATTGCGGCCTTGGCGAGTCGCGATTCGCCGCCAGTGAGTCGTGCTTCCAGAATGGCGGCGTGAATACACGCACCGCGAGCCACGGCTTCTTCCGGGGGCACCACGCTGCCGTTGGGTTCGCGCTGACAGACTTCCTTGAGCATCTGCTTGACCACGGGCATGTACGTCGAACCACCGACGAGCACCACTTCGTCCAGGTCACTCGGCTGAATGCCGGCCTGCTGAAGCACCAGTTCCGTCGTGTCTCGCGTACGTTGCATCAAGTCGGCGGTCATGCGTTCAAAATCGCCGCGAGTGAGCGACAACGTCAACGATTTACCATTGTGATAGACATTCACCGGCGTCTGAGCGCGGGAGCTCAATTCACGCTTGGCCTTTTCGCACTCCTGCGACAGCACCTGCAGGCTCTCGGGATCTTCCATCGGGTTCGAGCCGTGCTTCTTGGCGAACTGCTCGGAGATGTGCTCGACAATGCGGCGCGTCCAGTCGAGACCGCCCAGCATCACGTCACCGTCGGTGGCCAGCACGCGGAAGTCGGTCGCCGTGTAACGCACGACGGTCACGTCGAACGTACCACCACCGAGGTCGTAAACCAGAATCGTCTTGTTGCCTTTGAAGATGTCCGGGCGACCGAGTTCACCCTTTTCCCAAGCGTAAGCAAGCGTGGCGGCCGTCGGTTCGTTGATGATGTCGATGACGTTCAAACCAGCGATGCGTCCGGCGTCCTGACTCGCCTTGCGGCGGACGTCGTTGAAGTAGTACGGCACCGTGATGACGGCATTCGTAATCGAGCCAATGTGCTTCTCTGCGTCCTGCTTCAGCTTCTTCAGAATCAGGGCCGAGATGAATTCCGGAGTCAGCTTCTTGTTCTGATAGACAATGTAGAAGTCGGCATTGCCCATCTCGCGTTTGATGGCTTCGACGACGTTCTCGGGCTTTTCAACCGAGATTCGTTCGGGAGTTGGGCCGACGATCACTTTTCCGTCTTCGGCAAGCAGCACGACCGAGGGCGTAATCACCTTCTTCTCGGCATTCTCAATACACAGAGGCGACCCGTCCTCGCCAATTTGGGCGATTGATGAGTAGGTAGTTCCCAAGTCAATGCCGACGGTCTGGCCTGCAAGAAGCTTCATTGACGTCCCTTTTGAGATGTTGCCCAGAGATGAAATCGGGATCGGAAGTGTTTTTGACGAAACGCGAGATTCCACAGATTTTGGAGGCTGCCCATTCTGACGCTGGTGTGAAGGTGAATCAAGCAGTGCTAATCCAATCGGGTTCAAGTCGCGCATCTGTTCAGACGCCGCCTGTCACTTCGTCACCGGCCGTGGAACGTGACGTGATCGATTCTCCGGTCAATTAGAACTGACCCAGCATCGCGACCCGGACATTCGACTGCCTGCCTGGATCAATCGACTTGAGGAACCCGCTCGGTGCCCTCACAGTCTGACTGCGATAATTCACGTGTTATTCGCGGACGGAACTGATTCATGACGCATATTCTGATCGTCGGATACCCGACCACTCGCACCGAAGCCATCGCCGACGCCCTGCGAGCCGCTGGCAACGAGGTGGTGCGAGCCACCTCTGCAACAGAAGGCCTCGCCGCCGCAGCTCAGCTCCCGGTGCAATTGATCGTCGCAGACTGGGACCTTCCCCAGATCACCGGCGTCGCGTTCTGCCGGGAGCTGCGCAACCAGGGCCACCAGCAGATTCCAGTGCTGCTCAACGCGATGCAGATTTCCCCGCCGAATGTGATGTCTGTGCTGGCGGCCGGAGCAAACGGGTACCTGTCCGAAGAAATGCCGCTGGACATCGTCCTGACTCGCGTCAATCAGTGCCTGGCGCGCAGTCATTCGCGCGACGGCTCAACAACATCAGATCCCGACTCGGAGGCAACTCCTGCTCCGTCGACGCTGTATGGCGAAGTTCAGACGTCGCGCGAGGAGCTCCTGAATGTTCTGCTCACGACAATCGAGGATTTGGCGCGAGCCAATCGACTTCACGAAGACGAGCTGCAACGGCGGCGTGAGGTCGAACAGAAACTGCGTGACTCGGAAGCCTTGTATGAATCGCTCGTCGACAACCTGCCGATGAACCTGTACCGCAAAGACCTGCAGGGGCGAGTAACCTACGCCAACCTGCGCTATCTGCAATCACGTAGCACGACGTTCGAGAACATCCTCGGCAAGACCGATTACGACCTGTTCCCGAAGGAACTCGCTGACAAATACACCGCCGACGACGCAGAAGTTATGGGGACCGGCACGGTGTTCGAAGCGACGGAGTCGCATATGACCCCGGACGGGGAGAAACGCTACGCGCACGTGCTCAAGACGCCCGTCTACGACGCCAACGGAGCCCTCGTTGGTACGCAAGGTATTTTCTGGGACGTGACGCCTCGCAGACGCACCGAAGAGGCTCTGGAACGCGAACGCTTCCTGCTGCGGTCGCTGATGGACAACATCCCGGACAATATCTTTTTCAAGGACGTTGAAGGGCGTTATCTCCGCATCAATCGCGCGATGGCTGAGCGGTTGGGGCTGTCCGATCCATCCGAAGCGGTTGGTCGTCTTGCCGACGACTACTTTCCTGCTGAGTACGCCGAGCGCGTTCGCAGACTGGATCATCACGTCACTTCGACCGGAGAATCGATCATCGGCGAAGAAGAATTCGTGCGCTGGTCCGACGGTGAAGAACGCTGGCTTCTAATTACCCGCATGCCGATTCGCGACGAACACGGAATTATCACCGGCAGTTTCGGGATGTCTCACAACATTACAGACCACAAGCACGCTCAGCAGGCGATGCAGGAAGCCCGCGACGCCGCTCAAGCTGCCAGCACCGCAAAAAGCAACTTTCTGGCCAACATGAGCCATGAAATCCGCACACCGATGAATGCCATCATCGGAATGACCGAGTTAGTCCTGGACTCAAATCTCGCGGAAACTCAGCGTGAATATCTGACACTGGTCAAAGAGTCCGGCGAATCTCTGCTGGGAATCATCAACGATATTCTGGACTTCTCGAAGATCGAGGCTGGCAAACTGGAACTCGATCCGCAGCCGCTGCAGTTACGCGAAAGCCTCGGCGACACTCTGAAGTCGCTGGCTGTGCGGGCCCATCGCGGCAAGCTGGAACTCGCCTGCCACGTTGCTCCCGACGTACCAGAATTGCTGGTCGGCGACGCAGGCCGCCTGCGGCAGGTTGTCGTGAACCTCGTCGGCAATGCGGTCAAGTTTACGGAAGTCGGCGAAGTTCTGGTGGACGTCTCACGATGGACCAACACAACTCCCACCCTCTTTCAGCCGGATGATTCTCAGATCGTGCTGCACTTCGCCGTACGTGACACCGGCATCGGCATTCCCGAGGACAAGCTCAGCAAGATCTTCGAGGCATTCGAGCAGGTCGATACATCATTGACCCGCCGTTTCGAGGGCACCGGCCTCGGGTTGGCGATCTCAACGCGTCTCGTTGAACTGATGGGCGGCAAGACTTGGGTGGAAAGTACTGTCGGCCGCGGCAGCACGTTTCACTTCACCGCAGTCTTCGGCATTCCGCAGGACGCGTCGCAGTTAGTCCACCGTTCAACGGATTGCCTGACCGGAAAGCGCATTCTGGTCGTCGACGACAACGCGACCAATCGACTCATCATGGATGAGATGCTGCGTAGCTGGTCGATCGTGCCGGTCATCGTGGAAGGTGGTATGTCGGCCTTTCAATCCTTCGAAGCCGCACGCGAACTGGGCCGTCCGTTCGACCTGATCCTCAGCGATCTCGATATGCCGGAGATCGACGGCTTCGAGTTGGTAGAACGCCTGCAGGCAAGCGGTGACGCCGCGAGCCCCGTGATACTGATGACCTCCCGGCAGGATGCAACGGAGATTGCCCGCCGCCGAGGCTTACGAGTAGCCGCGTACCTGACGAAGCCCGTCAAGCAGTCTGAACTGTTCGACTCACTCGTGGATGTGCTGGCAGTACAGCGCGTTGAGGAGGACCACGCCCCAACGGAACGGCGGCCGCAGCATTCCCGCAGCCTGAACGTGCTGCTGGCCGAAGACAGTCGAGTCAACCAGAAGCTCGCCGTCGCCCTGCTCGAAAAGTGGGGCCATCAGGTCACCATTGCGAACAACGGGCGTCAGGCGGTCGATACCTGGGGGCAACGCGCCTTCGACGTCATTCTGATGGACGTCCAGATGCCCGACCTCGACGGTCTCGAAGCCACCCGCCAGATCCGGCGACTGGAGGCTGGTTCAACACGCCGCACGCCGATCATCGCCCTGACTGCTCACGCTCTAAAGGGTGACGAAGAACGTTGCCTAGACGCTGGTATGGACGCCTACGTCACGAAGCCCATTCGTGCTCCGCTGCTGTTCGAGAAGCTGGCGGCTTTCTGCAGTTCTCAAGATGCCAACGGACGAATCAACTGCAGCGACCAGCCCGCAGAGTCACCAGCGACCTCTGCCGCGCGCGCCGCAGCCAACACCAAATTCATCAACTGGGACCGCGCTAGCGACGTCGTTGGCGGCGACATCGCCTTGCTGCATGAAGTACTGAACGCCGTGCTGCAGGAGTGTCCGGTGTTGATGCAGGCTCTGGATGGAGCACTCGCGCAGAAGGATTCCGCGACCGCTCGCCGAGCCGCTCACACGATTCTCGGAAACATGCGAGCCATCTGTGCCGAAATCCCGATGGAACACGCCGCACGAGTCGAGGAATGCGTGAAGTCGGACCAATTGAGCGCCATTGCGGAACTCGTCGCCGATCTGCGCACGCACTGCGAAGACGTCTATCAGGAAATCCGGCAGCGGCTGGAGTCGTAGCCTCTCAGCGGGTCGTGACGATCTTGCGAAAATGCGACCCACGGGCACGGTCATTTGCATCGCAACCATGTCGGACGCTCTCTAACATCGTGTGGTGCCATTGCACTCGGTGAGGAACGCTCTGATAACGAGAGGCTGCCGGGATGAAGTCCCGGCGGTTGATCCGTCAGAATGCGTCGCAATTCCGGACTGTGTCTTCAGATTTCGAACTTGTTTGGATGGAACTGATGAAACGCAAGCTCTTCTCACTTCTGTTTCTCGCTGGCGCGTCCTCGCTTCCCGTCATCACTTCGGCTGCCGAGCCTTATTCCGAATACCTGAGCGCGTTGCGCAGCAAGGGCTACGGCGAGATGGCCGTCCTGTATCTGGAAAAAGCCAAAGCAGGCAAACTGCCAGACGAACTGGCGACCTCCTTCGAACTCGAAATGGCATTGAGTCGCGTCATTTCGGCCACCGAGGCGTTTAACTCCGAGCAGGCTAACCAGCGTCTGGATCAAGCTACGGCGCATTTCGCCACCTTCCTGAAGGCCAATCCGCAGCACGAAGCCGTGCCCGAGGCCATCGATGCGTTTGGCTCCATGCTCTCCGATCGCGGTACTTACGGGATCCGACAAGCCAAGGTCATCAAGGACCCTGCCAAACAGAAGGCCGCGTACGAAGAAGCACGCAAGTACCTCATCGAATCGCGAAAGCACCAACTTCAAACCGTCGACCGTGCTCAGAAGCTGTTCTTTGAACTCCGCGAAAAGCAAAAGCAGAAAGACGCTCCGAAGACCGGCGCCAAGCCGGGAGTCAAGAAGCCTCCGGTGATCCGCAAGACAATTCGCAGCAAGCCAACCGAAGAAGAAAACGAGTTGAAGGATGCCGAAGATGCATGGAACGAGGCGCGCATGAACCTGGCGCTGCTCGACTACTTCGAGGCCATGACCTACACGGACGCGGCAGCGAAACCTCGTCGCGACCTGTTGACCGGCGCCGGCAAGAAATTCGATGACATCTATCAGGGGTATAAAGCCACCGTCGTCGGCGTGTATTCGCACATGTGGCACGGTCGATGCGTGGATGAACTCGGCGACGTCAAGCAAGCCTTGGACATCTACGAAGAAGTCCTGTCGGCAACCGGCGCGGGTGAGGCTCCAGGCCTGGAAGAATTATTTCTGCAGGTTGAGAACTCTTACCTGCTGCTGCTGAAGAAGAAAGGTGCTACTAACGAGTTCGCGACTCAGGCCGAGGAGTGGCTCAAGAAGCACCAGAAGATGAAGAACATGCCCGGATATCAGGGCATCGCGTTGGAGTTCACAAAGCACCAGATCTCGCTGACGAAGGATCTGACAGCGAAGCCGCGCGAAGATGCCTTCCGCAAGATCCTCAAGACGCTCTCCGAAATCGCGAAGGTACCGAGTGAATACAAGAACGAAGCCATTCTGCTTCGCCGCCAGTATCAGGGTGAGGTCAAGGGCGGCGAATCAGCCGTCGAGATCGCCAGCTTCGATGAAGGCATGGCAGTCGCCCAGGAGGCCGTCGCGGGTGCTCAATGGGGTGATGCCATCGCCGCATACACCAAATCCATTGAACTCGCTGACAAGGCCAAAGACGCCGAAAAGATCCGCAAGGTGCGATTCCAACTGGCTTATGCCCAGTTGATGGGGGCCAAGCCGGAAGACTGCATTACGACCTCGCAGGAGCTGGTGAAGGAGAATGCGAACGCAGCATTTTCTCCGGAAGCCGGGGCATTGAGCGTTCAAGCCGCGTTGCAGATCTACGCCAACGCCAGCCGCGGCACTGACCAGCCCAAAACGCAGGCGGCGGTCAAGCAATTGAATGATCTTGCCGAAGACACCATGAAACGCTGGCCGACTCGGCCCGAAGCCGACGATGCGCGCATCGCCAAGGGACAAGCCGCTCAGGTTATCGGCGATGTTCCCACCGCTTTGATGACTTTTGAGTCCGTCAACCCTGAGTCTGCCCGTTATCCGATCGCTCTGTATTACGCAGGCCAGACGTACTGGCGTCGATATCTAGGCGACCGCAACAAGCAGGGGGCCGATCCAAAGGTGCTCTCGGACGCGCGCACCAAGGCTGAGCAAGCACTCGTCAAGAGCGTTGCTGGCCAGGAAAAGCAGTTAAAGGCCGGCGAGCAGCCACCGCGGTCTCTCTTGGAAGCCAAAACAATTCTCGGCGAAATGGCCTTGGAATCCGGCAAATTTGAACCGGCGCTCGTTTACCTTGATCCGCTCGCGGATGCGGTTGTGAAATTGAACCCGCCAAGTCTGGATCCGCTGATGATGCGGCAAATCTTCGGTGCGCTGCGTTCTCACTTGAGCCTCGCCAAGGATGACAGTCTCCCCAAGATCATCGGCATCGCATCTGTTCTCGTGAACGCGCAAGGCACCGACGCGGCCTTCGTGAACAGCGCTCTGGTTGATTACGCCAAGATGCTCGACAAGGCGTTGAAGGAAACCAAGCTGGCGGTCGTTGAAGAAGAGAAGGGACTCGCCGATATCGACAAGCGTATTGGAGACGTCGAGAAGCTGATCGAAGCGGCGGATAAGGCTAATAAGAAGGAAGACAAGGACAAGCAGACCGCCGAGAAAGCGAAACTCGACGACGAGCGCAAGAAGCTCAACGACAAGAAGGTTGCCGCCGAAAGCAAGCGCAGCGATCTCGATGAGCGTTGGACCGCGCTGATCGGCAATCTCGCCGCTCGCAAGCAGTTGTCACTGGCTGGTAGCGTCTATGTTGCCGAGAGCCTGCTGACGCTCGGCCAGAACGAGAAAGCTCGCGACCAGTTTGTGCGAATCGTTGCGCGGAAAGCTGAGCCAGGCTTCCTGCCACAAGGCCCGACAGGTACGCAGGCCATGATTCGCGTGCGTTCACAGTTGGCTGGGCTACTCCGAAACGAAGGCAAGTTTGACGAAGCGTTAAAGGAAATCGAGGCTCTGATCGAAGACACTAAGAACAATCCGGCGCTGGAGCCCCTCGTGGAGAAATGCCGTCTTGCTCAAGCCAAAGCTGAAACGGCGAAAACCGATGTCGCCGCGTGGACCAAGGCGATCGACGAATGGACCGCACTGCGCAATCGCCTCTCCAGGATGCAGAAGAAGCCGCCGCAGTACTACGACGCAACGTACGCCCTCTGTGACTGCATCTTGCAGAAGTACAAACTCACCAAAGACAAGGCGGCAGTACTCACGGCAGAGCAACTCTTGAAGGCAACGCTGGCCTTGGCTCCGCAGCTCAACGGTCCCGACATGGTCGCGAAGTACAACGAGTTGGTTGAGGAATCCGTCGCGATTCGGCTCAACAAGCCTTACACCCGCAAGTCGGACTTGCTGAATCAGGCCACTGGCGACGCGGGAGCGGCCAAGAAGGAAGGCGGCGAGCCAGCCAAGGATGCCCCGGCGGCAAACGCACCGGCTCCGGTGAACGCGGCTCCGCCAGCGGCTAACGCTCCCAAACCTGCCGCTGCTCCGGCGGCCCCCGCTGCGGCTCCCAAGAAGTAGCCATTCATAAAAGATTCACGGCCTCGCGGTTCAATGAACGCGAGGCCGTTTTGTTTCTCATTCCTCTTCAGGGCCAGCCATGCTCCTTCGCCGCGTGACCGCGCAATGCCCGCAATCGCTCGTGGAGTTCTATCAGGATGTGCGCGACCAACCCGCATCGGAACCCGTTGGTCGGCTGATGCTGAATCTGCTGCAGGCTCTTGAAGAAGAGACCTCCTCGCAATTCGTCTGGGCGGCGACAGTGGGAACCGACCTGCTGCTTTTGCAGAAAGACGATCGGCGCGCACCTGCGCTAGCAGTCGTGCAAGCCAAAACTCGCTGGTACTTTATTGAAGCACCGCTGCCAAAGGATCAGGAACCCTGGCCCGAGGCTTGGGTCAAAGGTCACACGGACAGCGTTTCCCAAGCCGTGGGAATGCTTGAGAAAGCCGTGAGCTGGCATTTGAGGGATTGAATCCTCGCGCAACTTGATCGGCGTAACTCAAGCCCCTTCGGCGCTTTGCTTCAGCTTTGTCTGAAAGTGCGTGTTCTGCATGGGCACAATGTTATTCAGCACTTTCAAGAGAACGTCAGACGGCGGGCCGATCGCATCAACTTCAGAGATCAGCTCCTTCGGGTAGCACTCGAGGACTGGCCGGGTTTCCTCTTCGTAGACATGGAATCGTCGACGAATCACGTCCTCGGAGGCGTCGTCAGCACGGTTCTCGCGAATTGCCCGGCGGCGGATACGGTGGACCATTGCGTCTTCATCGCGACAGACCAGATGCACGATCTGCAGCACGTCAATGTGCTCCTTCACGAGTTCCGCCTGATGCTGATTCCGCGGAATGCCGTCCAGAATCAGGATGTCTTCGTAAGGCTTGTAGTGAGACAGAACGGTGAGCGCGTCGAGGTGGCGCTTCCAGACGCGAATCGTGACATCGTCGGGTACTAGTCGACCCGTCGAGCTGTACTCGTAAATCACCTTGCCTTCGGTGCTGTTGATATCGAGGGACCGGAACACGTCGCCGCACGAAAGATGGAAGAACCCGGGAATCCGGCCGATGATTTTGCCTTGCGTTCCCTTACCTGAACCCGGTGCGCCGAACAGCAGCACGGTTTGATAGCGATTCCCGGCCATTTGAACTCCCAATCTGCGTTTCACTCGACGCCGATCGGCGAGGCCGCTCCCCGCAGCCTGAACTCGACACGGCGTTAACCGAAATTTCTGCGATTCATCTATTCGCGCTAACAGACAACCAGTCGTTGAAGTGTCTTGCCTCGAATCGGAACAGTTGTCCGACGCATCGAAGCTTCACAATCTGAGCTAATCGAGCCAAGTAACACCAGCCCGAATTGTGCCCCACCCTGAGAATGCATGTTCCGAAGGCCAGCTTGATCCAGAGCGTCACTTGACGACCGCAGAAATCTGCGTCAGGCGCGCTGCAGCGTTCCGACAGTCGCGTCATTCCTCGATCACTTCCGGCCTCAATTTGGCTCGAAATTCTTTCTGGAACTTTGCCAGCTTCGGGGCGATGACGAAGTGGCAATAAGACTGTCCGGAGTTCGACTGGTAGTAGTTCTGGTGGTACTGCTCGGCAGGATAGAACGTCACTGCCGGAGCCACTTGCGTCACAATGCGGCTCGGGAAGATCTTGGCCGCGTCCAGTTCCTTAATCCATTTCTCGGCGGTCTGCTTCTGCTCGTCGCTGTGATAGAAAATGACAGACCGGTATTGCGTCCCCGCATCGTTCCCCTGGCGATTGAGCGTTGTCGGATCGTGCGACTTGAAGAACATGCCAACGAGGTCTGAATACGCGATGACATCAGGATCAAATTCGATCTGGATGCATTCGGCGTGACCGGTGTTACCGTTGCACACCGACCGATAATCCGGGTTCGCCATCTGGCCGCCGGAATAACCTGAAACGACGGACTTTACGCCCGCAACCTGCTGAAAGACTGCTTCCGTACACCAGAAGCACCCCGAACCGAACGTTGCTAATGAGTGCGACACGGCAACTCTCCTCGACGACAATTCCTGATGAAATCCTGCAGAGCAGTATGGGCAGCTCCGACGCCACGCGAAACCAGTCTACGAAGTTCGCTCGCTCCATTTCGACTCGCTCTTCGAGCGAATATGAAATACCGACTTCTGTCGCAGTTTTCAGGCACGACCTCACGGTGATGAAAGTTCAGATTCACGATGAAGCGACTTTTCGAGCGGAGCTTCTGGCTGTTGCTGATCAACACCTGCGGAATAGCTACGTGCTTCGCCGCCGAACCGATTGACTACGCGCGCGACGTGCGGCCGATCCTGTCGCAATTCTGTTTCCGTTGTCACGGACCAGACGAAGGCAGCCGCGAGGCCGGGCTGCGACTTGATCTGCGCGAATCGGCACTGAAGCCAGCCGAATCCGGCGAACGAGCGATCGTGCCGAACCAACCAGCGAACAGTGAACTGCTGAAGCGAATCGAGTCGACTGACTCCGATTCTGTCATGCCGCCCCCCTCGACGAAAAAGGTGCTGACAGCGACTCAGAAGGCAACACTCAAACGTTGGATTGAAGCCGGCGCCCCGTATCAGGATCACTGGGCGTTTCGCCTGCCCCAAGCCAGCCCATTGCCAGCGGTTCAGCAGCGAAGCTGGCCGCGCAATGAAATCGATCGGTTCGTCCTTGCCAAGCTGGAAGCCGCAGGACTGCAGCCAGCACCGCAAGCCGATCCTTACACGCTCTTGCGGCGAGCCTCGCTCGATCTCATCGGTTTGCCACCAACCATTGAAGAGGCGGACCTGTTCCTGAAGGAAGTCAAAGAGGAATCCGCCGCCAGCGACGACTCGCAGGGTTTGAATCGGGCTTATGAACGGCTCATCGATCGCCTGCTCGCATCGCCTCAATACGGCGAACGCTGGGCACGACGTTGGCTGGATCTCGCGCGTTATGCCGACACGAACGGCTACGAAAAGGACCGCGCCCGCACGGTCTGGCCGTATCGTGACTGGGTCATCAAAGCTCTGAATGCCGATATGCCGTTCGACCAATTCACCATCGAGCAACTGGCTGGCGACATGCTGCCCAACGCAACTCCCCAGCAGCGCATCGCGACCGGTTTTCATCGCAACACGATGCTCAACGAAGAAGGCGGCATCGATCCTCTGGAGTTCCGCTTCTACGCCATGACCGACCGCGTCGCGACGACAGGGACAACATGGCTGGGCCTGACACTCGGGTGTGCTCAGTGTCACTCCCACAAGTACGACCCGCTTTCACATCATGACTACTACCGGTTCATGGCCTATCTGAACAATGCCGATGAACCCGACCTTGAGTTGCCAGACAGCGTGTTGGAAACCACCTATCGCAGTAATCTGGAAACCGCTCATCGCCTGGTCGCAGACTTGGAGAAACATTGGCCCCGACCTGACGCTGACTGGACCGTCAGCAAGCCGAGCAAGTACTCAGCCAAGGAAACACCAGATGTGAAGCTGCAGGATGACGGCTCGGTTCTGTTCGCGATGCCCGGCCCGGATCGTGACGAATTCGAGTTCATTATCGAAACTTCGCAGATAGTCGATCGCCTTAAACTCGAAGCGCTCACCGACGCCTCTCTGCCCAAGAAAGGCCCCGGCCGAACACCGCACGGCAACTTTGTGCTCTCTGAGATCTCAGTGGCAGCTCAACAGGGTGATCAGCCACCAGCGCCGGTGAAGCTCGTTCGTGGCGAGGCTGCGGCTCAACAAGAGAAGTTTCCAATCGAGCATGCGTTTGACGGCAAGCCGGAAACCGGCTGGGCCGTACAGGACCCCAAGCAGGAGTTGAACACTCCGAAAACCGCAGTGTTCTACTTCGAGTCTCCGATTCCAGCCGCCGAAGGTACGCGTTTGATCGTGAAACTGGCTCAGAATCACGGCACGCAGCACACACTGGGCCGAGTGCGACTGAGTCTCGGCAAAGCGTTACCGCCACTGAAACCCGATGAACCGTCGGTCGTCGACACTCGATTCAGCCAATGGCTAGCCAGGGAGCGCCAACAAACGATCGCATGGCGTCCGCTGCGGCCGTCGAAGGCAACTTCCAACATGCCACTCCTCACAGTGCAGGAAGACGATTCCATCTTCGCATCCGGCGACACGACGAAGTACGACACTTACGAACTCATCTTCCCGCCGACCGCTCACAAGATCGCGGCGATCCGCCTGGAAGCTTTGCCCGACGAGCGTCTGCCCGCCAATGGTCCCGGCATGACTTACTACGAAGGCACAAAAGGCGACTTCTTCCTCAGCGAGTTCATCGTCACTGCTGATGGCAAGCCAGTGCGGATTCGCAAGGCCACAGACAGCTACTCAAAGAATCGTTTTGGAGCCAATCCAGTCACTGCCCAACTGGCAGTCGATGGAGATCCGCAGACCGGCTGGTCCGTTGATGGACGTATCGGCGAACGGCATACAGCCGTCTTCGTGCTTGAGACTCCAGTAGAACCTGCGAAGCCGCTGCACTTGAAGATGACATTCGGGCGTCACTTCGCCAGTTCGCTGGGGCGATTCCGACTCAGCACCACCGACGCCGAGCGCGATCCGGTTGCTCGCGATTTCAGCCCCGAAATCGAACGCCTACTGGCACGCGACGACACTCAACTCTCGGCTGATGAGCGCCAGCAACTGCGGACCGAGTTCCTGCTGCGAGCACCGGAACTGAAAGCTCAGGCCGACCGCATCCGGCAGTTGCGACAAAAGCCTGCAGGACTGGCAACACTTGTCCTGCAGGAACGCCCCTCAGCGAATCCCCGACCGACATACCGCCAGCACCGTGGGGAATTCCTGCAGCCTCGCGATCAAGTGCACCCCGGATTGCCGCCGTTCTTGCCTCAGCCTAAACAAGTCCCACGGAATCGCCTCGACTTCGCGCGGTGGCTGGTTTCCGCAGAGAACCCCTTAACGGCTCGAGTCACGGTCAATCGGCAGTGGGCCGCATTCTTCGGAAATGGACTGGTGCGATCGCAACAGGATTTTGGTTTGCAGGGTGATCTGCCAACGCATCCCGAATTGCTCGACTGGCTCGCCGTGCACTTCAGACAAGATGGCTGGTCATTGAAGCGTCTGCACAAACTGATCGTGATGAGCTCCACCTACCAGCAGACTTCGCAACTGCGTCACGATGGCCCGGAAGGAAGCGTGGCGCCAGCAGAAATACTAGCTCGGGGTCCAAGGGTCCGATTGGAGTCCGAGATCATTCGCGACTCAGTTCTCCGAGTTGCAGGCCTGCTCTCCTCGAAGCAAGGCGGGCCGAGCGTGTTTCCTCCACAGCCCGCCAGCGTGACGACTGAAGGCACCTATGGTGCGATCACATGGACCACCAGCACAGGCGAGGATCGTTACCGTCGCAGCCTCTACACTTTCACTAAGCGCACCGCACCCTTCGCCATGACGCTGACGTTCGACGGCCCCAGCGGCGAAGCCTGCATCGCCCGCCGCGACGTCTCGAACACACCGCTGCAAGCGTTGACGTTGCTCAACGATGGCATGTTTCACGAAGCAGCCCAGTCGCTTGGTAAGGCAATCGACCGTGCTGAAGGTACGACCGAAAGCAAGATTGCGCTGCTGTTCCGGCGTTGCTTCACTCGACCACCGGAAGCAGACGAACTCGCCGAACTCGCGGTTTTTCTCAGAACTCAGAAGGGCCGTTTCGAAAACGGGAGTATTAAGGCCGCAGACGTCACGAGCGATGCAACTGCATCAGCGGATCAGGCAGCATGGACCGTATTAATCCGGGCCTTGCTCAACGTCGACGAGTTCGTGGTGAAAGATTGAGCCAACCAGTTCTCGACATGGCGTGTCAGGGCATGAAGACAATCACGAGGAAACAGCAGCCGCTGGTGTCGCGAGATAGTGGTTTGGTTCCAACATTCGCGCCATCAATCGCCGCTGTGCTGCCGACACAAAAGCCAACATATCATGTCCGATTTCAAAGTTACTCAACTCAAAGCTGATCTGGATTTCGATCAACTTCCGTATTGGGACGTCGTCATCATCGGGGCAGGGCCCGCGGGATTGGCGGCGGGACTGACCACGGCTCATCGGGCGCTCACGACTTTGGTTATCGAGGCCAAAGACCGACCGGGAGGGCAGCCGCAGTTTCTGTATGCGGATAAACGGATCGTCGACATTCCCGGCTTTCCGGATGGCATCACGGGTGAAGAGCTGTCTCAACGCACGTATCGGCAGGCGGCCGAGGCTCTCGTGCAGTTCCGCTTCAACGAAGAACTGGTGACGATCGCAGACACCGACCAGATCGAGAACGAAGATAAGCTGAAACGAGTCATCACCAGCAAGGGAAGTTACCTATGTCGTAAGGTGATCATGGCCTGCGGACTGCTGCACTATCCCCGCAAGCTACCAGTCCTCGACCAACTGCAATCGCGCAGCGTGCATTACAAGATTCCCAAGATTGGTGACTACGAAGGCAGCCACGTCGCTGTAATTGGAGGCGGTGATTCGGCTCTGGATGCCGCTTTGATGGTGCTGGCACGCGGGGGCGAAGTTGATCTTCTGGTCCGCGCGGCGGAACCGACTGGCAAACCCGACAGCGTTAATCGCATTCGCGACGCTGGCGGACGCGTTCATCTCTTGACCGAGATCACGGCCGCTCAGTTCGTCGGCGACAAGATCGAAATGCAGCTGAGCACGGGTAGTTCGCTCAACTGTTCCCTAGCCATCGTGCAAATCGGGTTTCTGTCGGCTAAGGAAACCTTCGAGCGACTGGAACTGGTACTCAACGAAGACGGCAGCATCGCGGTCGATCCCTACTTTGAAACCAGCCGCAAAGGCATCTTCGCAGTCGGCGACGTTCATGGCGACATCAAGCTGATCGCAGTGGCGTGGGCCGAGGGCATTCAAGCCGCGATTCATGCCTTCAAGGAAATCACCAGTCCTTACTGGTTGAACGAGAAACGGCTAAAAGACCACAAGATCGCGCTCATTGGAGAAAAGATCGCTCGCGCCGCTGCAACAGTCAGAAAGGCGTAGAAGACCGGAGTTTGTATGACGCGTGTATTGATTGTGGGCGGCGGGTTCGCAGGGATGAACGCTGCCAAAGGGTTGGGTGGAGTCAAAGACGTCGAGGTGACGCTGGTGGATCGATCGAACCACCACCTCTTCCAGCCGCTGCTGTACCAGGTGGCGATGGCAGGACTCAGTCCCGCAGACATTGCAGCGCCGATACGCAGCATGTTGTCGGGGTATCGAAATGTCCGCGTTCTGCAGGGCGAAATCCGCTCGCTGGAATTGAACCGTAAAGTCGCGGTGGCCGAGTTCGGAGAGGTCCCGTTCGACTATCTCATCCTCGCCTGTGGAGCCAAGCACAGTTACTTCGGGCATGATGAGTGGGAAGAGTACGCTCCCGGTTTGAAGAGCCTCGAACAGGCAACCGAGATCCGTCGCCGTGTGCTCTCCGCCTACGAGGCTGCCGAACGCACGACCTCCGCCGAAGACCGCAAGCGGTATCTCACCTTTGTGATCGTCGGTGGCGGCCCGACAGGCGTGGAGCTGGCAGGAGCAATCGGCGAAATGAGTCGCTTCACGCTGGCCAAAGACTTTCGCAACATCGATCCGACTCAAGCGCGAGTGATCCTGCTGGAAGCCGGTCCGCGCATGTTGCCGATGTTTAGCGAGCAGTCCGCCGCCAAGGTCGCGCGCGATCTGGAACAACTCGGGGTTCAAGTCTGGACTTCCAGCGCGGTCACCAAGATTGACGCCGATGGAGTTGAGATCGGCGCCGAACGCATTCGCGCGGCAACGGTCCTGTGGGCTGCGGGAGTTCAAGCGTCTCCGCTCGGCAAAGCCACTGCTCTGGAGGTTGATCGACAGGGGCGAGTCGTTGTGGAGCCGGATCTCAGCGTGAAGGGCCATCCCAATGTGTTTGTGCTGGGCGATCAGGCATGCTTCACTCATCAGACCGGGAAGCCGCTGCCGGGAACTGCTCCGGTCGCGATGCAGCAGGGGCATTACGTCGCGCGACTGATTCGCGACGAGTTAGCCAACAAGGCTCGGCAACCGTTCAAGTTCGTGGATAAGGGGCAGATGGCCACGATCGGCCGCAGCCGCGCGATTGTCGAAATCGGCCGCCTGAAAATGGCCGGCTTCGTCGCCTGGCTGATATGGCTGGTCGTCCACATCTACTACCTGACAGGCTTCAAGAACCGGTTGCTCGTCGTCCTGCAATGGGCGTGGTCTTACCTCACGTTCCACCGCGGTGCGCGGCTGATCGTCAACAAGGAGTGGCGACTGCAGACGCCGCCTCCGTCATCTGATCCCCCGAAGTAAGCAGTGAATCAGCCACGGATGAAACACTGATTGAACACGGATAATAGTCTACAGCGAGAGCTATTCCGGCTTGATGCGGGTGGCGTAGAAGCCAACTTTGCGGTCGGCAATGACGACGGTTCCAGCCATGGCGGATTTGTCTTTGGTCCACAGAAATGCGTCGATCGCCTGGGACGTGTTGGCCAGTTCCACATCCAGCCGGGCGTTGTGAGCGAGCGCTGCGATGCGGCCATTGACCTCATATTCGCTCTTCGTTTCGCCGGAAATGAACTTGCCGTAGATTCGCCGCTCATCGACCTTCAGTTCCCATCGACCTTCCCAGCGACCATCAATGCGGACCGACCAGGAACCGGCAAAGTCGGATGGGAGGACCTCTTCGTGAGAAGTCGGATTTGCTTGAGCCTCGGGGCCATCCGTCGGGATGGCGGGGCCGTTCAGAGTGAACAGCTTCGAGGGATCAACGATCTCCAGCGTTCCCTCGCCGACGCATTTGACGTCTTCACCCTGGCCCTCAGGGACCACCTGACCGATATCGAAGTTGTAGGCAAAACCGGGAAACAGCATCACGTCCTTGCCGCTAGCTGCGGTGATGTTCGGGCGGTCTCCCCGGTAGGTGACAAATCGCTCGATCACAACCACCGGAGTTGGTCCATCTTTGCCTTTGCGCAGCCCCCATGTGACCAGCGCCTTCACGACATTGTCTTCATCCGTCTTGATGACGATGCAGGGCGAAGACAGTCGGCGACCGATCGGTTTGAGTTTCGCGCCATCCTTCATCGACAGCGATGGCGTCGACGGCGACTTCTCGATGACCTGCTTCAGCCAGTAGGCCGTGTGATCGTCGAACACGTCCGCGCGCGAGGCAGACTGATCCAGCAGAACGACGGCAATCACCAACAGCAACAGGCCAACCGCGCGAAAACTTGAACTCATACCGCTTCTCCCAAAGCTGTGCGGACAAACTCCGCACGTATGTTACGCGGGACGAGCTTGCGACTAAATGAAGGCGAGCGCGTTCTTCCCCAAATCTGGCAGCACGGCGGTGTGCCAATCAGGCGAGGACCTCGTGAATCACTCGGCCATGCACATCGGTCAGCCGTCGGTCGATACCGTTGTGTCGATAGGTCAACTGCGTATGCTCGATCCCCAGCAGGTGCAGAATCGTCGCATGCAGGTCGTAACCCGTCGTTTTGTTCTCGGCGGCCTGATAGCCGAAATCGTCGCTCTGACCGTAAGTCACGCCGCCCTTGACTCCGGCTCCGGCCAGCCAACTGACGAAGCAACCACCGTTGTGATCGCGCCCGGTGGCCCCTTGAGTAAACGGCATGCGTCCGAACTCCGTCGTCCAGACGACAATGGTGTCCTCCAGTAGGCCGCGCTGCTGCAGGTCCTTCAACAAGCCCGCGATCGGCTTGTCTGCTGATCGTGCGATGAAGGGCAGTTCATTCGGAATGTCGGTGTGGTTGTCCCAATTGCGAGACGGCCCGCCCATGCCGCTCCAGACCTGCACGAACCGGACACCTCGTTCAATCAGACGGCGAGCCACCAGACAGTTCCTGCCGAATGGAGCCGTCGTTTCGTCATCGAGCCCGTACTGTCGATGCGTTTCTGGTGTCTCCTGGGCGAGATCCAGCACATCGGGGGCACTCATCTGCATGCGGGCGGCGAGTTCAAAAGACTGCATCCGCGCGTCCAGTCGAGAATCACCGGGGCGCTGAACCTTGTGCTTCTGGTTAAGAGTTTGCAGCAACTGCAAACCGTCCGTTTGGCTGTCGGCTGTGATCTCGGTCGCGAACTTTGGTGGATGCAGGTTGGCAATCGGAATCGGAGCGTTCGGCTTCAGAATGACTCCCGCATGAGCTGCCGGCAGAAACCCCGCTGAGAAGTTGCCCGCGTTGTTGTAAGGCAGCCCGCGATGATCCGGGATGACAACAAACTGCGGCAGGTTGTCCGTCAGTCGCCCCAATCCGTAAGACAGCCAGGCGCCCATCGATGGCAGCCCCGGCTGAGTCGATCCGGTGTTCTGCAAATAGCTGGCCGGGCCGTGCACGTTCGTCTTGGACATCATCGCCATGAGGAACGCCAGTTCGTCCACGTGCTGAGCCACGTGCGGGAACACACTGCTGACCCAGCGGCCGCATTCGCCGTACTGACGCCATTCAAACGGAGACTTCATCACCGCGCCGGGCGTGCTGGTCGCGGCGGCCTTGATACCGAAATCGACTTGCTGGCCATGTCGCTTCTGCAACTCGGGCCGATAGTCGAACGTGTCCATCTGCGAGACGCCGCCGTTCATGAACAGTTGCAGTACTCGCTTGGCTTTGGGCGTGTGATCGCGGCCAACAATCGTCTCTTTTGAAACCAACTCGGCAGCGTCGGCATCCAACAAACAGGACAAGGCAAGCGCACCAAACCCGCCGCCAGCAGCAGCCAGCCATTGGCGACGTGCGTGGAAATTCGGATCGAGACTACTCATGCGAAACTCCGTCGAGGCGATCGGTCGTTCTCGAATCAACAGCCATAAGTTAGAGCTGATGCGAATGGAAGGGCAGGGAACAGAATGCGTCGGTTCGACCGCGCCAGCGAATCAGGGAAAACGTTCCGATATTACCGAATCGGCAGGCGTATCAGGGCCAGTCTTTGTGTCCTCTGTCGTCAACACGCCAAGGACGTGCCGCGGCGATGAGGATTCGCTGCCTGACTGCTCGCCAGCAGCGACAGACTTTAACGCCCGCCGACTGAGCGACTCGGCAATTCCGCAGAACTGACCGTTCGCTTGCATTGAACACAATTATCGACCGCCTCATGATGGTTTCGCTTGCCGACTCACTTATTGCGGCCCCGGTCGCAACGGATTGATCTATGCAACCAAAAGTCCTGACTGCACTTCCCGTCTACAACGAGGAAGCGCACCTGCTGCCTGTACTCGCCGAAGTCTGCCGTTACGCGGACGACGTGCTCGTCGTGAATGACGGTTCCAAAGACGGAACGGCGAAGGTTCTTTCCTCAATACCCGGCATTCAGATCGCCACCCACCTCACCAACCAAGGTTACGGCGCGGCGTTGCGAACTGCGTTCAACTACGCGATTGAGCACAAGTACGATGTGGTCGTCACGATCGACTGCGACGGACAGCATGAGCCAAGCCTCATTCCGACCATCGCCGCGGCCGTCTTTCCGGAGAACGACGAGCCTTACGACATCATTTCCGGCAGCCGCTATCTGAAGCGTTTCGACGGCGACAGCGTTCCTCCAGAGGAGCGTCGCAAGGTCAACGTCGAGGTCACGAAGCTGCTGAACCAGGAGTTGGGCTTGAACCTGACGGACTCGTTCTGCGGCTTCAAAGCGTATCGAACGCTGCCACTCGAGAACCTGTGCATCACAGAACTGGGGTACGCGATGCCGCTGCAGCTCTGGGTGCAGGCCGTGCGTCATGGCTTCCGCATTCAAGAGTTCCCGGTTCCGCTCGTGTACCTCGACGAGAAGCGGTCCTTCGGTGGCGCCTTGGACGATTCAGCAAAGCGTATGGCCTACTACCGTGAAGTGTTCGATCGCGAACGAGCCGCCTGCTGTCCGTCGGCCTGCGGAACGTGATGTGAGCGGTTCGTTCTCCATCACGAGCGAGCCCGTTTGGAAACGCACTCGAATCTCAGTTCCGCGCGAAGACGGCACGTTCCTCACGATACCCCCGTTGTCGGCCGCGCCCAAACTGTTGCATGAACAGCGAGAGCTGTTCGCTCGCCCCGAGTTACTGCTCTTCGGCCGCCCACTGGCCGACGTGCGAAAAGCGGCCAGCGCAGAGATTCTGCGTTCGGCACTCCAGTACACGGGGGAGATACTTGGATCCAATGCGCGTTTGCCGGGCATCGAGCAACTGGAAGCAGTTCCCTTGATCGTGACGGGGCATCAGCCGGAAATTTTCCATCCCGGAGTCTGGGTGAAGCAGATCGCGACGTCGCTCCTCGCGCAACGCGCTTCAGGCGTAGGCCTGAACTTGATCGTCGACAACGACATTTGTGACTCGACCTCCATCAGCGTCCCGGCAGGGACTCGCGAAGCGCCAACTAAGATGGAGATTGCGTTCGACAAGCCGCGAGCGGATCAGCCTTGGGAAGATGCTGAGATCCTCGATCTGCAACTCTTCGGATCGTTTGCGGATCGGGTACGCGATGCATGGATCTGGCAAAACGGACCACCACTTTTAAGCGACCTGTGGCCGCATGCGTTGAAACAGTCGCTGCAGTCGAATCATCTGGTGGATTGCCTGACCGCTGGTCGAGCCAACTTTGAATGGCAGAACGGTTGGGGCAACCTCGAATTGCCGCTTAGTCGAGTCTGCGAAACCGACGCCTTCCGCGAATTCGTCACTCATCTGATTTCAGACGCATCCCACTTTCGTGACACCCACAATGCCGCAGTCGCCGAGTATCGACGAATCAATCGAGTTCGCAGTCGTGCGCATCCGGTTCCGGATCTCGAAGCGGTCGGTTCATGGCATGAGACGCCGTTCTGGATCTGGCAACAGGGTACTCGAGCGCGCGGTCGCCTGTTCGTTCAGCAACACGGCGGCGAACTCCTGCTTGCAGCCCATCCGACTGACCAGGCAATCGTGGGCGAGATCCCATTGAGCTCAGCGGATCACTCTGCTGCTGTCGCAGCTTTACGGGAGTTGTCTCAACGCGGCTGGAAACTGCGAACGCGCGCCTTGACGACTACCTTGTTCGCAAGATTGCTGCTCGGCGACCTCTTCATTCATGGCATCGGCGGCGCGAAGTATGACGAGATCACCGATCGGCTGATCTCGCGCTGGCTCAAGCTCCCGGCACCAGCCTATTTGACGTTGTCAGCAACCGCGTGGTTGCCGTTCTCGCAACCATTTCCCGACACGGGCCAAGACGCGGAACGCCTGCGACAGAGAATCCGGGACATGGAACAGAACCCGCAGCGCCATCTCACGAGTACAGATCGGCAGGCAATTGAGTCGCTCGCCCAAAGGCGAAACTCACTCCTGGCCGAGGCACAGAGCGTTCGCACCGAGTCTGCCAGTGTCGTGGTCACGCGCGGCGTTAGGCGCAGACTTGGTTATGCCCGACATCAGGAACTCAGAACGATTCGCAAGCAGCTCTCCATGGAGACCGCAAATCAACAGGCAGTGCTGCAAGAAAAACTCACCGCCGTTGAACAACGTCTGGCGGCGAATCGCCTGCTGAAGAGCCGCGAATTTTCGTTTTGCCTTTACCCGCTCGATCGAGTTCACAGAATGGTCGCGGAACTGGAACAACTCATCGTTGAACCGCCGCGATCCTGAACTCTGAATTCGAGCCAATCCGTGCCGATCGACGTCTACGAGTCCACTGACTTCGAAACCTTGTGGAGCAAGTTTCAAAGCGTCATCGCTCGGCCTCAATCGTCGGTCCTTGCCAAAGAAACGATCGTCGTTCCGGGCAAGGGATGGAGCAGCGTGCTCAGTCGACGACTGGCCTCACAAACCGGATGCTGGGCTCAATTCGAGTTTCTGCCACTCGGCAACTGGATCGCCGTCGTTCTGGAAAAAGTCCTCGGCCAAGAACTCGCCCCCGAACGAGAACTCGACTCACTAACCTGGGCAATCGCCAGACGTCTGCGCGACTTCATCTCTGATCCCGACTTCGGGGACGTCCGCAACTACCTGTTCGCTCATGGTGGGAAGCTGGACATGCAGAACCTGCTCGATCTGTCTCGCTGCATCGGGCGGCTGTTTGATCGCTACCTGCTGGACCGCCCGGAACTGATTGATGGCTGGCAGGCTGGGCGTGACTGGCCTGAAAGGGCAGGGGATGTGCCGACAGCAGCAAGCTGGCAAAGAAAGCTCTGGCAGAAGATCACGGAAGACGTCCCTTATCGGTCGGTCAAAGCCATGACCGCCGACGTCGCCGATAAGCTTTCTCTGGATCCAACTCATATCTCCGAGCGGGTCAATGCTTGGGTAGCTGGCGGTCTGGCGCAGTCACATCTCGATTTCTTCGAAGCGGTCGGTCGTTTCAGCAACATCAACGTATTTATCCTCGTCCCCGCCCTGGAATACTGGGGTGACATGCAGGGACGCCGAACCATGCTGCGAAAACTGCGCACGGCAGAAATCTCGCTGCGGCAGTTCTGTGTCACGGAGCACGTTGATCTGCTACATCCGCTGCTGGCATCGTGCGGCGAATTGTCGCGCCAACAGCAAATGCTGATGGTGGATCGCGATGGTCCGCCGTGGCACTACTGGGAACTCACATCTGAGGAAGAGCAGCCTTTCGACGTCACGTCAGCCTCGTTGTTGAACTGCCTGCAGCGCTCGGTTCGTCGCGCGATCGATCCATTGAGTCGTGAGCTGCACACCGACGAGGACATGCCGGAGATCCTCAAGGAACCCTTCGAACCTTACGACATTGCGCGTTTGCCAAACGATTCCAGCTTGCGGATTCACAGTTGCCATACACCGTTGCGCGAAGTGGAAGTGTTGCATGACCAGTTGCTCGCCGCGTTCGAGGCAGATGAGCAATTGCGGCCCGAAGACGTCGTCGTCATGAGCCCGGATCTCGAAACCTACGCACCGTTCATCCAGGCGGTCTTTGGAGCGGATGGCTTCACGGACAACTTGCAGATTCCGTTTCAGATCGCTGGCCGTTCCAATCGTAAGACGCGGCCAGCGATCGAAGCTTACTTTCGAGTGCTCGCTGTCCTGCAAGGACGTTTCGCCATCAGTGAGATGGTCGATCTGCTGCATATCGAAGTTATTGGCAAGGCGGCCAAGCTGAACTCCGCCAGCATCGACGATGTTGCGCAGTGGGCAATTCAAAGCGGTGTGCGTTGGGGCGTGGACGCCGAACACCGGGAAACGGAAGAGCTTCCAGCCACGGACTTGAACACTTGGGAGTTCGGGCTCGATCGCCTGTTGCTCGGTTATGCAATGCCGCCGGGCGGTGAGATGCTCGTGGACGACGTCGCGGCGCTCGACCGCGCCTCAGGCCTGGAGGGCGCGACGCTAGGCTTGTTCTGGGCGTTCATTCGCCGCCTCACAAACTGGCGCGATCGAATTCAGAAAACACACTCCGTCGCGGATTGGCAACCGTTACTAACTCGACTCGTCCAGGAGTTCGTCGACACAGACGACGATCCTGTCGGAGTGCAGATCCTGTTCGACGCGATCGATCATGTCGCCAAACTCGCCGCCAAGAACGACTTTGATCATCAGCTTCCCTTCCGAGTCATCGCGCTGGAAATCGAGCAGGAAGTCGATGAGCAGACCGGCGCCGGCGGGTTCCGTATTGGCGGCGTCACCTTCTGCGATCTGGCTTCCGTGCGCAGCCTGCCGTTCGCTGTCGTCGGCTTGCTGGGACTCAATGACGGTGCCTTCCCGCGATCCGAACGTCCGGTGCGATTTGACCTCATGGCACGATCTCCGCAATTGGGTGACCGCGCTCCCCGGCATGAAGACCGCCATCTGTTCCTTGAAGCGATTCTGGCCGCGAAATCGCAATTGATCATCACCTATCAAGGGCAGGGGATTCGCGACCAGAAACCGCGTCCGCCGTCAGTGCTCATTGACGAGTTGCTGGATGTCCTCAAGCAGGAGACGAACCAATCAGGGGCTGACAGCAATCTACGAGACGCGCTGGTCATCGAGCACCCACTGCAAGCCTTCAGCCCGCGCTACTTTGATGAATCCCATCCGCAACTCTTCAGTTATCAGGCATCGCTTTGTCGAGCCGCCGCAGGCATCCTGAAACCGCGTGAACTGCCAGCGCCCTTTTCGCAAACGACACTTGAAGTCGCCGAAGCCGAGAACGAGGTTTCAACGGACGAACTGCGGCTGGCGCTGATCTGTCCCTGGAAATTGTTCCTGCAGCGTTTGAACCTCTCACTAAGAGACGACGCAGTTCAGCTCGAAGATCGCGAACCGCTGCTTTTGCAGGGCCTCGATCGCTGGTCGATCGGCGATCACTGGCTGACTCAGCGACTCAAAGGGGCGTCCACGGAAAGCATCGTCCGCCACTTAGAACGATCCGGTATGTTGCCCGGCGGTGCGTTGGGACAAGCGGAAGCTGAAAGAATCAACAACGGCATAGAATGGGTCATTGCGGAATCGAAGAAATCAGGAGTCGATCCGGCCGCCGATCCGCTGCTCGTGCGAATCGATCTCGCGGGACGAACGCTGACCGGCCATGTGAAAGACTGGACTACTCAGGGCATCCGCCGAGCAACCTGGTCGAGCCTGTCCACAAAGAAGCTCCTGGAGCTTTGGTACGATCAGTTGCTCGCAGCAGTGACCTTAAACCGTGAGGTCGCCCCGGCGGTACTCATTACCCGAGATCAAGCCATCAACATCGGCAGCCCATCGGTCGACGTCGCCTACGCGGAACTGTCGCGGTTGATGGAGATCTACGAACTCGCCCAGCGGCTTCCTCTGCCGTTCTTCTCAGAGTGCATCAACACTAAGAAGTTGTGCCAGCGAAAGCTGGCGTTTGACGACGCGGGCGTTCAAGAAATCTTGAAGCATGCGCGAACCCAGTTCGCAACCTCCTATCAGGCTGGTGCCCTGCCGAGCCTCGCGGATGACCCCGCTATTCGACAGGCCTTCGCCGGTCTCTCGCCGTTGAACCTCACCTGTGCAGAACTTCCGGAACTGGCAGGTGACGACGCCTTGCAGTTTATCGTGCTCGCGCAACGGATCGCCGAACCGCTGATGCGATGTCTGGAGATCACCCAAACGGCGGATGGCACTTCCGGCGTAGATACCAATTAATGCCGTATCTGCAGTTTTGGCGGCAACTTTCACGAAGTCGTGTTCTCAGAATCGTGGCCTGTGGGGTAGTCTCTGGTAGCTCGAATTCGCACCGTACTTTGCCAGGAGACATTGTCATGGCACTCAGCATTCATCGGGCGTTGCCGCAGGGGATTGCCGAGATCCAGAAGGTCATGGAGGCCCATGCCCGCGAATACGGACTCGACTTCTACGAAACCAACTTCGAGTTTGTCGACGTTGAAGAGCTCAGCATGTTCGCCGCGTACACCGGCTTCCCCGTGCGATATCCGCACTGGAGATTCGGCGCTCAGTACGACGAACTGATCAAAGGCCACTCGTACGGTCTGCAGAAGATCTACGAAATGGTGATCAACACCGACCCGTGTCACGCCTATCTGCTGGATACGAATTCGACCGGCGACCAGAAGCTGGTCATCGCCCACGTCTACGGTCACTGCGACTTCTTCAAGAACAACGCCTGGTTTGCTCCCACCAACCGCAAGATGCTGGACCAGATGGCGAACCACGCCGCGCGTGTGAATCGCTACATCGACCGGCACGGCCACGAACCCGTCGAAGAATTCATTGATGCCTGCCTGTCGCTGGAAGACTTGATCGATCCGCATTCCGTCCACATCAAACGGCACGAGCAGCACGTTCCCGCACGCGGCACGCTGCAATCCGACGAGACGGGCGATCAGGATGAAGAACCAACCGGCGGCAGATTCCAGTCACAGCACGACTATATGGATACCTTCATCAATCCACCGGACGTGCTGGCGAAGCAAGCCGAAGACAAGCGGAAAAAACAAAGCGACCGCGAAGCCAGCCGCTCATTCCCGGAACGCCCCGAACGAGACGTCCTGCTGTTCATCCTCGAACACGCGCCGCTGAAACCCTGGCAGCACGACATCCTGCAGATCATCCGTGACGAGGCATACTACTTTGCCCCGCAGGCTCAAACGAAGATCATGAACGAGGGCTGGGCCAGCTACTGGCACTCCACCATCATGACGCGCTACGGCCTGACCGACGCGGAAGTGATCGACTACGCCGATCACCATTCCGGCACGATGGCCATGAGCCCGAACCGCCTGAACCCCTACAAGATCGGTATTGAACTGTATCGCGACGTCGAAGAGCGCTGGAACAAAGGCCAGTTCGGTCCCGAGTGGGACCGCTGCGACGATATGCGAGAGAAAGCCAACTGGGACAAGAACCTCGGATTGGGTCGCAAGAAAATCTTCGAAGTCCGCCGCATCCACAATGACGTCACGTTCCTGGACACGTTCCTGACGCCTGAGTTCTGCCAGAAGCACAAGCTGTTCTCGTTCGCCTACAACGAAGCTAATGACAACTACGAAATCGCGTCACGCGAATTCAAAGCCATCAAAACGCAACTGCTCGACAGTTTGACCAACCACAGCCGCCCGATCATCCGCGTAGTGGACGGCAACTATGCCAACCGCGGCGAGCTATACCTGATGCACCAGTTCCAAGGTATGCCGCTCAAGCTGGATTACGCCCGGGATACGTTGTCGAACTTGGCCAAACTCTGGTGCCGCCCAGTGCACATCGAGACGATCATGGAAGAAAAGGCCACGGTGCTGTCGTTCGACGGACAGAATCACGCCATGCGGTCCAAAGCCGCCTGATCGGACTCGAATACTTGTCGCATCAAGATTAATCGATAGTTCCGACGAACCTTCCCGCCGCTGAAGCTCTTTCAGTCGGACATGGCTTGTCGGAACGAAGACCTGCCCCTTAAACTCCTGCCCTCCGGAGAGGTGCCAGAGCGGCTGAATGGGCCGGTCTCGAAAACCGGAATACCGGCAACGGTATCGAGAGTTCGAATCTCTCCCTCTCCGCTTTTTACTTTTCGCAATTGCCGCAACTGATTGATTACCAATTGGTTGCGGCTTTTTCTTTGCCTGTGAACTGCTAGCTTGGTGCACGTTTGGTGCACATCTTGTGCACTGGAAAGTTCGCACAATGGCAGAGCAAAAGCAGATTCGCACCAAGCGCCGGTCGCGGCGGTGCACACGCTTCCGAGTGGGCAAGGTCTCGAACTACGAGCATCACGGTTCGTGGTGGGTTTATTACCGCGAGGGTGATCGGCAGGTCCGGCGACGGGTCGGAAGTGATAGCGGAATGGCCGAGAAGTTGGCGTCGGACGTCAATGGACAAATCGCAATCAACGCCCCGACGACGTTCTCGTTCTCTCCCCTGAGTGTTAGCGAACTGAGGAGCCGGTTTCTGCAACACCACGAGGTGCTTCTGCAATCATCGCTGGCCACCGTCAGTCGGTACCGTGCGGCCACTCAGCATCTCGTCGACTACGCGAAGTCTCAGGCACCAAATCACAAGTCTCACGAGATTTCTGTGACAGCATTCCTGTTGTTCTTGCGTCAGCGCGAAGTGTCTGCCCAATAGTCACGACAATACCCCTCGTCGAAAGCTCAGAGACAAAGGGCTGCGATATGTCCTGGACGTTTGCCGTTCGATGTATGCCTACGCGGCTAAGCATCAACACCTTCCGCCTTATGCGGCGAATCCATTTGCCAGCCTTAGCATTGATCGGCTGCGTGTATCGAGCAGGATGCTCCGCGTGGTGGTCGCAAGCCGACTGTACGCTCGGCGCTGGAAGCGGAGATCATCCGCAAGACCACTCTGGAGAAGCCGCGCAAGGGCGAGGTGTGGTCGACTCGCAGCCTGGCCAAGG
>JAKFWA010000120.1 GCA_021732995.1 Planctomycetaceae bacterium | reverse complement strand
GGCTTGGCCGCTGTGAGTAGAACTTGTCAACTTTCGAACGCAAAGTTTCGCCGGTTGGGCAGTGAGCGGATTTGGGCACCACTATTTCAGATGTCGGCAACTTTCGAACTGAAAGTCGCCTTCGGCGAATGAGATTTTGGTTTTCGGTCACAAAGTTCGCCACCGATACTGCTGGCCATTCACTCTTATGAATGCTGACCGAAGCAATTCGAAGTCACTCCGGGAGTGCTTGCAGCCCTGATCGCCTTCGTGACGCAAAGGCATATTGATATTAGCTGTATAATATGCAATACTACATTCAGTGAGACAAGCGAGCCTGCCTCATGTGGCGAGCAGCGGATGCGTCTGTTTTGCAAGCAACATCGAGCCTGTCAGTCGGGCAGGCATTATCAATGGAAGGATAGAATGATGACAAACGCAGTGAGCGTGTATAGGAAAAGAGCCGCTTCACGAGCAGATAAATTGCTTTGAAAGTTGTTCAAGGAAGTTTCCGAAGAAGCAACGAGTTATACCACGGCGAAGACTTCAGCTTTGGCACAGTTGTTGGGATTTGTCGATGATTGCTTGGATGCGATCGCTGACATTTCAGACGATTCCCCTTTGATCTCAGAGAGGCTGTCACCCTTCAAGGTTTGGTGCGACAGTGACGATCCCATGAAGGTGATTGCCGTAGCTCGGACCAAGCGACGAGCCAGAGAGCTTCTCGGCGAAACAAGTCCAGTATTTGATGACCACTGGCGTGAAATCGACGGCGATGAGTCACATGAGCTTGCGGTTAAAGGTGAAGAGGGCTTGTGGCCCGAGAAATGTCTAAAAAGAAAGCCCACTGATGGCACTTATTACCGCAACTTGACCCAGGCAGATGCCCTTCAGATTTTGGAAGAGCACCTCTGGGAGTACGAACGCAAGACTTTCGCTGGTGAGATGCCGGTAGTTGGAACTAGGAGGATCTTCGAGGAAACGAACAGCAAGGGGACGACTTACAAGGTATGCACGGCTGTCATCGAGCCGGAAGGCCGACCTGGTGCCATACAGGTCGTAATGGAACTTGACGATGGCCTGAACTGGCCATGTTTCTATGTGCAGAAATACGAAATCAGTGCCGCAGAGATGGCGGCACATGCGAAAGTATTTGGAGCATAAAACAGCTACAGGACTCCTTCACTGCGGAAGTGCCACGATTGTCAAAGATCTGACCTCATCTGCCGAAGCGACTTGAGTTTGGTCTAAGGTCGAACAGATTTTCGAGACACTTGAGGGTGTTCTTTGTGCTCAGTTGAGCTGGAGCAATTCGGTTCCCGTTTTACAAGTTTTGTAACTGCTTGGAACAGCAAAGATTGGCCAAAGAGCGAGTCGAGAATGAAAGCCTAGCACGTCGAAGAATGCTTACTACGAGAAATGCTAATGTAAATGGAGTTACCCATGAATGACACTAAGAACTTACTAGACGCCGTCAGCCGATGCCCTGGCTGCAACTGCGATTCGGGAGAAATGCACAGGGCGAATTGCGAGATCGAGAGATGCTGGATTTGCGGACGCCAGCGTACAACCGGCGATTGTCGCTGCCACGATTCAATTGCCTCTGCTTGGACAGGACGAATGCCGATTCTTAAGAACTTCGAGCTGTCGCATGAGTTGTCTAGAGACAAGAGAATCAAAGCTAAGCCCCACGAGTGTTATTACAACTGCTTTAAGGCAATGTATTACTGTGACGAGTATAGCTCGGCCACCTATGTCGAAGGATATATGGTTGGCGAGGGCTTCTATGTTCACCACGGATGGCTGGAGGTCAACGAGCAGATTATTGACCCCACAATTCCTGACGAGCACGCCATCTATATTCCTGGATTGCGATTTGACGGCGGGCTGGGCATTTCCAAGGCGATACAGATGCTGAGGCGGGAAGGATGCCATGAACTCCCATTCTTCAATCGGTTTGGCGATCAAGGTTGCGACTCGCCAGAGTTTTCGAAGGCAAAGTTGATCGCTGAGCGATTAGTGAGCACGTGGGCGATTCAAGACGCTGCATCAAGGAATTGAGCAGCCCGTGCCTACATGGGCTAGAAGTTCATGGGCAGCGATCGGGGGAGTACTGCGATCTTCCGGCCTGCCCAGCGACGCCTTGAACTGCCTGGACAACGACGACCGCAACAGCTTGTGTCACAGGCTCACCCAAACCTGCTCAATCGAGGCAACCGCAGATCATCAGCAGTCAGAAGCGATGCAGGCCGCTCTGGTGGAGTGGCTTCAAGATTGGTCGGAATCCGACGAAACGGAGCTTTTCAGCTTGATTGAGCGGGTGCGGGAGATGCGTGGAGCGGAGTCGCTTTGGGAGAGAGGTTATGATTGGGCCGTGGAAGGATTTTGAGGGGTGGTTCGGAGTGGGAGTTACAAGTTTTGCACCTCAAAGCGTTATTTCCGCATCACGATCAACTTGCTCCATCAAATGCGTCTAATCCCATCGACACATAGTCTAATAGATTCCGCAAACAGTTGCAGAACTTCTTGAGAAATATAAACGAATATAACACGAGCCATCTAAAACTACAAAGTCAGTATTCCTCAATGAGCGGGTAGTTAAACCCGCTCCGCCAATAGTTCAGCCAAAACGACCACACGTCCGGTAGCTAATTGGAGCTGGCAATCTTCTTGATTGGACACCGCCAGAGCATTCTTAATATTCTGGACGGTTGCTTGCCAGCTTTCCACATTATTTCTACCCACATTGACGTACTAACTGACACGTTGCGTCTTATATCTCATGATCTTCTCTAACTCACAACGAGCATTGTGCAGTTGATGACTTGGGCGATGCCACTTCTCTCATTGCCAAGTTGTAGCCGAGAATTGATGGGCTATGTATGCTTGGACTTCCGGCCCCTGCAATCTGCATGAAGCAGGGCCTGTTCTTATCCAGAATTCCCTGGCATCCAAGTAACAAGCCCTGTTTGATGACCCGCATTTGACTACAAAGATGTTGCGGCCTTCCACGTCGTAAAGTCGGTATTCAATGAATGGAACGTACTCCCCGCCAATCCTGTCTCTCAACAGGTGCGTGAAATGCAGCAGGAACTCATCAATGCTATTCTTGCGGAACTTTCTAATCTCCTCATCAACGCCCACAATCAGACTTTCGCCGCCAGCCTTTTTGCCATCTCTTACTCCTATCAGGAGATGCCCGCCATCTGAGTTGAGAAACGCAACAATTGTTTTCAACGCCTCTGTGTGGAAGGGCTGCTCTTCTCTTTTGTCCCGTCTTTCGCTGCTCTCTTTGTCCTTGACTTCTCTTGTGAACACTTCCTTAAACTCAACGGTATTGGACTCGCCTTCACGCACAATTCGCCTCACGTGATCAGCGTCAGACAACTTGTTGATCGCTTCGAGCATGTCGTCAACTTGAGTATAAAACGTAGTTTGCATTGTGGGGTTGAGGGATAGTTCTGCGTCAATTCTTCCAATTGCGTGTTTGAGTGTGTCCAACTTATGGTGTGTAGAAATGATTTGTCTCTGCACACTGGGGCTTGGTACTGCGATCATGCACTCACTTAAATCGGACTTGCTTATTCGTTTGATGGAGCTGCCTTGAGCCAAAGCCGATAGTGAGTGACGGCCAATGGATGAACGCAGAAACTGAGCCACATACTCACTGAGAGCTTTTTCGCCAAGCACAATTTGATAAAACGATCTGTGATGACCCTCAATTTGCTCCAGGGATGAAGTTGCCCGCTTAGCGTGGGCCACCGGGACGTATACGGCATTCGGCTTGTCTTGAAACACGTCATTGCCGCTGATGGAGTTAATTTCTGTCGAAAGCTCCTTAAAGGCGAATTTCTCGTACTGGCTGTACTCTGTTAGCAATGCCGCCAGCGGCGATGAGTCGGCGTAGCGTTGGATATTCAAATTGAAAGCGTTGTTTCGTATCTCATCCAAATCGACTACACGAGCATATCCTTCGACATCTGAGAATGCCTCAAAAGTCGTTACGACCTTTGCCACGTCGTCAGCACAAAGACTGTTGTGCCTGTTTTGCTTGACGAAGTCTCGGCCGGCATCAACGAAGAGTACTTTTTCTGTGCGACCTTTCGGCTTGTTTCTGTTGAGAACAAGAATTGCAACGGGGATACTTGTCCCATAGAGCAACCCCGCAGGGAGTCCAATAACGGCCTCAACGAAATCCGATTCTACAATGGCCTGGCGAATTCGACCTGCTGAACCGCCACGAAATAAAGCCCCGTGCGTGACTAGCACCGCTGCCATTCCCTGAGGAGAGGTGGATGCCAGTATGTGTTGAATGAACGCATAATCTCCTGAACTCTTGGGCGGAATGCCGTAATTAAACCGGCCAAAAGGGTCCCCGTCTGCCTCGCCGTGATGCCACGGCGAAAGAGAGAACGGAGGGTAAGATACAACCCTGTCAAATGTTGCTAGTCGTCCATCGACTAGGTGCCTTGGACTTGTCAGGGCATTTCCCGGAAGAATTCTCGTTGGCCCTACCCCATTTATCAGCATACGCATCACACAGACGGCGTGCGCTTCGGCATTTCTCTCCTCGCCGAACAGAAGAGGTTGCCCGTCGGGCAAATCGTTGCCTGCAACATATCGAACGGCGGCCAGCAATGTATCGCCAAAGGCGGCACATGGATCGTAAACCCGCATTCCAACTTGAGGTTTCACAAGGTGGAACATCAATCTCGTGAGTTCATCAGGAAGACAAACACAACCTGCGGTCTGTCCTTCTGAGCGTATAAACCTGTGAAGAAATGCCTCGAAGACTGTCGCAAGTCCGTTGGCTTCAGTCGGGAACTCTGAGATCGCTCGCAGTACTTCGAGAAGAAGGTACCCATCAACCCGGCCATGTACTCGTGGAAAGAGACCTTGCAGGTACTCGTTCTCTGATTCGAGCAACATCATCGCCCTATTGACTGCGTCACTTGCATCGTGGGGTTGGACTTCCAAGAGTTTGGAAAGGCGACCTTGCGGATGCAAATAGATGCAACCGAGAGTGCAGCAAGTCTCATTGTCGAGTTCGACTTGGCCACCATTTTTTTTGAACTTGGCTTCAGCAAAGGAGAACTGGCGGTCTGCGTGGCAAAGAAAGATGAGTGCTAAGATAAGGCGTGCGGAGTCGTTTGTGGCCATTGCAGGGCGAAGTGAATCGCAAACTCGCCAGAGCCTCTTTTCAAGCTCGGAAGTACTAGAGTCCATTTTGTAATCCACAGGCTGAGCGGTGCGAGATCGGGCAATTCGTTAAGCGTCAGGAAGTAGATGCAAGGGCGGTGTGGTGCGTGCGGCACAGCCGCCAACCACCCTAGCATCCATGCGACCCAGAAGTGGTCGCAGCGATTGTGAAGTGGCTCCAAGCTGGGTCTGAATCCGACCAAGCGGAACTGATGAGCCTGATACAGCGGGTGCGGGAGATGCGTAGAGCGGAACCGCTTTGGGCGGGATGCTATGATTGGGCGAAGCAAGGGTTTTGAGGGGTGGTTTGGGCTTCGAGGTACAAGATTTGTATCCAACAGATGCAGTCGGCGGATTGATGCTCATTTTCTCAAATAGCGGACGCCCGGCCCTCGTCCTTGAATCCGCAGGTGTTCAGCACGAACCCAAATGCGTATTAGATGCATAGCATCCCCTCGTGATGTCTCGATTAGCGTGGTGACCTCATTAATCGAAATCTGGGGATTGGCAGCGAGATGATTAAGAACTCGCTCCCTCCTTATTGCTGTCGCCAGTAAAGGTGCAAACCTATGTAGGACGTCAAGAGGCAAATTACCGGCAGTAAAAAGGTCGTAGTAAGTCTTCCTTTGGTTATAGACACGATCTCCATCAGCTAAGTGAAGACGTGTTAGCGTAAACTGAGCACGTGGTCTGACTCTGTTGGGGACACAGGGAGTCAGGCGAAGCACTAACGATTGCAGATCAATTTCAAACCATTCATCTTTTACTTTAAACGGATCGAGCACCTGCCGATCCAATGCTTGCTTGCTGCTATTCAACCAACCGGCGATATATCGAAAATTGCTCCACTCAAACGCACTGCCCCTATGATTGTCTTGACTTAAGTAATGGTCGACGGTTCCGTCTAAGCTCCACATTGCAGTGTAGCCACACCGATTGTGAAATCCCGCACAGAGGGCCATGACAAACGGACGCCAAAGCTGGCCTGGAGGAGTTCCGGTGGGATGTGCAGCAAGCCAGGCATTCCCTGGCAGGCGGCACTCCGCATTAAAGGTTGCTGGTTCAGCCGGCTTCTCGATTCCAATCACGGCTTGCCTTTCTCAACAGAAACATGCCACCGAATCAGAAAAGGGTCTTGTCCATCAAGTAGCTCACGTAGTCTCTGACCGATCTTCAACTTTGTCTCAAGTCCTTCTGGCAACGCACTATGGTCGCCCCGTATGAAGGCTTTCGCAGCTTCTATGGCGACTTCGGCATCGCTGGATCTTGCTTGTTTCAGATCAAAAATGGGCGAAGTAAGCCACCCAACAACATCTCCGTATTTGGCCCATGTAAACTCTCTAAAAGTGACCTGTGCATTTTTAAGGTCGAACCAGAACAACTGGTCTTTCTCTTCATCGAAAAGCGGCTCCAACGATGCCAATACCAACGGTGAATGACTTGAGCAATGCAACTGTGTCTTCATTCTGACGCCGAGTTTATTTATTACATTTAGCAGCGAGGGCAAGATCGTTCGCTGCCACTTTGGATGCAGATGTAATTCCACTTCGTCTAGCAGAACTACAATGCAATCGGTAGGGTCTTGATCTCTAAGTCGAGACGCTTGTATGTGCTCATACCAAGTCCACACAATAATATAGGCGAGGGCAAGAATTCTCCGCACTCCGGCTGCTGCTTGAACGAGCGGCACCTCGCCGTATGGCATCCGTATCGACGGGTAGATGGTGGCATCGTCGATGAACAGCCTCATCGGCTTGCCTGGCTCCATCGTTTCATCGGGGTGCGAGAGCCCCTTAATGACCTCCGAGAGAAGCTCGAAAGGCTGCTTCTCGAAAGCGGATTGTGGTTGATTTTGCCAATACACCCAATCCTTGATCAATCCATTGCAAAGCGGTCTTCCACCTTTGTCGTAGAGACCATTCCAGAGAGTATGGGATGTGAAATCGTAGGAACGAGGCCGATCAAGGGAGTCAACTTGACCTGTTGCTACGTCTCTCCAGTAATTACGAGCCGGGTCCCAGACAGAGAAGCTTCCATCTACTCGCCCATAAATCACCAAACCAGGATTGGTTGGACGCCCAACGGGCCGGACCCAGCTTTGCGAGGCTGCTTCAAAAGGGATGCTTTTGGATTCGGGAGTTTTAGTCTTGCCACTAACATGGTAGGTGATCTTTGGCTTCTTGAAGCCTCGGTTCGGCAATGCAATATTGCCGCCTGACCAAGTCCCAGTGAGTGCCCACCAGGCAACATCGAGCAGAAACGACTTTCCAAGGCCATTGTCGCCCGTCAACACGTTTAAACGCTGGGCAAATCGAGCGTGTAAATCAGCAACAGGGCCAACTCCGTGGAGTTGCAGTTCATTCAGCATAGCATCGGTGCCTGCAAGGCTTTGATTTCGAGACGGCTCACGCTATCCCACGAGGGATTCCTAACTTAAAGCGGCTGTGACTGCCATAGAGCAGCGAAGGCGATTCATGCTATACCCGACGACACGCATGCCTTGATGGCCAAGATCGGGTTTCGCCTTTGGCGTCAATGAACATTGCCAGTTGGAACCAGTGCTCTATAGGGCTTCGATTTGATGAAACTGCGACACTCAACGGCGATCGCCGTACTTCTCCTCAGCAGTTTCGTTCTCGCTGCTCCACCCAAGATCATCAGCGAGTTCAGCGGCAAGGTGATCGGTGTCAGTGATGGCGACACCATTAAGGTTCTCGTCGGCAAGGAGACGATCACCGTCCGCTTAGAAGCGATCGACGCTCCGGAGAAAGGCCAGAGCTACGGGGACAAGTCCAAGAAGGCGTTGTCAGATGCCGTCTTCGGCAAGAACGTGACGGTGAAGAAGACCGGCATCGACAGGTATGGCCGATCTCTCGGCTTCGTGGTTGTTGGCCCCACCGAGGCCAATGCCAAAATGATCGAAGATGGGTGGGCGTGGCACTACAAGGAATACAACAACGAAGAGCGACTCGCCAAGCTGGAAGAGGCGGCTCGCAAAGCGAAGCGAGGTCTGTGGGCCGACGACAAGCCACTTCCTCCTTGGGAATACCGAGCACGTCAACGTGCCCCTCAGGTTGAATCCAAAGCTGCCGCAGCCAGTGGTCAGTATTGGTTGAATACGTCGTCCAACGTGCGGCACAACGAAAAGTGTGAGCACTTTCAGAAGACCAAGAAAGGCCGGTTGTGCGAGCGATCTGAAGGCAAGCCTTGCGGGATCTGCGGTGGGTGAGTTCGATCTGTGGAGCAAGCGTCAGCGGCCAGATCTCGATTCAGAACTTGACCACGCAATGGCGACTATTCTTTTCCTCCACGGCTGGCAGTCAGTTCCAGGTGGCGTCAAACCGACCTACCTCAAGGACCACGGTCATATCGTCATCAATCCCAAACTGCCCGACGATGACTTCGCTGAAGCCGTCCGCATCGCCCAAGCTGAGTTCGACAAACATCGACCGGAGGTCGTAGTAGGATCGAGTCGGGGTGGGGCGGTCGCCATGAACATCAACAGTACCGAGGCTAGACTGGTACTGCTTTGCCCAGCCTGGAGGAAGTACGGCACGGCCAAGACGGTTAAACGGGGTACCATCATTCTTCACAGTCGGGCCGACGAGGTAATCCCGTTCGCCGATTCCTTAGAACTTGGTTGGAGCAGCGGGCTTCCAGCTAGCACGTTGGTCGAAGTTGGGACTGATCACCGGTTAGCCGATCCAAGACCGCTGGCGGCAATGCTTAAGGCTTGCGACGTACCTGAGAGCGGTTCAGTGCGACGAATATGGCTAGTCGGCGAATCCCTTCCGCTGGCAAAAGTTGACAAGGAGAAGAATGCCGTTGAAACGGGGCTACTTACTGACCGGCTTGTCTGCCTCGATCCAAGGCATGGAGTCTTTCCGAACCTTGTAATGAAGCCGTTGTTTGCTGCCACTCTTGCTGCATTTGGAGAGAATCATTCGGAGGCGATCGCATTACTTCAGGCATTCGAGGATGTGGTATGCGACAGGCCAGATCGGAGGTTCAATCTGTTCGAGCCGAAAGTCACGGACCAACGAACATTGCAAGGTAACCGTTTTGTCTTCGATCAGACTGACACTCGCATTGAGATGTTTGATTCTGCTAGAGACATATGGCTCGTCTTCGGCCACCAAACAGTCTCTGGGTTGCTAAGGTGGTTACTGAAGGGTGGGGACGAGACCACAAGAAAAGATCTCAGAGACTTTCTCATTAAAGTAACCGACACGATAAGTGCTGTCGCTCGGCTCAGCGTGTGCTCATCCGGCTTCCATATAGAACCGCCAACATCCAAGACAGGGCGTGTTGGGCTCATTCACCGATTGTGTACGGCGGCTGATGATAATGGTTCAGGAGCGACAAACGTGCTTCACTCATTGGTAAGGACGCTGAACACCGGCGACAGATACACCAATGAATTCGTAGTTTCATTCATTCGTTGCATTGTTCCCTTGATGCACAACGAAGCTTACAACGATGGGCGTCACGCTGTAGGAAATGCCCAGCGACACTTCGTTCGGTCTGCTACCAACAATGAAAACAATCGTGATCTGTACTGGCAGGTGATGGGTCACGCAATTGCAAGGCGTTGTTTCAACCGTTGGGTAGAATAGAAGATATGAATCGAACCAAGACTGCGTCCAAGTATCTGCTCGCCATCTTCATGGTCATGGCTGGTATCATGCACTTCGTGAATCCAATCTTCTACATGAAGATCATGCCGCCATACCTGCCGTTTCACTTGGAACTGGTCTACCTCAGCGGCTTCTTTGAATTCGCTCTTGGCTTGCTCTTGCTTGTCCCCCGATTCTCACGCCTAGCCGCTTGGGGGATCTTCGCTCTGCTGATTGCCGTCTTCCCAGCGAACATCTATCTCTATCAGCATCAGGAGTTGCTTCCTGCTTCCCCAATCGTGCATCTGCTGCGTCTACCACTTCAAGCCATCTTCCTGTTGTGGGCTTACTGGCACACGAGACCAAGTGAAGCTGGTGGCACTGGCGAGAAGTCATCGCCCTGATGATTGAAATGCACTGAAAGCGAAGGAACGCACTATGAACTCCCCTGATCTGATCCAGCGACTTCATCAACATCGGACATGGGTCAACCACAACCTATTGAAAGCTGCTGCCAAACTAACGGACGAGCAATTGCGGTCACCTTTTGCGATCGGACAAGGCTCGATTTGGAAGTCGCTGGTTCATCTTTATGCCGCCGAGTTCGTTTGGCTGGAAGCATTGCTGGGCAACGAAGACCCACTCTTGCAAGGTGACCTGCCGGGCAAACTTCCAGGCAATCAAGAAGGCGAAGGACGAATTCAAAGCCTCAGCGAACTGCAACAGAAATGGTCTGTTCTTGATTTGCGATGGAGTGACTACCTGGGATCACTGACACCTGAATCGCTCGGCGAAGTCGTCTACAAGAAGAGCACCAGCTTCGGGCTTGGAAAGCGATTCGGAACTCGCCGTGCCGATGTCCTGCTTCATGTTTGCACGCATGCCCAATACACGACGGCACAAGTCACCAACATGCTGCGGCAAACCGGCTTAGAGTCGCTGCCAGAGACCATGCTGATTGCACTGGCACGCCAAGAAACACAGTCGCTCTCTTAATCGACAACTAGAGAAGGAACGCTCAATGGAAACGCACCCCCCGCAAGAAGCGATGAACCGCATGCTGACGGGCTACTGGACCACTCAGTCCCTCTATGTGGCGGCTAAGTTAGGTATCGCCGACCTCCTTTCGAATGGTCCCCGGTCTGCGGACGATCTCGCTAAGGCCACCAATACCCATGCTCCCTCTCTCTTCCGGTTGTTGAGGGGGCTCGCAAGTCTTGGCGTCTTTGCTGACGACGGCACTGCACGCTTTTCATTGACACCCTTGGCTGAATGCCTACGCAGCGACGCACCTGGCTCACAGAGAGCCTTGGCAATCATGTGCGGCGAAGAGCATTACAAGGCTTGGGGCGAACTGCTCTACAGCGTTCAGACCGGAAACATTGCCTTTGACAAGTTGTATGGCATGCCGGTCTTCGAATTCCTCTCAAAGAATGTCGAACAGGCCAAAGTGTTCGATGCGGCAATGGTTGGCGTCCACGGTCGTGAAACTGCGGCAATGACCGATGCCTATGATTTTTCAAGCATCGGTGTCTTAGCTGATGTCGGCGGCGGGAATGGAAGCCTGCTGACAACCGTGTTGAAGAAGCACCCGCATATGAAGGGCGTTCTCTACGATCTGCCGGGCGTTACAGAACGAGCCAAAGCCAATCTCAAAGAAGCCGGTTTAGCCGACCGCTGCACCGTGATTGGCGGCAACTTCTTTGAGTCTGTTCCGGCTGGAGCAGATGCCTACCTGATGAGGCACATCATTCACGATTGGGATGACGAGAAAGCAACCACCATCCTCCGAAACGTGCATCAAGCAATAGGTCAAGAAGGACGGCTGTTGGTGATCGAAGGCGTGATTCCGCCTGGTAACGAACCATGCTTCGGCAAACTGCTCGACTTAACGATGTTGACCATCCCTGGTGGCAAAGAGCGAACTGAGGAAGAGTATCGGACGCTCTTCAAGGCTGGCGGCTTTGAACTGATCAGAATCGTCCCGACAAAGGCTGAGGTAAGTGTGATTGAAGGGCGTAAGCTGTGAGGAGGGCACGAATGCCCGCCGCCAGCGTGTCTCCCTTCGATGAGTTACAAGGATTTGTAACTGCCATCGGTTCAACCTGACCTCTGGCCAGGGTATGACTGATTTGGAATCAAGCACGGCGGCAAGAAGCCCGAAACGAGCAGAGCGGAAAACACGAAGCGATGGTCGGCATTCATCACATCAACTGCGGAACCCTTCTGGTTCCCGGCTATCCGACAGTCGTATGTCATTGCTTGCTATTGGAAGAGGAAGGCCGCTTGGCCTTGGTCGATACAGGGATCGGGTTGCTCGATGTGCGAAACCCGGTTGAGCGGCTGGGCCAGCAACTCATCGACATGGCTGGCTTCCAGTTCAATGAACCCGATACAGCAGTCAGGCGAATCGAGAGCCTTGGTTTTCAACCCGAGCAGGTAGAGCACATCGTTCTCACCCACTGTGACCCAGATCATGCGGGCGGATTGGCAGACTTTCCGAACGCAACAGTTCACTTGGCCGAGGAAGAGCTGGCTCACGTTCAATCCGGCCATTGGCGATACGTCCCAAGTCAGCTTGATCACGACCCTCGCTGGCAGACGTATGGCCCATCGCAACGAGCCTGGTTCGGCTTGGAAGCCCGGTCTGTCGCTCTGGGTCTTTCGCCTGAAGTTCTACTGATTCCGCTCTTCGGTCATACCCTTGGACACTGCGGTGTTGCGGTTCAGCAAGGAGACCGGTGGCTGCTCCATGTCGGCGACGCTTACTACTTGAGGGCGGAACTAACCCAGGATGACCATCCTGTTTCAGCAATCGCCGCTCAACGGGCAGACGATGATGAGTTACGTCGATCCAGCCTTAGCGAATTACGTCGTCTCTTGAGCGAGCACAGCGAAGAAATCGACTTGGTCGGCTATCACGACATCACCGAACTGCCGTGAGAGGATTAGGGCAGCGAACGAGGCGTCACTTCATCGACTTCACGCCTGCCAATCTTCTTACAGCCCGACGCTCCTTGAATAGGAGTCCAATTGTTGTTGTTCCTCGGGCAGAACGGTCAGGAAATAGTGAAGGAAAGCCTATAGTTCTATATAGGAAAAGCCGCACTATCTCCCTGTCAACAAGACAACTTGAGGAGCGGAACCCAGTCATCGAGCAAACCGCAAACTTTGAAGTTGAAACAGACGCAAAAGCGGCGAGACGAACCGGGTATCTGACTGCAAGACCGAGAACCCGTTGGTTCAAATCGAGCCCGTTGATCTAAAGCGTTGAAGTAGGCGGGAAGCCTTACGAGAGTCAATGACATGACAAACGAGCTGGAATCTGCATTGGCCAGACTTCTAAAGGACGTGGTGCAAGAGGCTGCTGCTGATCTCGTGGATAAGTTGAAGGCTTCGATTAGTCATCAAGAACAACAAGCAACACTTACCGGTCACAGGTTTCTACTGACCCCACGAGAAACGGCAAAGGGGCTCTCCATATCCGAACGCCATCTCTTTCAACTTACACGTACTGGACGGCTACCGTGTGTGCGTATCGGCAAGAGCGTCCGCTACAGCACTGAGACTATTCAAAAATGGATTCGGGAAATGGAATCCGCAGAGCCACCACCAAGAACGGAAAGAGACGATTTTGGGCAACTTCTTCTGAAGCCAGCAATGTCACCGTCGCCTCGCCGCAAAACGAAACTTCCCACAGAACAAAAGCAGGGAAATCCCGTCAGGAAGACATTGCCCGTGCTGCAATCTCGCTCACCAAAGCTCCAAAAGCGTATTTCTAATCAAAGCCCGCCAGAGGTTCAGAGTGAGGAACGAGTCAGTCCCTTCTCTGTGTTGTTGAGTGAACACGGCATTGAGCGTAGCCGTTTGGGTCTGATTACGAACGGCGAGTTGATGCGGATCGCCGAGGTCGATATTGCGACAATGCATGGCTGGCTCTACCTCAACAGGCCGCTTCCGGCAGATGCTATAAACAGGTTGACGGATCACTTTCGCCGTATGGTCACGAAGTGCCAACAACGCAAATACGGAGCAGAGCCCAGATGTGTAGTGAGCGCTAAATAGTGAGTTTGAAAGTCAGTTGTATTCGACCTTCTCGATGAAGATCGACGAAACGCAGTTAGTCAGCCTTGTCGAGCGGGTGCGGGAGACTGGTTCGCTGCGTGTAGAAGGCGTTGATTGGGTCAAGGAAGGGTTTGGAGGGCGGCTAGGGGCGAGCGTTACAAGTTTTGTACTTCGGGGGCGCTCGATGGCGTCGTTGCATCTGTTGTCGGGGCTTGTTGAATCAAGCCCCTTAAATGTTCTTTAATCACACATTTTCCATTTTTTTCTTCTGCTAGTGTCTGCCGAATTAATTCATTGATGGCCTCCTGCGCCGAATCGACCGGCAGGCCCGTTGCAGAGGCCGCTTCCTCAGCCGTCACGCCGTCAACCGACAGGTTGAGGATTGTGGCTCCAGGTTGGGAGAGTTTCACCCCCAATCGTTCATGCCAGAACGAGTTGTAATTGTCTGGAATTACACGCCAATCCAATGTCAGCGTGAACGTATTCGCCGACTGGTTCGACTCCATTTGTGGGGGTCGCCTTCTTTGCGTTCGCCAGACATTCTGAAGTTGTCGCAAACCAGAACCGGCCAGTTCTGCAAAACCGATGAGTCGTAGCGCTCGTGCAACGAGCGGATTCCTTGCTTGACTTTTCCCACCTTCGATAAGCGCTCTTTGTTTCACCAGTGACTTGCCAGGATTGAAGCAGACCGCTTTTTCCGCAGCAATCTCGATCTGAGCAGCCGCAGACTGGTCGCAATAGTCCTGATGAATAAAAAGGTTGACGAGTGCCTCCCGCATGGCGAGATAGTCTGCCGAACCGGATGTCGCTTTAAGTCCCTCAAGAGTAGTGCCGCCGATGCCGATGTGGCGGCCAAAGAACTCAACAGACAGTCGCAAGCACTCGATCAAATTAGCATGAGATTCTATTCTTTCGTCCCATCGCACTTCAGGAGTCTTGACGGCACGAAGGTCAAGTAGTTCCCGGCCAAGCAGTCTCAACACTGCTTCGTTCTTGCCGAACAGAAGGACCAACTGATTCACTTCAGATTTGCTCAAATGGTCCCTGCCATCAAGTAATTGGCTCTGAATGACGGCCCTTGGGTCTTCCTGCAAATGCGGCAACTTAGAGGCGTACCATATAAGCGTCTCTTCAGAGAGCATTTCCCAAGGAATTCGCCCCTCAAGTTGTTGCTTCGCCTGTTCCAAACCCTTGCGCCGCTCATTCCACTCAGCACACAGCGACGACCCGTTTGCCAGGGACGCAATTTCCAAAGGGCGAGTTGCCCCAGATAGAATTGTGTGGAGGTCGCCGGACTCGCTGTCGTCGGCCTCGTAAACGCTCACTTCTACAGCCTTGTACTTCACGCTTCGTTCGTGAACCGTGTCGAATATAAACAAGCGATAGTTTGCAGTGGCAGGAGAAATTCGCCACACCAACATCGGCGACAGTAGGAGCGCATCGTTACCGACTGCCACGTAGGGCTCGCCATCCCAATGCAAAGGAGTCACAAGCTCGATGTTCTCTGGTGATGGGTCAGATGCCTCTCCCATCAGTAGCAGGCGTTGGCCGAACAATCTGCCTCGTGTGTGCTGCTGCTGCTCGACAACGAACAGCGGCAAGTGAAGCAGGCTTTCGACGCTACTGAGAGCCGTCATCAAAACATCTTGCGGAAGTTCATTAGCTAATACCGAGATCGCTCTTGCTCTTGTAACACTGGCAAGATCATGGCCAAGGGAGTTGCGAAGCTGTAGCAGCGCCACCAGCGCCTCGTCAGTATTTGCCGGAATAGCGGATTGAGTTTGGCCTGCTTTTTTCTTCTGCGGAAATCCAGCCAGCAGATACGGCTTTGCTGGATGTACGGAGTCATGCTTTGCTGATTGCTGGACGATGGTCAAGAACGTGCCAAAGGACAACGGACCTGAAAGCTCAGATGAGATTAAGAGCGAAGCACTTGGATCGGTTCGAGCCGAAAATGATGCAAGCGATACAGCGGCAAGATACCGTGTAAGAATCTCACCACCTTTGAGCACCGCATCCAACAGTGATTCCGGTGAACGGGTGCGAGTGATTCTTCCGCATGACATTGCAACTGGTTGAGGGTAAATCCATGAACCACGCTCAAAAAAGCGGTACGTATCGTCGGTCATGCTCGGATGGAGGGGCATTAGAAAGTCCTTGAAGTCAAATTGCGCCCGGCGATGGCAGTTGTTGTCATTCGTTCCTAGCTCACTTCACTGCCCAGTATTCGGGGTGGTCTGGGACGACAATCTCTTCTAATTCAGTAAACCCAAAGAATTCTCGCTCCAGATCGTTGAGCAGAATCAGCGTGTTCCGGGCTGTCTCTTCGAGCTTCAACTGATTTGCTTCGACCAAACGCTCTAGATGGTGGAGCGACTGCCGCTCAGCCCACATCTGGCCAAGCTTGTTCTTCCACTCGTCGCTGATGATCTTCTTCTTGTGAAGGGCTTCGAGGTTCTTGTCGAAGCTCCCTTCCTGGTTAGGCTTCTTTTTGAGCTTCACCTGCCATACATGACGGATCACCGCCTCTAAGACGGCTTGAGTGAGTGCAATGCAGCCGAAGTAATGGCCGTCACGGAACTGTTCGGCACACTCAAGTGATGGGGCTCCAAAAGGGCCATCAGAGGCGAAAATTGCTGGCCGCACCTGCAAGAAACGGGTCGCCCGCTCTGACAAAGTCCTTAGCACTTCATTCTTAATGGAGTCTTCGATCCGCTGCCGCTCGTGCTTGGTCTCCTGCTTTTTGATCGTGCCTTGACGTAATCTAGTGGTATTAACCTTGTGGCTGTCCGAGGGGACTTCCTCGGTTGATATGTCGAATAGGCTGGCTTGAATGAGCCTAGAAGCCTTCTTGCGTTGTGGGGTTAGCTTGGGTGGCGGCACTAGTTTCACTTTGCGGACGGCCACCATATCCATGTCTAGACCTTGTCTGTGGATATTAAAGCCATCGTATCGGCGAAGATCAGCGATCCCGACGCCGAGGTTAAACGGAAAAGACTCTGGCACTCGCAACAACTGTTGGGCTTCGATTTCCTCGGCAGTACTGGCCCGCAGCAACGCTTCCAACAACCAGAGTTGTAGTTCGGGGAGACTTGCCGTCATCTTCCGGGCAAGGAGGAAGTGGCCTCTGGTCTTGGTAGTACGAAGCACCTCCCAATCGACCAACGTGTTGATGAGCTTCTTTGCTGCTTCTTTAGTCGTTGCCCGGTCGCCCCAGGTCGTGAGCATGCGGCTTTGCACTTGGGCCGATGTGAAATCGTCCTGGAGAGCCAGGAGACGACCGACGACTTCGGTGGTATCTCGGAAAAAGGGGTACGCTAACGCCGTCATACCCCAATGCAGCCAGATTCGCTCTTGACCGGAAATTCGAGGAAGCAGCGCCACTGCCCGGTCTCGTAGAGCAAGACGTTCAGGCGGAATACCACTCCAGATTCGCAGTATTATCCCAACGGACTTCGCCCTGGACTCCTTGCCGGGCAATTCTTCCTTCAGTTGTTGATCCAAGAAGCTGCGAAGCTCTGCTTCGTCAGTTGTTTGAGCGAGACGATCCAGTACGGCGTCCACCCATGCTCGCTTAATCTTCCGGTCGATTCCGACGACCATTCTCATGTGCTCTCCCTGGTGATCGCCACAAACGGAACCATGACTTCTTCCAGGGCGATCCCACCGTGGGACACAACATCCTCTCCGGCGTCCGTGAACGCCTTCAGATTGCCAGCCAGTAGAACATGACGTCCGGGGGGTAGGCCATAGTTCGGCCAGCGAATTGACTCGGGGAACTTGTTCGCAACTTCATCAAGGAACTCGGAGCGGTCGTATAAACGAACCCGCTGTCCTCTCTGTTCGGCCAAGACACCTTCTCGTGGATTACCCACGCCGGTAGCGGCGACGTTGCCGTGGTCTGCTGTCAGGTAGACTACAAAACCTTCTTGATGAAGCCGCATGAGCAGTTTTTGCAAATGCCCTTCGGCAATCCATTTGTTTACGAGCAGATGCAAACCTGCGGTCTTCATGATCGCCGTGTGAACCAAATCGTCTATCTGGTTCCAAATGATCCCCAGGACCGACAGACGTGGATTGGCTAAAGCTAACTCAAGGTCTGAGTCATCAAAGCCCTTGATATTCGTGACCAGTTCAACGGCATTCTTCTGAACGCCTTGGTCATCCCAAAAACGCAGCCAATGCGTTCGCTCCTTCGACGTAGTTTCGAGTGAGGTTGGGAAATAGAGCGGTGGTTCACCGGCGAAGATCGACTGTCGAGTGATAGATGTGAGGGTCGGAACCCAGGCAAAAGCAGTCGATTCCTGGAATCGCCACGCCTTGTCGGTGGCTTCGAGCTTCTTCTTGAGCAAGAGCCATTGATCGAAAGCAAGGCCGTCCAACACCAGCAGAGCGATCTTCGGGAGCTTCTTTCGATTCCGCTCAAATGCCATGAAGCGTGAAATCTGGTGAACCATGACCGGCTGCTGCTGATAAGGAAGATTGTGCAGCGAGCCGTAGCGATTCTTCATCCATTGACCGAAGTTGTCTTCGACCTTCGTGTGCAACGAATCCCAAGCCGTGCGGTCGGCGTCATTGAGCGCATCGTCCCATTCCCATCGCAACACGACAAGTTCGGCCCAGCGCTGTGCCGCTTGTTGCCATTCCTTGTGCGACACGTCGGCGACGGGCAACGTGGACTCGAACTTCTCTCGCAATCCTCGGAAGCGACGAACGGCATCGGCCCTGGGATCATGGGCCACGCCAGTCATTACCCAGACAGGCAAATCCGTCACGTCTTCCCGGTCCACAGGAGTCAACGAGCCATCAAGGAAGAACGTGTCGATATAGGCCCGCACATCTTCGTGACTGAATGGAACTCGGCTCTGCTGGGACTTGTCGCTCAGTGATGCGAGGAAGAGTTTCCATTCATCTTGGAGGAACCGCAGGAATTTTTCCCGACTGGTGAGGATGTCGGCTAACGGCCAGTGTGCAAAAGTAGCTTCTTTGGTCAGGCTCTCAAGCAGGTGTTCTTCGAGGAAGTCGGGAAGAAGCACCTTGCGAGAGTGCAGCGACAGAAGTTCCTTGAGCAATTGAACCGGCGTCTTGATGAGCTTCGGCACCATGCCAAAGCAGTGCATGAGAACGAACTCTTTCGTTTCACGTTCGGTCAACTGTTTGCCGTCGTGCTGCTGATACGCTTCGTCAACGGCGTCCAGGTATTCCCGATCCAACCCGGCGATTACCTTGTAATTCAACTTCGGGAAGAACTGATGCAATGCCAGTGGCAGTTGTCGTCCTGCCTTCAGTAAATCGAAGGGGAGCTTGTCCAACTGTGACTCGGCAGAACGAAGCACAACCACCAAGTCTGTGGTTTGGCCGGTGTCCCACTTCCTGCGATATTGCGATTCGTAGGCGTAGCGGAAAGCAATCGGGTCATCGAAGGGGATTAAATCGAAGCCACGATCCTTGATGGCCGTGAGCATCCCTTCTTCGGTGAGCAGCCCATCCGGGTCGGCTACCAAGGTCAGTCGGGAAATCTTCGGTTTGAAGTTCTTCAGGATCGTGTCACGCCAACTAGCCATTCCCTGCCTCCACCCTCAACAAAATCACCGGCTGGAGATCGGGGAGGATTTGCTCACGCTTGCGCAGTTCAGCGGCCCAGGCGAGTTCTTCATCGCCCAGCCGCTTGAGCCTATGCTGACGCACTTCGGGCAGGCCGAGCCGACCAAGCGCTTCACGCCGAACCTGGAAGGCATATTGGCCTTTCTCTTGTTCCCGCTTCAAACGCTGCTGATGCCGAGCATAGAGATCGTGAAATGCGTTTTCGCCAAGACGCTCGGCTTCGGTTCGCAGATTTCGGAACACCAATTCGACTTCAGAACCCGTCTTCGTTCCGACCTGTTCGACTTCAGGCCGATCTTCCATCAAGGCATCCCAGATGTGTCGAGCGGTTGGCACGAGGTTGCGCCCGTCGTCGTGGTGGAAGATTGGAATGATCTTCACGTCACGGAGCGACTGATGGTCGATGGCGATGCGCCACAAAGACCAATAACCAACAACCTCAGCGGGCAAACTGGCAAAACGGACACATGGAATCGGTTCGGTGATGACGACACGGGGCAACTGCTGCACAAGTCGACGGATGCGAGCATCTTCGAGACTGACGTGTTCCAATCCCTTGTCCTGGGCATCCCGACTCTGGAACGACACCCGCTCCATGCGACTGCCATCGGGCCACTCCAACGAGTAGCTGAACAAGTCCCGCTGAACCTTCCCGCCTTCACAGCGAAGATACGCTGTCGCCATCCGTTCGACCCAAAACGGCAACGGATGACTGCTCAACTGCTGGGCCAATGTCGGGTCCAGAACCGTTTCGCCGTAGTAGGACCGACCGGCGATTTCTGCCTTGGCCTGCTCCCGAACTTCAGCAATCAGTTTGTCGATGTTCTTTTCGATGTCGCCGGGGTTGAGGATTGCCTGGGCATACAGTCGCTCGAAGACGGCACCGCTCTCGGCAGAATCCAGAACGTCCTGTGTCTTATCCACGCCGAACTCATCCAGGATCGTCGCCAGCTTTTCTTCGAGGACTTCCTGCACCCGCAATTCCACGCTGTCCTCGAAGATCAGATTGAACGCCTTCACGGGGAGCTTCTGACCGATACGGTCAACACGCCCAATGCGCTGTTCAATTCGCATCGGGTTCCAGGGCAAATCATAGTTGATGATGATGTGAGCAAATTGCAGGTTCAGACCTTCGCCACCGGCGTCAGTCGAAACAAGGATGCGTGCCTTTTCTGCAAACTGCCTTTGAACCCGCCGACGTTCCTCCAGGTCCATCGAACCGTTGAGGCAAACGACCGAGAAGCCGTGCTGTTCCAAGAAGTCCCGCAGCATGTTTTGCGTCGGGACGAACTCGGTGAAGATCAGGTACTTCAATTCCGGGTTGTTCTCTTCTCTTTGATTGTCGTAGAGGATGTCCAGCAAAGTCTCGGCTCGTGCGTCTGGTCCTTGGGCCTGACAGCGGCGTGCCAAATCAAGCAGCAGTTTGACTTCCTCTTTTTCGTTCTGGAGTCCAGCCAACCGGGTCGCCAAGAGTTCGTCCAACTGCTCCTGGCTGTCCTGTTCATCCAGGTTGGCTTCAGGTGGCTCCTCGTCGGTCGCCGTGACATTGGTTGATTGCAAGGCTTCGAGACGGCGTTCCATCGCTGTGGCAATGGCCTGTGTGCTGCTGGTGACAAGCCGCTGCATCAGAATCATCAAGAAGCCGAGGTACTGTCGGTTCTGCCGCATCGCTTGGTTGTAGCCCAGGCGAACGTACTCAGTGACCGACTCGTACAGATGCTTCTGGAGCGTGTGCTTTTCTTCCCACCGGACGGGCATGAGCTTCGTCATCCGGGGCATGAACAGTGGGTCGCCTCGGTCGTTGATTGCCCGTCGCTTCTCCGTGCGGATCACGAATCGGACGACTTTCTCCTTGCGAATCGACCCGGTGGCAATGAACTCATCTCTGTCGAGCAAGGCCATGAGCCGTTGGAACCCAGCGGTCTTGCCCTGGTGTGGCGTGGCTGAGAGGAGCAGCAAGTACGGGGCGGCTTCGGCCAACGCTTTGCCCAGGCGATAACGGGCGACCTGTTCGGTGCTGCCGCCAAGACGATGGGCTTCGTCGCAGATAATCAAATCCCAACCGGCGTCGATCAGATCGCCGAGACGTTCCTGGTTGTATGTCTCCAGTTTCTCACGGGACCAGCCCCTTCGTCGTTCAATCGGCTTGATGGAATCGACCGGACAAACAACCTGATCGAACTGCCGCCATACGTTCTCGGCTCCGGTAAGGTTGCGCCACGATGAGAACTCGCTTGGTGTCAGTAGCCGGAACTCTTCGCCGAAATGGGTCTGCATTTCCTGCACCCACTGCGTCACGAGGCCCTTGGGAGCAACGACCAACACCCGCTTTACCAGCCCACGCAACTTCAGTTCACGGAAGATCAGACCGGCTTCGATGGTTTTGCCCAAGCCGACTTCATCAGCCAGCAAATATCGAACCCGGTCGCCGGTGACGGCACGGGTCAGTGCGTGAAGCTGGTGGGGAAGTGGAATGACGCCCGCTTCGAGCGGTGCCAGCAACACATCCTGGGTTAAGGCGTCGGCGATTCGTGCAGCAGCGACGGCGTAGGTGATACGGTCGAGGCCAGTCGCCTTTGTCGGTTGAGCCGGGGCTAGAGACTCGGCTGGAACTCGCTCAACGGTCGCCAGACGGGGAATCCACACTTGATAAACGGTGTGGTTCCAAACTGTTTCGACATCCAGAATGCGCACGGACTCCCCGTGGGCTGCACTGAAAGCCCAACTTCCGACTGCAAAACTCGCCGGGGTGTTCGTTGTAATGGCTTACTCGCCCTTCAGTAGCGAGGCGTTGTCGAAGTACATCAGCAGAGCTTGGTCTTCCTGAATCACCAATTCGGGAATTCGTTTCGCCATGTCCACGATGGTCGTGTAATCCTTCTTTTGCCATGCTTCCTTGAAACCGGCACGCAGCGCCTCCGTGCGAACGACCTTCAGTTTGCCTTTCGCTTCAAAATACTGCTGGAACTCTTTCAGCAGCGCACGATGGCGAATTTGCTCCAGGTGAACTTCATTCTTGGAATCGGCAACACACCATTTGCCACTATCCTCAACAAAGTTTTGTTCCAGAATCGTTCGTAGCTCCAAAGGCTGTTCGTGCTTCTCCCACACTTGTTGAGCTTCCTTCATGTAAATTGGCTGCAACTCCTTGAACGACATCGGTTCCTGCAAGAGTTGCGAACGAACCCACTGAATAGCGCTCTTCTCATCGCTCACGAACAGTTGAAGCTGTTCAACTTCCTTAACTTCAAGTCGCCTTTGGTCATATTCCGTGACTTGTTCTGGCAGGAAGTACATGCCGTCTCGTTCGGGGAATCGTTGTCGGAGTCCAGCGTGAAATTCTGGAGATGAGATTGGGATTGGAAACCCACGCTGGACGTGAAAGGCTACCATTCGGTCAAAGAGAAGGTACGTTTGGCGTTCGGTAACTTGTTCGGATTTGCTGTCCTTCGCAACGAACACCGGCAGTTGCCGGAGATGTGTTGTAACGAAGTCCCACACGCCTTCCTCGGTTCCTGCCTTCTTCTGAAATCGCTCCTCAAGTTCACCGCTCGGCTTGTAAGCGGAAATAATCAGATCACGTTTTACGGTATTACCACTTACAACCTGTTGAAACGAGCCTTGCTTCTTGTCCAGGGTGCGCACGTCGGCGACAACGAAGCCTGCATGTTGCAGAGCTTCCTGGATGGCGTTCCACACACTGTTTCGAGAATTGTGAAACTCAACTGTCATCCACCGACCCGGCTTCAACACTCGACAGTAATTGACGAAGCAGTCACTCATCATGCGTTGATAGTCAAGTAGTGTCTTCTCCTTTACTCGATCCACAATCACTTCTTTCGCCGGAGCAGTGCGCACTCCGTGCCATGCCTCAACTAAAATGTTCAAGTCCGAGTAGTAGATGTTCTCTCCGAAAGGAGGGTCAGTGAAAATATAGTCAACCGAATTGTCGGCGAGTTTGGTGGAGGACAGGTCTTGTGTTGTTATCGCCGTTGTTCCACTTGTCGGTCGGAATTGACTGAACAATTTTTCCAACCGCTTGGCCTTTCCTTCCAGAATGTACCAAGGACTGCATTCAGCGTGTTGAGAGGGGACGTAAAACACACCCGACAAATATTGATTGACTTGTGAGTATCCGGTGGGACGAAATCGATTCAATACGGATGCAGTCCAAATCGCCTGCTCCACGAAAAAGACGAGCATCTGCCGCAATCGCTGATCGTTACATGACGACGCTCGCTTCCATACTGACGACAGCGCTTGGGCGGCCCGTGGAAGGAAGAAGTGGTGAATGTGCGTGATATGGGCTGGCTGCATTCTCCCTACACGTCGCATTTGCATGTCGGGAAGTTCCAGGGTCGGCATATGGTCCGGGAATGGCATCGCCGCAATCTTGGATAGCACATCGAGGTCATTCTTGTCTGGTTTCTTTTGGTGCTTTGCCCCTTTAGCTGTGTAATGAATCAGGACTGGAATTCGCTTTGGCAGTGACACGGTTGTCCCATTGGCTCTGTCGAACGTGGATTCGTAAAGCAGTTCTAAACCAGCTTTGGATGATTCAACTCCGCAATGTGGACAAGGAAACGTCTCACGAGTCGAGCCTGACTCTTCGTCGAGGGCTTCATTGACGAATACGATGTCCTTCCCGCATTCGCTACATGCGAACACATCACTCCAAATGGTGTAGTTCATGCGACCTTTGGATTTTCCGTCAGTGTGAAGTGTCTCGTACATCCATCCGAGTTCAGCTTCGACATCTTTCAACAACGTGGTGGCGGCAGACTTGAATGCGACAGCGTCTACCGAAGTTCCATAATTCGCTGCGATGAAAGTGGCAGCAGGAGCGAGATCATTCAAGATCGCTCGCCGTGTCCCCAGCGTAGAGAAAGGTACAGTGATCGACTTTCCAGAAGCACTTTGAATGTCTTTAGTAATCGAGCCGTTCACGGCAACACGGTATCCGAGTTCGGAAACCTCGCCTTTATCTCCACACAGTTGGGCAGCAACCCCTGTCATTCCCGTGCCACAAAATCCGTCAAATACAATATCACCAGGGTTTGTGTAATGAAGGATGTACCGCATAATCGCCTTGTGAGGGACTTTGGTGTGATAGGCATGAGCGGTATAAAGCGGATCTGTTTTACCTTCGCTGACATCTGTAGTGAATGGCTCTCGATGATATGCTGCTGCGGGAGTGTATTTAGAGCCGTAGCTCCTAATGAAGTCTCCGATGAACGGATTCGGGCATGCGGTGTAGTATGGCGGGTCCGACATCCTCAGTATGTCTTCGTCATCGCCGATGGGGAAACCCTCGATCTTGCGGAACGCTGGGTCTTGCAGCTTTTCTCGAAGCTTTTCCAAATAGTACGTCCGGCGTGCGTCGTCGTTAGGAAACGTCATCCCCAAGCACACTACCGGAGTGTCGGTGGATCGTGAAACCGGGAAGAGGTTGTGTCGGTTGTCAGTCATTGGTAGTGTCCTTCTTCGATGGCTTTACGACTACATACACCGCTTCTTGGCTTGTGCGCATCATGAATGGCAAGTTATTCGTTTTGAAAAAACGATTGGCATTGCGACGTAGTGAAGCCACGGCCAAATAGCTAACGCTGTGTGTAGGATCTTTCCAAACCGCTTTGGCTAGGCTATCCACCGATGCTTGCCGACTTGGCGATTTCCAAACATGGTGTAACAAGCGCCATACAAGTGGCGATCCCAAGGGATATATCGTCCCTCCGAATGCAAAGCTGTTTGGTGGAATCGGCCCGTCGTCGGTGTTCATGGTTGGTAATTTCTCATGGCGTTCTCTCTTTTGCGGAATGCCTTGCCTATTCGGCAAAGGGAATCTTCTTGCGTGCGATCCGTTCAATCTCGGCAGCGTCGATGCTGCCGTCCAATCCGTCCTCAGACGTGATTACACAGCCAAGGAAGCCATTGTCGTCGTACCATTGCCGCTTCCGTTCCCAGGCTTCCTTGTACGATGGGACCGAGAGCATCCCCAGGATGTCGTCATCCTCACCAATCGGGAATCCTTCGGCCTTGCGGAATGCCGGGTCTTTTAGCTTCGCACGCAGCAAGTCGGTAAAATGCGCACGTCGATACTTGTTGCTCTTGAATGCCACCTCGAAGCATTCGACCGGCTCAGAAATGGACACATCAGCTTGAGAACCGAAAAGGCAGTTTTTGCTTTGCTTTGCCATGTTCCCTTCTTCATTCAGACCAGATTGTGTCTTGTTCGTTACGGTCGGCAATTCGGTTTACTCGTTTGGCGAAGTCAACGGTCATCGCTCTTGTCTACTTTGTTTTTTGCCGCTTGCTCAAGCAACGACAGTCCAACCGGGGTGACACCGTAGGCTTGTTGCGGATGGTTTGGTTGTTCAGGAAATCTCAACTGAAGGACACCCCCTTTGAGGAGCGGTTCAAGATGCGTTCGTCGAAAGAAAGTCCGATGCGTCATGTCGAGCTTCTCCATCAGGTCAGCAATTGAGCGGTAAACGTCGCACATTCTGACGATTTTACGCTGCGTGTCGCTCAATCTGCGAAGAAGAGGTTGGTCAGTGACCAAGTTCGCCCGTTGGCTAGGAGGTTGGTCAGTGACCAAGCCTGTTGTCTCGGCAGTTACCGTTCCCAGCCGGTTTACAAGATGTTCTATCAATTGAACATGCGTCCGATTCCCAGGAACCACTTCCTCAACCAAAACCTGAAACAGAAGGCGATCCAAAACGGCCTGCGCTTCTTTTGCGGTGAGTCCGGCAACGGCCTTTACATCACGAAGATGAAGCTCACCATTTCGACAGGCGATGGCGAATGCTTTCGCTTCCTGCTCGCTTAGTCGAACACCAAGGCTGGCCTGAAAAAGAAGCTGTTGCTCGGAGAGCAGCGACTCTGTAACAAGGTGGAGCGTAAACGATTTCTTGCCTTTGTCGTTGACGACAACAGGCGGGACGTTACCCAGCCTCTCCCAAGACCGGCAGATGATTCGGTAGCCGGTTCCCGCCTCTTCGTTGAGGCCGATGCGCCGCAACGCAGCGACGATCCGAGGATTGCGAAGAGGCTTTGCGCCGGGCTCCAGCAGTTCGTCGGTGTCAGCAAAGGAATCGCCTGGATTGAACAACACGAGCCGGTCATTGTAGAAGTAAATCGAGGCTTTCCGATTGTGATCGGCATAGTCCTGGTGGATGAGAAGGTTGATCGCCGATTCTCGAAATGCGAGATAGTCGGGAGGGGAGTCTTCTCTCCTCAGCGTCGTCGGGTCCACGGAGAATGGATGCTTTGAATAGCCCATAAACTTTTGGACGATTGCCTGCCAAGCTCGAATTAGATTGTCTTCCACGAGAACCCTGTCAGACCATCTTTGATCGGGCAAAGCGTCGGCCCAGTTGGAAGGAATCCACTGGCAATCGACGATGGCACGAGGAAGGAACTGACGCACCACCGGCCCGGTACCAAATAGCAGGATTGCGGCACGAGTCGGCAATAGCACACCGGACTGTTCAACGACCAATCCCCAATGGTGCAAGAACTCTACGTCACTCAACAATGCTGATTCATGGCCTGGATTTCGTTCGTTGTATACACGGCGATACCACGCCAGCGACTCAGGATGGAAGAAATGTTCTACGTCTGTTTCCACAGTGCCGCAGTCGTGCCTTTCGCCCGACGCATCTCGCAAAAAACACTCGATTTCTTCTGAACGGCATTTTTCGTCCCCACCACCACGACGGATAAACGTCTGCTTAATGTCGCCATGCAAGTAAACGGGTTTCTCCTGACGGCGTGCTTCCGGAATATGAAACACCAGTAATGTTGCTTCACCTTCTTTGATAAAGCTCTCCGTCACTGAAATTGCACGGTTTAGCTTTTGCATGCCCCTAATTGCCGAGAGGAAGTCGTTTTGGACTTTATCAACTTCGATCACGCCTACGATTTCATGAACGCCGTTCGTGTATCGCACACCAAATATCAGCGAGCCACCCGCCGTATTTGAAAACGCCGACACGGTGGACCAAGCGTCCTTGGGGACTTCCCGAGCGGCTTCCTTAAATTCCACATCGTTCCACTCAAAGCCTTTCAGCTTCTCAATGAGTTCGTCTCGTGTCATTGGACGGCCTCCCCACGGTCAATGACCAAACGGACTTTGCCTTGTTCTTTGCCTTGAGTGAGCTTCTGGAGAAAAGACTCGAAACGGGTTTTTATCTGCTCGATCGTGCATGAGGCGCCGCCATCACCGAGGGCATCAAGCAGTGCGTCGGGGCGAATGGAGATAGCAACAAGTCCCGCCAATGCTTGCTGCATTCCTTGCACGAGATCGTTGCTGACCTTCTCCGGCAATTTCTTGCTTGTGAGGAACGCTTCGACCGCTTCCTTTTGAACGTCAGGCAGGAGCTTGATACTTTTCTTTGCCGTAGGATCAATAAGGTTTTCGATCAGTGTCTTAATCCAGTTGTCTAGCAGTCCGTCAAGCTGTGCGTCGATCTGGTCGAGGACGGCGACACCGCTTCCACCGAGGTTTTCTTCCTGCGGACGGAAGCTGCAATGTGGACAAATGGGGGAAGTGTCCAACTCGTCTTTGACGAGTGTGAAGCAAGTTTGCACTTTGGCCAACCGAGTCTGAAGATCAGAAAGCGTGGTGTGCGGCAGTAGTGATACGCCTTTCGCCAGCTTGTCCAGACAGGCCAGTCGGGAGTCCTTTAGCAGTTCCTTCTTCTTCGTGTCTTCATTGACGCCTAGCCGGGCCTTCTTGTGCAGGTTGAAGTACGCCGTGCGGTAATCGCCCTTCGCCTTCTCAAGCGCTCGATTGATCTTCTGACGGAAATCAGTGGCACTGCGGGCAGTTGGGTCCATCAGTTTCGCCCGCCACTCACTGCGAATCGTTTCCATCTGAGTTCGCCAGGGGTCTTGCGGCGGCAATACAGCAGCGGCAGTCCCCAGGTAGCCGGTCAGAGCCGTCAACTCCTGCGCAAGCGTATTTAGGTCTTCGATCTGCTTGATGAGGTCGAGAGTCGCAGCCTGGCCCTGGATTTCCAAAACGCTCTTGGAAAAGTTCTTGAGCTTGCCGGGTGTATTGAACGCTTGCAGCCCTTCCAGAAAACTCTTCAGGTTATCGAGTTTCTGCCGCTGACTGTCCCTTTCTTCCACTGGGATCAACTCGATACTCCAGCAGGGCAAGCCTGTCTGGACGTGGTGGGCGACCGTGATGACCCGCTCCGTCAGTTCGTTGGCTTTGGAGCGAAGTTGCTTTACCGCTTCTTCGTGTGTGTTTTCGTTGCGGATCAACCCTTCGGCCAAACCAAACATCTCGAACAAGGCGACCAATTCGGCAAGCGGTAGTCCTTTGGGTTTTTCGACATGCTTGAACGCCACCAGTTGATCCAACGGCGTCTTCATGGCTTCATTCAGGTTGGCTGCATCGAGCTTCTTGCCTGCTACGCTCAGAGTGATGTTGCCGTTTTGAACCAGTGAGGCCAGCACAATGAGCAAGAACTCCGGCTCAAGCTGATACCGGCTCTCTCGCTCAACACCATTTTTGACGGTGATGAGTTCCTTGCGATTGACCACCTGTCCTGAAGGTTTCGCTTCCAGCTTCTCCAGCACCACCTTGGCGTACCGAGATAGGTGTGGCTTCAGCTTTTCTCCGTCAAGCAATTCGAGGCCATCGAGAACAGCAGTTGCCAGGTTGTTCTTGATGCCGCCCGCCAGCCAACGAATCACGTCCTCGGTTGGTTGCTTCAAGTTACTGGCAGTGAGTTTGGCTGTGAACTTCGGGTATTCCGGGTAACGGTCCTCGAACGAAGCCGCTAGACAGATCGACCCGGTGAGTTCGAGGAGTTCTCGAACGGCGGCACCGCCCGTTTTGTGTCCTTTCAGCCATTCGACCAGCTTCTTCGGGACGCCCTGATAGACGACCTCGAACGAAGTCAGCATATTCGTTCGCAGCCATGCAACCAGCGTCTTGAGGAAGCCGTCTGCCTTATCCTCGTAGACCTTCTTCGTTCCAGCGCTGGCTGATGCCCCCATCTCACGAGCGCCAGCATAGAGTCGCAGGGCATCAAGAAATGCTTTGTCCCGATGGCTCAACTTGAAGAAGACTTCATCAGAGAACTTTTGATCCGTGAAGTGCGGCGGCTCGAACGGTTGAAGAAAATACAAATAAAAATCCCGCTCCGGTGTAGTCGTTGGCCTTTCAGTTGGGTCACCGAAAAACAAGTAACCAAGCCGGGAAATCTTGTGTTCCCTCCATTCAATCTCATGTTGCCATATTTGGAATCCGGTTCGATACGTCTGGTCGGCACATTCGAGTGCTCGGGTCAGCGCATCAAAGTAATATTGATCGAGTTGCGAGTCGGAGAGCGTGCTCGCCTTGTCATCGATCTTGGCGTCGTAGTCGATGGTCTTCTGGAGATCGAGGTAATACTGATCGTTATCAGTGTTGTGCGTGATGAACTGGCCGCTCATCGTTCGCATGATTTCCTTGAGACACGCTTCGACAGTAGTTCGCAAGAAATCGCTGGTCTTTTCCGGGATGGGAGCGAACAGGCACAATCCGTTCTGAAGTTCTTCAGCCGTGGGACCGATCTTGGCACGAATGTCATCCGTGGCGAGACGTTTAACTGACAGGCCGTGAACGATCCGCAGTGCCAAGGGCTTGAGTGCGGGACGTGTGAAGGCATTCTGAATTTGGCCTTCTACGACTTTGCTCACGTCGATCACTTCTCGGATTTCGGGAACGGACCTCTGAACGGCGTTGGCTTGAAGGAAATCCCAATACGAGTCGTAACTGACAAGGCCAGGCTGGTCCTGTGGAACGTCGCTGTTGAAGCAGCGTTTAATTTCGGCACTCAGGGTCTTCAGCACTTCTCGCTTTTCAGCGATGGAGATCGCCTCGAAGACTTCCAAATAAGTGGGATGAACGGGGAATAGCCGCACGAATTCTTCGAGACGTTCTGCCATGCCGCCATAGAGCGGCGTGAACTTCTGAAGATGCTCACGAATCTTTGCCTTCTGCTCATCAGTCTTGGAAAGCAATCGCTCAGAGACAACGAAAGCAACGTCTTGCCGGACAATCCGAGCCTGCTCGAAGCGGTCTCTTACCCGGCGCAGACTCTCGGCGATGAACTGAAACTTCGGGTTATCGAATAGGCTTTCCTGCAAGCCCGCTACGAGGCGAAAACGGATCAGCTTGCAGACCTCGCCCATCTCCCGGAGGAATCCAAGGTCGAGAATAATCTCCTGCCCATTGCGTGAGCGCAGATAGTCGAGCAGTTCGTCCACTACGAGGAGCAGCCCGTGATCGGGGTACTTCTCGCCGAACTGCGCCATCATGTTCATTAAGTCGTCCTTATTGCTATCCACCTGCTCATCAGCGGGAAAGGTGAACGACAACCCCTCCTCCGACATGAAGTCTTCTAGTCTGCCGCAAATGAGGTTGCGCAAGCTCTTTTTCGAGGCAGGAAGTTCCAATCGTATAACCTTGAACTTCCCGGAGATGGCCTTCGCAGACTTCGCCACGTCCTTGTGCTTGACGACCTTCGCCATATCAGGATGTTCGGCCAGCCCGGAAATGAGGGACATCAAGTGGCTCTTACCAGTGCCGTAATTGCCGACGATGAGAACTCCCTTGTTGTCAGCAGGCGTCTCAAATTGCAGATTAGGGAGCACGATTTCGCACAACTGCTCGGCCATACCCTTCGAGATCACAAAAGTCTGAACGAGTTGGCGAACAGCTTCGGCAGAGTTCGACTGTTCAAGCTGAATGACAGATTCAATTGGTTCGAACTTAACCAGATCGCTGTATTTCATAACGAAGAAATCCCCATTAGTTGGTAACGCTCTTGCCGACGGTGATGACGACAGCTTCCGGTTGTTTGAATTGCATGAATTCCGGATGACCGGGTTCAGCGTAAATCAATGTCCTATCCTGAAAACTGCCATTCCACGAGCCAACGATTGTGCGATTGCGGCTCAGCACTTGGAGCAAACGAAACGGTTCGAGTTCCAATGCTGTGTCAAACAGAATCTCCAGGTTGTCCAGCAGCACCACGTCACCGGGTACTGAGGCGATCACTTCCTTGAGCAACCGCTCGGCCTGCCTGGACCGCTGCGTGCGAGTCAGTTCGAGCATCTTCTTGCTCAACTCCAGATTGACGTTCACGAGTTGGCAACCGAGATTCTTAGCAACTGTCTGCAAGGCAGTGGTCTTACCCGACATAGGCGCACCGACGAGGATCACGAGCCGGTAATACTGGCTCGCCACCTGCTCAATGGCTTGATTAAGTTGTGCAACCGCCTCGCTCATGCCCCCGTATTCTCCTGCCCCAACAAGCTGCTCATCTGGCACTTTGCTTTCGCCCTTGCAGCATCCACCGGCTGAACGATGGCTATCACCCGGTCATGGACTTTTCGGGCATCCACGACCACGGCACGGTGGCCGAGCGACCTGCCTTGTGATTCCCAATGGCTCAAGCATTCCTCGCCGTTGCCATCGGTCATGGGGTCTGCATCGAAGAGATTGTGGATCACGGAGTCGGCAGGCACTCGCATCTTCTCAGGAATGAAAAACTTGTCCTTGAAGGCAGCGTCATTCGCACGAACTTTCACCACTCGCAGTTCACCGGGCGGTGGATCGACATCAAACAGCCTCGGTGCTGCAAGTCGTCGCTTCACTTCCTTCTTGTGATCCAGAGCCGCTTCGAGGTAGATCACTGGGGTTGGCAATCGCCGAGTGCAGGCGAATAACGTGGCTTGGAAACTGGCAGAGGGAAAACCACTGCCAATGATAGTCTCAACCGTGGCGAACTTCAGATGAGGCACGCCTTCAGTGGCTTGCTGATAAATAGGTCGGAACAGTGGGTCATAGAACCCAACGTGAGCGGCGATCTCATCCATCATTTTTTCAATGGGATCGTGCTCGGAGCGGTAGACCGGCTCCAACATGTCGGTATGCGTCGTGAGGCGATGAGCGATCTCGTGCCAACGGGTGAAGAAGCGACGGGCCAACTTGTTGTCACGGCAATCAATCACAGCGACGAACCGATCAATATCAGCCGGACCAGCGTTGCGGCGCTGAATCAAGGCACCGTAGGTCAAGTTGTGGTCGTCATCGAACTTTGTCCGAATCGCACCGAAGACGAATTCTTTCTTGCCCCGTGCGTAGACTTCTTTGAGTCGTTCCCAATCGTCGTCGGTCCTGATCTCCTCGAAGACCATCTGGAGTTTTTGCGTGACCAGCGATTCGAGGGCGTCAATGCTCGTGACTCCACCGGCTTTAGCCACCCAGGCGTCGATACGACGATGGCAATAATCGAGGATGCTGCTTGCAGGCGCAGTGCCACCGACGCCGAGTTCATCGGCGAGAGAGAAGATTTCTGGCGCTTGGTCCCAACGAGTCATTCGTTCTCCAGAAACTCTTTCACTCCCTCATAGAATTTTTGCCAGTCCACCGCTTCAAGACCGTCCTTCTTCTTGGCACTGCGATGGGCCACGATCTGCTTCTGCATGTCCAAAAGCATCAACGTCTGCCGCAGGGATAGCCCTGCATCTGCGGCAAATTTCGCCAACGATGATGGAATAGAAACCTCGGTCTGCTGCTCCCCGCTGGCCTTGCCGGTCATCAGGTAATCAAGCGACACATTCAACGTGCGAGCGATGTCGAGCAGGTTTGAAGCGCTGACACTTCGTTTTCCATTCTCAAGTTCAGATAGGAAGCTTTTGGATAGACCTGTCTTAGTGCAGATTTGATCCTGCGTCCAACCGATGTCCAACCGCCGTTGCTTTATCCGCTCTCCTACGCTGCTTGACACATCATGCTCCTTGTCCGGGGTCAAGCCCCAAACTGCTCGCCAATTCGCCGACTTGATCAGTCTACGAGCCGCCCAAGAGAATTTCAATCGCCCGTCGCATTGACTTCCTGTTTTGCGAACAGTAGCGTTGATCGTATCACGTCACGCCACCAAGGATCGGCGTAGCTGCGACACGTTAAGGGAGTCGAATAGATGAGCCGCAAAAACATCTCAGACAAGGAAATGAAGGCCCTGATCGCCCTCTCAGGCGGCGTTTGTGCCTTCCCGAATTGCTCGACCCAACTTGTCGAGCCCGGCAACGCCAACGATTCCGCCGCCTTTCTTGGCGAGATGGCTCACATCGTGGGAGATAGCCATCAAGGGCCACGAGGTGCCTTTCCGATGTTGGATGACGACAGGAACAAGCACACAAACTTGCTGCTGCTTTGCGGCGATCACCACAAGATCATCGACTCACAACCCCGGACCTACAGCGTTTCGGTTCTGCGACGGATCAAAGAAGACCACGAAGGTCGGATTCGGCGAGCGACAGGTAGCACAGCATTCCCGTCCTCCATCACAATCACCGATGAAGTCATTCACAGTTCTCTGCTGAGCGTTACTCACCTTCCTGCCGCTGTCTTCACCGCTCCTTGCGCCTTCCATGAGGGTCAAGACGATCAAGTGAAGCAGCGCATCCATTTCCCAGACCAAGGTAACCAGCTCATCCGGTTCATCTTGCGGGACGGAAAGTTATACAGCTTTCACAATCTGAAAGATCCCAACGGGCCGTTCCGAGGTGTTATCAATCAAAAGGGCGTGGAGACAATCCGCTCCGAACAATTGTGGGACGACCCTGAAGGACATCGACGGTACATCACTCTCTTGAATCGTGGTCTTTACAAGTTTGCTGCTCGCAAGCAGGTCCGATTTGATCCGCTTCATAAGCGATTCTTCTTTGATGCTCTCGTTGCTGGAAAGCCTCGTCAGGAGTATTACCGCCCGCTCAACGCCAAGGGCCGAAGCAAGCGCAATGTGGTCTGGCAGCCTATGAGCAAGGCCACAGATCAACCGAGGAATTACTGGTGGCACTTGGCGGTCGGTTTGAACTTTGTCCGGGTGGATAAACGACAGTGGTGCTTCAGCATTCGACCCGAACGCCACCTCACTTCAGATGGTATCACACCACTGCCACCGAAGCAGATCGGTCGGCGAGTAACGAGCAAGAAGGCACGGATGTGGAACGACATTTACCTCGGCGAGGTGAATTTCTGGCGAGACTACCTTTCAGAAGGTAGTGCAAATCTGGTCCTGAACTTCGGCGATCAATCGGCAGTGATTGACACAACAATGCTGGCATTCGACGTTCAGTGGCCGGGAATTCCCGGTGATACAAAGCCGTTCAAGAACCAGACATACAAAGAAGATCTATTTTCTCGCATGGAGTATGACGAGGCCCTGGCTGGTGCCGGGATTGAATGGAGGAACGACGATGAAAGCTCGGAAGAAGACGAATAGGCCCGATAGCTACAAGGTCGCACCCATAACTCTCGATGCGCCTCGCCTGTCGGCAGATTGGATCGAGGAGCCATCCTTGCGTTTCGCCGATAACCACGAACATGTGGACCCGAAAACGGGCATACCGCTTTATGGGCCTCGTTCGCTAGGCACATTTCGACACAAACGTGAAGTTCATATTGGTATCATCGGCACGAGTGAGTCGGCGGACTTCGCTAGACGTTACTACGAAGAGGCGAGCTTTGGCGTCGATGGCGACGATGACCATACGCCATTTCCGGGATGCCGGACTGACCGGGGATTTCGTTGTGACCTCGTCTTCGACACGAAGCTAATCGAACTCATTACCCGCTCCGAACACCAAGACATTCTGGGGATTAGGAATAGTCGTGACCGCTTCGAGAAGCTGCTGCTAATTCTGGAACTCAAACTGCGATTATTGACGCAGAAGGACCACCCGCTCGACTACATCATCTTCGCCTTGCCGACTGATCTCTATCAGCGTTGCAAAGTGGTGGACTACGTGGAGAAAGGCGTTGGCCATATCCACCGTGACCTTCGGCGTGCATTCAAGGCGATGGCCATGCAGTACCAGAAGCCGACTCAAATCCTTTTGGACTCAACGACTGGGCTAACGGATAGTAAGCGTGGTCTCGATCATCCCTCGGTCATCGCCTGGAATCTTTTTACTGGACTTTATTTCAAGATCGACGGCCTACCTTGGGCGCCAACGGCATTGCCCTCAGGGAGTTGCTATATCGGCATCAGCTTCTTTCGGCCCTTGGGGGAATCCTCAACACTTCGGACGAGCGTGGTTCAAGCGTTCGATGAGAACGGCGAAGGGCTTATTCTTCGAGGACATCGCTTTCATTGGGACGAACGGCAGCACGGCAAGTCGCCGCATCTGACGGAGGAGATGTCCGAGAAGCTGATTTCGATGGTGATGGACCGTTACAAGGCTGAGCAAAAGCAGTTGCCAAAGCGAGTGGTCATTCACAAGACATCCCGCTTCGAGCCTCAAGAGCGCATTGGTTTCGAGGCCGCACTAATGAGTAGAGGTTGCCTATATGACCTTGTTTCCCTAATGCCGACTAACAGCACTCGGCTGCTACGTGCCGGTCAATATCCCCCATTACGGGGAACACTCTTTTCTTTGGGCAGCATTAGCTACCTGTACACGACCGGATACCTTCCAGCTTTGGGGAAATATCCGCACGGCCACGTACCATCGCCCCTTCAGATTGCCGACCATGTGGGGGATACTGCTAAGTCCGAATTGCTACGAGAAGTCATGACATTGACGAAGATGAACTGGAACTCGGCGAACATGGAAGGCTTGATGCCAATCACTCTGCGGTTCTCCCGATTGGTCGGCGATGTGCTGCGAGAAGTTCCAGGCGACCGAGAGCCGCAGCCAAAGTACAAGTTCTATATGTAAGCAGCGCTGGCTGAAGTTCGCTATAATCATCAACTCCCAGCGACTGGCAACGATGGTGCGGACATGCGAATCCTCTAGGGACAGAACAGGCCCGACCTCCAATGAAGCTCGGTTTCATTTGCCAAGCACTGCTGCGGTCCACGGTTTAGTCGCTTCTGGACCCCATATTGATCGTTTCCCGTCCGGAAACGTGTATAGAAATATATAAGAAAGTCTGCACTTTCTTCAGCCTCAAGGAGCGAAAAGAACGAGCGGTGCGACTCAACGAACTTTCGAACCAAAAGTCACGAACACCGAACAATCGCCAGTCATCCAGCCAATTCCAACTTTTGTAATTCGCTCGTCTTCCGGACCACTTGGTCAAGCCATCAACGGCTTCACCAACCCAAACCCGGAGACGAAACGATGGCCACCCAAGACCAGATTCGAAGCGAGATCACTCAGAAGATTGCAGACAGCTTGAAGAAAGGCAGTGTTCCTTGGCGACGACCGTGGTCACTGTCGCCCAATACTGGAGCCCCAACGAACCTCGTGAGTGGCAAGGCATACCGAGGCATCAATCCCCTTCTGTTGTCGCTCCATCAGGACCAATACAACTTCTCGTCCAAGTGGTACGCCACCTTCAATCAATGGCGTGATCTTGGTGCCACAGTGATGTCTCGCCCCAAAGATGTTGCTCCCGGCAATTGGGGCTGCGGGGTGATCTTCTACGCTCAATTCACCAAAATCAAAGAAGACCCCAAGACCGGCGAAGAAGTTGAGGACCGATTCCCCATCCTCAAGCAATACAGCGTCTTCAATGCTGAGCAAGTTGAGTTGCCTCCCAACCTACAACATCTCGCAGACACCGAGATTGAAACCAAGCCGACCGAGTTCATCGACTTCGCTCCTGCGGAAGCGGCTATCTCGGCCACTGAAGCCGACATTCGATTCGGTGGTGATCGCTGCTTCTACAATCGGGCGAGTGATCAAATTCAGATGGTGCTTAAGGAGCGGTTCCACAGCGAGAAAGAGTTCTATGCGACCTCATTCCATGAGTTAGCTCACTGGAGCGAAAGCCGCTGTGGTTGGGCGGGCAGCTATCCCGAAGGTGAACTTCGTGCCGAGATGGCCGCATCCTTCATGTGTGCCGAGTTGTCGATTCCTAACACCGACGACCTGTCGAACGTCCAAGCCTATTTGGCTTCGTGGCTGAAGGCGTTGGAGAACGACCCGAAATACATCTTCAAAGCCTCAGCCGCTGCGGCGAAGGCTTCTGATCACGTGCTGAGCTATTCCCGCCAACTCGAACCCGAACTGATTCCGTTCTAAGATTATCATCAGCGTCAAAGGGTCAGCGAAAGGATTCGCTGGCCCTTGTTCTTTCTGGACCACAGCTCTTCACCGTGACGGTAAATCAACCTTCAACGGGAATTGAGCGATGGCTACAGCAACACTTCTTGGTGACTTGGAACTTGAAGAGGCCGCAACGAGATCGGCAGGCAATTGGGAGAGATTCAATTGCTTCGTGTGGTGGCGTGAACAAGAGATGGATGACTCGGATCAGTGGATGATCCACTACACGCATCACCGTGATTCAGGTCTGTTAGACCAAAGCAACGCAACACAAATTCGGAAGGGGCTTCAGTCATTCACCGAAGGTGACGACCCCGATGTCATTGAAGAAAGTCACAACCATTGGGTCGTCGGATACATCGACGGCTTCTCGTTGCGAGTGTTCCGTGATGGCGAGATCACCGAAGCCTTTCGGACCTTCCACCAACTGATGGAATCGCTCGCCAATTATCCAATCCTCAACGACGAGGATTTCTCCAATCGGGAATACGAAGCCACGGTCGAGAACATCGTCAGTGCGGCTTGGCGACTGAAGAACGAATACGAGCTGAAAGACGAGTGGCAATACGAAGCCTATTCATGGCTGTCAGACCATGAATGCTCTGCGATTGAAAGCCGGAGCGATCAAGGCGGCTATCCCTCAGAAGATGCGTTGCGTCGTTGCTTCACGGCACTTGGTTTCAAGCAAATCGAAGATGAGTAAGCGGACCTAATTGAAGGGGCATCGGAAACAACATCCATGCCTCTTCAATTGGAGCCAACATGATCGACGAAGCAGACCGCATCCTTCTTTCACCTGCATCACTCAAGCGAAAGATTCGGGACAACCAACGCTTCCACAAGTACGAGCGAATGCTCCGACAGATACGCCTGCGGATCTTCGATTACGAAGACCAAGGCAAGCTCGACAAAGCTCATCGGGTCATCAAACGGATCAAGTTGATCTGTGGACCTTGGTGGGAGCTACGAGCGAAGCGGATTGAAGAACAACAACTCTCACGTCTTCGCTGGCACTGATCCACGTTCTGAGCCCGCCCAAATGGCCACGAAGCGGACCGTTCATCCGACGCATCACAATAACTTTCTCATGGGATTAACCCGCATGAACGACATTACGTTTGAGGACTGGAAGTGGCAGACCACTTCCATGTTGGAACTCCGTGTCGGTGCCTCGTGGACCGACCTCTGCGGTGACGACGAAGTGCTGCGGCAGTCCTACCTCAATGACTGGTCACCACGGCAATTCTGCGACTGGTTCATCACGAAGTACGACCTCACCGAGTCTTCTGAAATCGGCCTTGATGATTGACCAGCGACATCTCACATGAAAGCCAACAGCATGATTCAAGACGAAGACACACAGCCGATCGTTGCCAGCCTCAGTCACGTCATCGGCCAATCGAGAGCCGTCACCGTTCTTCAGACGGCCTTAGATGCTTACTTCAACGATCGACAGAAGACCGGCATTGAAGCTGCCTTCCCTCACTTGTTGATGTGCGGACCTGGCGGTGTTGGCAAGACCCTGCTATCAGAAACTATCGCTCGTGAAGTCTGTGCGAAGTGCCACACAGAACTCGCTCAGAACATCGGCAATCCCGGCCAGATGCAAGGCTTGCTGATGATGCTAGAGCCCGGCGACATCCTGTTGCTTGATGAGATCCATGAACTCACATCAACGGTGCAGGTCTGCCTCTATCGAGCCCTTGAAGAACGCAAGCTCTTTCTTGGCGGCAATCGCAAAGCAATCACCTTGCCACCGTTCTGTTTAATTGGAGCCACCACGGACGAGTACTTGCTGACACCGAGCATGCGGGACCGCTTCAAGATTCTGCTGAGGCTGACGCACTACTCCGATGACGAGATGACGTTGCTGATCAGTCAGCGAGCGAAGCGACTTGGTTGGCAGTTGCATGAAAAGTCTATCGGTGAACTCGCTCGGCGCAGTCGTGGTGTCCCTCGCTTGGCAGTTCGAATGTTGGATGCAGCCAAACGTGTGGCTTCGTCGGAATCATCTGACGTGATTGAAGCCGAACACGTTCATCGCATGCTGGAGATCGAAGGCGTTGATGAACTTGGCTTCGACCTAACCGAGCAACGCTATCTGCACTTGCTGCGTGAGCACCAAGGACCAGTACGGCTCAATGTGATTGCCACGCATCTCGGCCTACCCAAGCAAACCATTGAGATGTTTGAGCGTGACTTCATCCGTCTCGGCCTCATCAACAAGAGCGAAAAAGGCCGTGCCTTGACGGCAGTCGGAGTTGAGCACCTGAAGACAATTCAAGAATGACAGCGTTCTGGACCTGTCCGATTTATGAAAGGAGATCGAACGATGACTGCTCAGACAATGACCGATGATCGAATCAAAGCTGCAATTAGTGTGTCCAAAATGTGCTCTCTGATTGGAATGTCCCGAAGCCAATTCTACGCCCATGTGCGGAAGGGGACGTTCCATGCTCCGCTGAAGCTGGCGAACGGTAGACCGTACTACAACGCCTCGTTGGTTGCGGATATCTGCAAGGCACGTGAGCTGGGCATCGGCGTGAATGGTCAATACGTGCTGTTCTACGAACGCACCGGCGAGACTGCTCCCAAGACCATCGCAACGCCGAAACCAAAGGCTGACTTCGGCGACCTGCTCTCCAGCTTGCAAGCACTCGGACTTAATGGGCTGACGACCGCTGTCGTGGAGCAAGCAGTCGCTGATTGCTACCCCAAAGGCACTGTCGGAGCCGAAGAACAAGACATTCTCCGCACAACTTTCCGACACCTAAAGCGTGCGGGAACTGCGTGATTCAAGTGCAAAAATTGGATTGGCACTGAGTGGACCGTGTGCTGAAGCCGTTGATGTCTGGCTGATACGTGTTCGGCCAGTGAGCGGAAACTGCCTTAAAACATAGCGGAAAGTGTGCGAATCATGTCCGAAGATCGAAACGAAAGTTGTGCGGAATTAAGCATGATAAGTCCCGTTTCCTTGCATTCGCCTGAATCCCAGCCTTTGACACCTCTTGTGCAGGCCGAGTCCGACGAGCAACTCATCGGCCTTTGGTTGCATGGTCGTCCCAAGCTCACGCAGCGAGCCTACCGTGGAGAAGTGGACCGAGCCGTAAAGAAACTCAACAAGTCGCTGCGGTCGGTGACACTCGGTGATCTGCAAGGTTTCGCCGATCACCTGGAAGAAGCTGGGTTGAAGCCGTCGTCCGTTCATCGAGCAATCTCGGCCATCAAGAGTCTGTTCGCTTTCGGCTTTCGTCTCGGTTATTTCCCGTTCGATGTCGCCGCACCGTTGAAGGTGCAAGGCTTCCGAGACCAACTCGCCGAGCGGATTCTCAGCGAAGCCGAAGTTGAGAAGATCACTTCGCTGGAGCCCAATCCACGCAACCGAGCCATCCTGCGGACATTCTATGCGGGCGGCTTTCGTGTCTCGGAACTGTGCTCGCTGAAATGGCGGCATCTTCAAGAGAGAGGCGAGGCAGGACAGATCACCGTTTTTGGGAAGGGAGCCAAGACAAGGACCGTGCTCATACCCAAGAGCGTTTGGGACGATTTACAATTTTTGTACGAGAATGCTCACCCCGATGCTCCGGTTTTCCGCAGTCGCAAGAAGGGCCACTTGAATGCATCCCAAGTTTGGCGAATTGTCGTGAAGGCTGCCGAACGAGCGGGCATCAACAAGAAAGTTTCCTGCCATTGGCTCAGACATGCTCATGCTAGTCATAGCCTCGACCACGGTTGCCCCATCCACGTGCTGCAACAGACGCTTGGTCATAGCTCGGTGGCCACTACAAGCACCTACTTGCATGCCCGACCCTCTGATTGCAGCGGCACCTACTTGCAGCTCTGAGATCTGATTGTGGTATCAACACCTTAACTCTGATTCTGACTTTCCTCATCGGCAACGAACTCAGCAATTGGCTCGATGCACATATCTCGAAAGACATCGTTGTAGGCAGGCAGCACTGACCACAGTTTAGCCCGCATACCCTGCAAGACCTCTTCGTGCTGCTCATCGTCATGCATCTCGGCGAAGCTGTCTGAAACCAAGCCTCTTAGAGTTCGAACCAACACATCTCCAGGGAACACCTCAACTAGGTTACGCAACGACTGCTTTCGACCTTCGAATTTGACAGTCACGTGCAGCTCACGCTCTGGGATAAGGAAGAATTGGAACGTATGGCAGTTCGCACTTTGACGCTCACGTATCGGGCGTGGAATGGGTGGTAGCCCGAGATCGTTCAATACGTCTGACATGTGAATCAACGCCTCAACCCCAATGCGTCTGATCTCCATGATGGCAGTGCTCTGACCCTCAACAAAGATGTTTGTCGGATAGGTCAGACTGAATGCTTTTCTGAGTGCAATCAGCAGTTGGTCAGCGGTCGGGCATGTCAGCTCGTCTGCGAAGGCTTTATCTGGGTCGGAATCAAGCACAAGATTCTTCTGCTCATCGACGCAGCTCAGCAGCCCCGCTTCAACAACGACATAAGCAGAACGAGTTCGTTTGCGTCCCATCGTGCATCCTTTCGACAGTAGTTGGACCTCCTCGCCATTGTGTTGGAACTAGCCACTAACACGACGGGAGAGGCACATGACTGCAACACGTTGCGAGAGACATGGGCAAGTTGAACTGGGAATTATCGAACACGAGGGTAGAGAGTTCGTCGCTCTCGGTGCCTCAGTTATCGGAAGCCACATCACCGCCTACACGCAGCAGGACCGCAACCGAATCCACCTGATGACATGGTGCGGCAAGTCGATGCTGGATGCACGTTGTGAGATTGTCGAACGGTATTGGAGTGGAGCCATCTCCCTGATGTTCCGCCTGCCACAAGGTCGGTTCATCGTGGGCTATGCGCTTGGAGAAAGCGGCATGCTGTTTCGTGGAGAGTTGATCGATAGCACCACCGATGATGACGCTCGCCATCAAGCTCGAACTCTGGCCGAGCACTTTGCCGAGCTTGATGCGGAAGACGAAGCAGCGTTTGAAATGGAACTGCAAGCGGAATGACCGGACCAAGCCATCTGCGTGTCACTCAACCCTCAAACAGGAGACACGCAGATGCCACAGATCACCGCTAACGCCACCTTCCACGGTCATGATCTCAAAGACATACCGGTCGTCAATCCAGGCGACTGGTTTGGCAAGACATGGCTGATTGAAATCGGCGGAGGTTACACGTCGTTCTATTTAGTCGTTGAAGCCGACAGCATGTCCGACGCCATCGACGAGCTTGCAGACTCTGAACAACACGGGCATCACATTGTGGTCGAAGAAGCGAACCTCGGTGACTATCCCGAAGACGACCGACACTACGGCCCCAGCGGCCAAGTTCTCGACCTGGATCATCTCATGATCCACGGTGAGGAAGGAGCCAAGGTGCCGTTCGCATGCACCTATCACGGCGAAGGTTTACCGACCGAAGGCGTGAAGCCGACCGACTTCTGTTGGGATGAAGTCGAAGCTTGATTGAATCACACGACCATGAATCCAGAGCCAAGGCAACCAAGCCTTGGCTCTTGTCGTTTCTGCTTAGGGCTTCATCGATCGGACCAGTTCTTGGTTGCGTCAGCGACACCAACCATCAATCAGAAAGGGAACCATGATCGTCGCAAGCCAAAGCCAACCTCGCTTCAGTCTCGGGCAAGTCGTCGCAACACCGGGTGCATTAGAAGCACTCGCCAGCAGCAGCCAGACGCCAGAAGAGTTCTTGAAGCGTCACATACAGGGAAATTGGGGCGATGTCTGTGAAGACGATAAGCAAGCCAACGAAGCCGCATTGCTTCACGGCGAGCGATTGCTGTCGAGCTATCGCACGAGCAAATCAGTCAAGCTCTGGATTATCACAGAAGCGGATCGCTCAGCGACCACACTTCTGCTTCCGGAAGAATACTGATTGAAGAACCCAGGAACGAAGCGGGGCTTCCTGCCAAATGGAGGAAGTCCCCGCTCGTCCTGGTTGCCCGAGTGTCTCGTCTTTAGGACCGACGTTGTTGCAAAAATTGAAATGCAACAATTCCAACAAAAAGCTGGCAAAGCTGGTTCCCTACCCCCGCCCAGTGGAGAAGACCGCACCCCTGTTGCATTTATTTAAACGCCCAAACTTTGCCGTCCCTAGTAGAGACTAAAACGCTTCGCAAAAGTGGCTTTCGCAAAAATAGCCGCCGTCTGAAAATATGCTAGGCAGTAGGGTCGCCAAATATTTTGCAAGACGTCATCGGCACACCTTCAAGTCGCACGCATTCTCTCAACCAGTTCCTCCAACTGCCGCTGCATCTCAGTCTCGGGCAAATAAACCCGCTCCCCGTGTCCTGGAAGAACCCATTCGAATCGAAACTGAGTCAGCAACTGCATGGACTCAGTTTGCCGAGACCACGAATTCCAACAGTAGTCTCGGAAGGCAGATAGTCGGCGCTCATGGCGATCGAAATACAGATGGTCGCCCGTGAAAAGATATCGCTCGCCGACCAACAACACACAATGCCCGGCAGTGTGTCCAGGGGTTGGACTCACCTTGAATCCGGGAACCAATTCAAGGGGTTCTGTTCCATCGATCACAACTTCGGCATCAGGCTGTGATGAAAGCTCCTCTCGGTGAATGAACCGATGACTGCCGAAATGCTTGGCGTAGAGATCAGCATCAGCCACGTCATCTTGGTGAGTCAAAAAGATGTTGGCGATTCCACCTAGTGATTCGAATTGCCGAACCAATCGGGGCAGGAACTTCGGCGAGTCAATCAGCCAATTTCCTTCGGCGTGAGGTACGAAGTAGCTGTTGCCACCATAGGATTTCGGCGAGTTGAACCCGCAGTAATACACGGGCTCTTCGATCAACAGGGGAAAATCGTCCATGACGGTCTTCGGAGAGTCTTCCCCAACATAGCCGATTGAACCTGTAGGGCACGAGACCAAAGCGTGGAGTGCGGCACGGTGATCTTCGGGTCTGCTTGGTTGATGCTTAACGTAGGCGTGCTCTGGAGCTTCACCGAACACATTCGGAGCCAACTGTCGGCAGGTATCACAATCAATGCAGGTTGAATCGACGAAGAAATCGCCAACAACATCTTCAGCAACTCGTAGTTTGAGATTCGCCAAGGCGGAGTTCCTAAACCTTCTTCTCTCTCGGTAAAGTTGGATCAGCAGCCGTCACTTTCTGAGTACCAGCCTGAGGCAAGCAGCGGATTCGTACTTGCAAGCTGCCAACGCTCACTCATCAACAACGAAAACTTCTGCAATGTGGAAGGAATGAAGTGGAAGAAACTATCGTCCGTCCTAAGAGGCACAAAGAGAGCGATCCTAAAGCGAAGCGACAGCCGCCCTATAACGTGATCCTGCTGAACGACGACGATCACACGTTTGAGTACGTCGTTGCGATGTGCCAGAAGATCTTCGGCTATCCCCTGGAAAAGGGACTCCAACTCGCCGCCGAGGTTCACGTCACAAAGCGCTGTATCTTATGGACGGGATCACTGGAGCAGGCAGAACTGAAGCAGGAACAAATTCATTCTTTAGGGAAGGATGAGTTGGTTGATCGCTGCCAAGGCAGCATGACTGCGATCCTCGAACCAGCAACCCAATGATTGCAATCGTACTAGAAACCACTGCCGCCAATTTTCGTCACTCTTCGTCCCCTTTAAACGATCTCCGTGAAACCAAAACGGTCGCATATTGATCGCACCGTTGGTTTCTCAAGATCCAGTAGCAGGCACGTCCATCCAAGCCTGCGTCATATCCTGCCACCACAGTTTTCCAATTCTTTGCCGAAGATCACTTACGAATGATGGCGTTTCTTGATTGGGATGTGAGACTACATATGTTAGTTTTTGAGGCTGCCTTCTGAGGACATCATCAAGGGCTCCTAACGGTCGAACCTCTCCGGGGATTGCCTCAACGCTAGAGGTCACTCGATCACCAGTAGCGAGCACGATGATCTCGGTGTCGTTACGGCGTACCAATTCTTCTGCCATAGAATTGACGAAGTGAACACTTTCTAGCCGCTCATAGAAAATGCGGCCATCTGGAGTGATATATCTGGGTGTAAGAAATAGTGTTTTGAGAGGCTCGTCCGACCGTGTAAATAGTTTCTTCAGTTCAGCCTCGGCATTTTCGTCGGTGCTGTGTGGCAGGTATGAAGCACAGTGCGTGTCAAAGATCGAACCCCAGAATAAGACGACACTATGCCGCCCATTGTTCTGACCGAATAACAATGGAAGTGGGGCGACAGGACCGTTGACATGAAACAAGCAATGGGCTGGCACATCAGAGGCTGAATTGATTTCCTCAAATAAGTTAAATGCCATCGCACTGGCTTGAACGAAGCACAACTGCTTTTTCCCTCGCTCCACAAAGAACTTTTGAACAACAAACTTTGCGACCTGAGTCCGAACGTGGCGACTATCCCCGTACAGGCGCATTGTGAAAGGGCCTTGTGGGATTAACGGCAGAACGTGTCCGTAGTTAAAAACACTCGACTGCAAATTGGCAAGCATCATCAACGCTTGCGATATTGCTTCCGTCGCCGTTCTCTGGGCTGCGATTTCCGTGAGCAAGTTCTCACGAACGAACTTTTCCTGCTCATTAATCGTGTGAAGGATTTTGTCGTCGTGTGACGCCAATAGTTCGGCAACCCGCTCTTCAGGGCTCGACCACAGTCCTAACTGAGCACTGAGGTCTTGAAGTTGACTCGCCAATGCCAGATGCGATTTCTTGATTTCGGAACTGATCGCTTCAAGAGGGGTGGGGCGAGCATTTCCAGTTGGCGCATCCTGTGGATTCTTAACTGTCATGAGAGAGCCTCCATTCAGACAGCAAAAAAGAACAACACATAAGCCGACGTTATTGCGTTGATAAGCCCTCTTCAAGCACTTTCTGAACAAATCGTTCGTTCCCACCTAGATGAGCAAGTAGCACCTGCAACTTGCCAGCACGAAGGCGATACATCATTAGTCCAGGACTGACTTGAGACATCGACAATCTCACGTGAGAAGTGTGTCTGCCAAAGTCGTCGCTTCTGAAGGGAAGACACACTGCCCAGTCAACCCCGAGTTTGGACTATCAAATAAAGCCTATCGCAACGAATCGAGTGCCGTGGTCCTCAAGGGTTACTTGAGCGGACTTTTGCCAAGATGGTTCCGCTTCACCTACGCCCCCAGCAGGATTGTCAGCAAGAAGGATGCGTCTTCGAGGCACTGAACCGAGTGCGGCTCACCGGCAGGCAAATAAAGCAATTGGCCCGCCGTGAGTTCATGGGTCTGGCCGAAGGCGGTGAAGGCGAGCTTCCCTTCGAGGCAATGCACGGTGATCTCGCCACGAGCCTTGTGTTCCGACAGCACTTTGCCTGCGGCCATCACGAGGCGAATGATCTCGACCTTCTCTGTCTTGAGCAGCGTGCTCGTTTTGGCCGTCGCTAGTGCTGCTCCCAAGGGGCGAACGTCGATGACTTCGCCAGGCTGAGCATGAGAAATTGCCATTGATACTCACTTTGATAAACCGCACTTGTTAGGGCTGCTTTTAATCGGAAACGCAACTGAGCAGCTTCGCCAGGACTGCTTCGGAATCCAGTCCTCGCTCTCCACACGAATACGCCAGCGACTTCCCACCGCAGGAGTAGTCGATGCCCAATTCCTTAAAAATCGCCAGAGTTTCAGGATGTTCGATGATCCAATCTGGGACCGGGGTATCGAGGTCACAACTGAAGTTCTCCATTACGCCGCCTTCCTAAACGAGTGGCTCGTCTTCAATACGCCCCTCTCTCAACATCCGTAATAGTTACCTGGAATGGACTCAACCATCACGAGCGGAGACGCTAATGCCCTTCAATGAAGCACTCGCAGGTCGCATTCGTGACGCATTGGCTCGGAAGCGTGGCATCGAAGAAAAGAAGATGTTCGGCTGCGTTGGTTTCCTGCTCAACGGCAACGTAGTCGTCGGTGTCTGGAAGGACTCGTTGATTGTCCGCTGCGGCCCTGAAGTCTACGACGACGTACTCGTGGCTCCGCACGTCCGAGAGTTCGATATCACCGGCAAGCCGATGACGGGCCGGGTCGTAGTCGAACCAGAAGGCATCGAAGATGATGAGCAATTGGCAGGCTGGATCGAGCTGGCGATGAGTTTCGTGAAGACGTTGCCGAAGAAGTCAGGAAGCAGCAAGACTCGTAAGCAGTGAACTCTTCGCACCATGCGATCACTTCTCGGTCACGTTCGCTGCTGTGACAAGGCTATTGGGATACTTGGTTACGATGCCCCAAGCCAATTCTTGTAATGAGCGGTTGAACTTGTCGTCCCACGCTTCTCGTTTGGCGTTCTTCAACATTGCGGGCATGGGTAGACCCACAGGTGATTGACCATAAAGAACTGCGAAGTGCATGTAGGAATTGAGGGCTTCCATCGGAGCCGAAGGATGAACTGCATCCACGAACAGTTCGCCTTGTTTCGTCAATCCGGGCCATTCCTTGTCTACGATCTTTGTCCGCAAGGCCATCATCGCTTGTGTGCTGGGGACGAGAGCCACGATGGTCTTGCCATGTCCGTATTTCTTGTTGATGTCTGCGGCTTGAGCTTCCCCCGCCTTGATGTTCCGCTCATTAAGAGTCTTGAGTTGATCGGACGTCTTCTCTTTGTCCACGTTGTCGAACGCTCCCGTGGGGAAATCCTGGTTGTCGATGTCTCCACCGCCCCAAGAGAGCTGAACAATGAACCGCATGTCAGGGTGGTGTTCGAGTCCTAGCTTGACGTAGTTCTCGACGCCTTCATCAGGGAACGAAATCGGCGACATGATGAAGACATCGACTTCGCCTTTCTTGAGAGCCTTCTTGGCCTCATTCTTGTCATCGGGCAGGTTCCAATGCTGGATCGTTCTGGAAGCTCCCAGACGTTGAAGCCCCATGAGCTTGTGGTCTTTGATCCCTCGGGCTTCTGCCATTTTGCCGAGAGGTTCAGGGACGTACCACATGAGACTGTGCGAGGCGTAAAAGACCCGCAAACCCTTGGTTGATGCAGGCTGTTTGTTTGGCTCGGCCTTGCTGGACTGTGCCGAGCAAGTTCCCACCAAGTATCCGAATGCCAGCAGGATGAGTGGAATTGCTCGTGCCATCACACACCTTATTCATCAAGCGTCGTCGGTAGTGAACCCATAACTTTACAGGCCCAATCCGTTGATCGACTAACCGGACTTCGTATGGATGGTACTTGCCGAGCTATCTGCTCGCAGCCTGGGCAGTGGGTTTGTCCCAAGGACATGTTTTTGGAGACGGTTGAGGTTCAAGGAGAGGTTATTCCTCAGTTCCAGTAACTTGGGCCAAGTGACTGAAGCCTGCCGACAATCTGAAGAGCATCACCATGTACGAAAACCATCAGTACTTCATTGGCTGGGGAACCCTATCGCTGATCAATGCTGGGCTGGCTCAGTCGAAAGGCCGTAGCGGGTTGTTGTGGTGGCTGGTTTCCATCGTTCTTGGCCCCGTTGCCACGCTGCTGATCGTGGTTTTGCCAAAACAACCTCAAATGCTCTGATACTTGCATGCTGACGAGAGATGGCTGGCTGCTATTCGCAACCCGTACCCTGAGGATGTTTGCTTACGGATCGTTGTCAGTCGTGTTGATGCTCTACTTGACTAGCCGAGGACTGCGAGAGGATCAGATCGGCTGGCTGATGACCATGACGCTTCTGGGCGACACGGCTCTGTCGCTGTGGATCACCACCGCAGCAGATCGCCTGGGCCGTAAGCGAATGCTGATTGTCGGGGCGTTGTTGATGGCTTCGGTCGGCCTGATCTTCTCGCTACCGGTGGCCTACTACGTGCTCGTGCTGGTCGCCACCATTGGTGTGCTAAGTCCAAGCGATAAGGACGTTGGGCCGTTCCTGGCGATTGAGCAAGCGGCACTATCTGAGACGCTTCCTGCCCAAGTGCGAACAACGACCTTTGCTTGGTATCACGTTGCCGGTTCGATGGCCGCAGCAGTTGGGACGTTGGTTGCAGGTTTGGTCGCCGAATGGATGTCTCGGCTCGGTCGGACGGGCAGCGACGTTTATCGCCCCATAGTTCTGGGATACGCCGTTGCTGGCTTCGCTTTGGCAGCAGGGTTTCTCTGCCTGAGCCGAGCCGCCGAAGCTCCTGCCATCGCAGTCACGAAACCTCGCAGTTGGATGGGCCTGCACAGCTCCCATCGAGTCGTTCTGAGGCTCTCGGCATTGTTTGCTCTGGATGCCTTCGGCGGCGGATTCATTCTCCAAAGTATCGTTGCATACTGGCTGCATATTCGATTCGGCCTGGAACCCGCTGCTCTGGGAGCCGTGCTGTTTGGAACCAATCTTCTGGGGGCCTTCTCAGCCTTGTTTGCTGCCCGACTGGCCAACCGCTTCGGCCTCATCAACACGATGGTTTTCACGCATCTGCCATCCAACGTCCTGCTATTGCTCGTCCCGATGATGCCAAATGCGACCTTGGCTGTGACCATCTTGCTTCTACGGTCGTGCATTTCGCAGATGGATGTGCCCACTCGGCAGTCCTACACAATGGCAGTCGTACAGCCTGATGAAAGGTCGGCAGCAGCCGGATTGACCACGGTGGCTCGGTCAATTGGTGCTGCTCTGTCGCCGCTCATCGCTGGTTACTTGTTGGCTGATGAGACGCTCCGAAGCGTGCCGTTCTTCTTAGCCGGGACGACGAAGATCATTTACGACCTGTGGCTGTATCGAGCCTTCGTGACGACTCGCCCCGATCACGAGCGGAGATCCGATAACTAAAGATCAGTTGGAGTTAGACGGTTGCAGATGTTCCTGCGTGGCTGCGAGCGAGGCGAAGAGGGCGACTCCAACTGTCATCTTCCCATCTGACGTTGAGCGTTCAGAAATACACTCACTCCGTGAGCAATCTGTTCTACCTGTTCACGAGTAACAGCCTTTGCCACGCATCTAAAGTGGCTCCACGGCGACGGGTCTAAATGCCCAGTCGGGACGTCCCACCCTTGGTAATGGGTTGCCTGCAATTCTTCCCAATAGTGCATGACCTCGCCTTCGAAAGCATCTCTACAACAGAGCGTTTGATTTGTCGCCTGATTCTTGATGAGTAGCATTGCTTCGGTGTCATAGACCACGGCAATTCGGCTCATTCCTAACGGCCCATCATCATCCACCGGGGCTACCATTCGATAGGATTGCAGGTGCTCGTCGTTCTCAAGCTGATGAGCATCGGCTTTCCGGACGGCATAGTACGTCAGCCTGCAACGTAACTGACCACGCCGGTCAAACCATGTCGGGAACGGTGGGAGGGGCATCAGGAGCTTCTTGGGTGGCGAGGGGAGAGTTACAGAGACCCCTAAAACCCGTTGCAGCACCTCAACTGTGAAGTTCGAATTGGGCAATATAACACCTTCGGTCTCCCCTGGTTGCCGACGGCAATGAGCGAGATACCCCGGTAGATGTGACTTCAGTATCTCAGCCATCGGACGAAAGCTGTTGTCCTGATGGAATTGGAGGAAAGTGTCCCATGAGTCCAGCGGATAGTGCTCCTCGCTAAGAACCCTTCGACTCTCATCGCCTGCTGAGAGCGGGTTTGGCCAGGACAGAAGCGTGATCGTTACCTTCTTCTCAGGCACGAGCCGGTTCTTTAGTCCTCGCCAAGCTGCTCCCGCTAGGAACGTGAGGGCATATCCAGCCCGAAGGTTTTCACAGGCTTTGCCTGGACTCGGGCATCCGCAACCAGGGCAAAATGCGGCGTAGTAGTCGACTTGTCGACCACAGGTTAGACAGAAATTCATCTTCCATTCCTCGGCTGACCAACTGCCCTTGCTTTGCATCCATCTCACTTCTGCGTGGACCGGCGTCCCAGCAAGAACAGCATGCAACGCAGTCATGGCTCTGCATTAGGTCCGCCCAAACCGGGGATCAATGACAGCACCCTCAAAAGACTGAGCGAGAGCCACTCGGTCCACGGCTCAACTTTTGTGGAAATCTCAGATTTGCTGCTCTCGCTGTGAGCTACTTGATGCCTCTTGCTCGCCCAGAAGGGTGGAGGCGGACCCGAACTTCCTGATCGGATGGTTTGCCAATCGGCACCGTGTCAGGGAGCAGAAATTGGGACACACAACAGACTTACAGAACGAACTTAAACGCTTAAGTGAAGGCTGCCCGGACTCACGGCGGACAATCATTGAGCATGCTTGCGAACGGCTCAGAGTGATGGCGAGACGGATGCTTCAGAAGTACCCAGGAGTCGGAAGGTGGTCGGACACCGATGATGTGCTCCAAGCCAGCCTTCTAAGACTGCATCGAGCCTTAACGACAGTAAGGCCGGAGTCGGTGCGAAAGTTCTATGGATTGGCAGCGGCCAACATCCGCAGGGAACTGATCGATCTGGCCCGAAGCTATTTCGGCCCTCAAGGAATTGGTGCCAACCAAGACTTGGATGACCTAGACGCCGATGCCATGCACGCAGCTTCGTCCGAGCCCGACACGATCAGTGCTTGGACCGAGTTCCACCAAGCAGTAGATGAGCTACCAGAAGCCGAACGAGAAGTCTTTTCGCTGCTCTGGTACGACGGCTTGAAGCAAGCGGACGCCGCAGCCGTTCTCGGCATTAGCTTGGCCACACTCAAGCGTCGCTGGCAGTCAGCTCGTCTCCTTCTGAAGGACAAGTTCCAAGGAGGCGAAGATCTTGAATAACGACGAACAAGATTTACTGGCCGACCTCCTGGTGAAGTGGGAAGAAGAATTCGATCAGGGACACGACGTTCCAGCGGCTGAGCTATGCACCGACCACCCTCACCTCACTACAGAACTTCAGACCAAGATTGACGGCCTCAAGCAAACCGCTTGGCTCAAAAAAGATGCAGGTCGGCCTCTCACGGATCGTCGGGAAACGAAGAACTTCGCAGGCTTGGTGCTGAGCAACAGATACCGCCTTGATGAGGTGTTAGGCCAAGGTGGTTACGGACAGGTCTATCGTGGATTCGACCTTCAACTTCAACGAGCGGTGGCCGTGAAGATTGGCCATGCTCGCACGACCTGCGATCTACTTTTAGATGAGGCCCGCAAGGTCGCAAAACTCAAACACAATTGCATTGTCGGCGTCTACGACTGCTGTGAGCATGAAGGAAGAATGATCCTTGTGTTCGAACTGGTTGAAGGACGAAGCCTGGCCGAAGTCGTTCGCACAAAGAAGCTATCAGTGAAAGAAGCAGTAATTCTGGTCGCCACAGTGGCCGAGGCACTGCATACTGCTCATAAGCAAGGTTGTATTCACAGAGATATAAAGCCCGAGAACATTCTGATCGACAATGACGGCCAGCCAAAAGTGGCCGACTTCGGTGTGAGTTGTACCTTGGAAGAGATTCAAAAAGGACGGTCGGTTTCCAGCGGCACCTTAGGGTACATGGCCCCCGAGCAGATCGCTCAAGAGACCCAGCTTCTTGATGGTCGATGCGACGTTCACGCTCTTGGCGTCTTGCTGTTCGAACTCTTGACTGGCCGGTCGCCATTTGAGGCTCGAACACCTGAAGCTCTGCGAGAACAGATCCTCTTCCGACAACCGACACTGTTGCGAGTTGCCGACTCATCATTGCCACAAGCACTCGAAGTGATCTGCAACAAAGCCTTGCAGAAGCATCCTGGCGACCGCTTCCAGTCTGCCGAAGTGATGGCTAATGAACTTCGTAGCTGGCTTGAACGTGATCGAAAACAACGCCGGTGGCTAATGCGGGGTCTTGTATTGCTGGTCTTGCTGGTAGGCGGGGCAGTCATCGCATGGAACCTGCTCGGGCCGTCTACTGGCCGTGACTCTGCAATCCATTTTGACGGTCACACTCGAATCACCACTCCAGTAGAGCGAAAGCTTCCGGTGACACTGGAAGCTTGGGTGAAGCCAGATCCGTACAGAGGCTCGGATTGCCAATTCGTCATCGGCAGTGATGTCCCAACAAAGTACGGAGTTGGCATTGGCATCTGCGGCTCCGTCCTGTCTGCCGAATACATCGGCGGCATGATCAACACCCCCATCGCCGTTCCACCGGTCGAGTGGTCTCACATCACTGGCGTCTTCACCGAGGCCGAAACTCGGCTCTACTTGAATGGCAAACTCGTTCACACAGGGCCGGGCGGTGCCAACGACTCATTTGCAAAATTTGTACTCGGCAACGTAGGGCTCACGAATCCGATTGCTTACTTCAAGGGTGACCTCAGAAGCGTGCGAATCAGCCAAGGCGAACGATATCGGAACGGCTTCAAGCCTGATGACGACTTCTCGACCGATGCTGAGACGTTGGTGATCTATGAGCCGAAAAGGACTGTTGCTGGGACCGTCCGAGACTTGAGCGGGCGAGGCAATGACGGCCACATGGAAGTCATGACAGAACCAGCCAAATGAGATCCCTGCAAAACCAAGGATGCCTGATGGTTTCGTTCGTTGAGAGATTGCCTGGACTGCTGAGAGAACTCTCAGAGCCGGTGACCTCGTACACAGCACAAGAGCTTTGGTGTCGAATTCATTCGGAAGGTTGGGATGCTTGTGTTGCCACCCTCAAGAATGAGTTAGACGGCGACGACTCGAACGTGAAGTGTCTCGTGTTGGACATTATCTGTGAGCAGTGTGAGCAGATGGGCCAGGAACACGCCGAGCCCTTTCACGGAATCATTGAGCGACTGCTCACAGACAAACATCCTCGCTCTCGAATGGCAGCGATTCTTGCTGTGCGTCACCTGCTGATCATGACCACGTCAGCAAAGAACGCTCTGCGTCGGATCGCATGCGATGACGAGCCCCACATTTCTTGTGAGGCGATCGTCACCTTGCTTGAACTCGATCCAAAGGTGGCATCGGAGATATCCGGCTTGCTTCGAGCATCGCCTTCGTGGCGAACGGCTGGAATTGGTGAGGTCTGTCACGATTGAGGTGTCAGGAGAAGTGCCGCAAAATCATGGCAACAACTTTGGCTGCACCAAGGAACAAGGCATAACAAAGGATAAGGACCAATACAAAGCCGACGAAACCTCCAATGCCTCCGAAAACTCCTATCCCACCACCCCCAAAAATCAAGATAACTATCAGTAATACATTGGAGCAGCCCGCCCCTGAGTCTGGAGGCCCAGGTCTCCCACAAGTTGGGCAGAAGTTGGCGTTAGGATGCACCACGGCACCGCAACTTGGACACTGCATACAACGTCCCTCACATCAGAGGCGGGTGAATCATCAGTTGCTGTCTTCGTGACATTCGCCGACGAAGATTCTCAACTTGGGCCTTGCTCGGCGTCCGAACCCTTCGAACAGGCCAATGATGAACCCCTGAAGGAACACCAAAGCAAGCACCCCACCGACCACCAAGGCGGCGTTCACGCAAATTTGCTGAATCACGATCTCACTCCGAAGTAGTGACAGGAACGTCTCTATCAGTAAGAGCGAGAGCTAGCTTTGAAGTGGCTCAAGAAAAATGGCGAAAAGACTCACGTCTCCAGTGGACTAGTCGTCGATTTCGTCGATCCGGCACCACTCGGACAAAGCCGGGTTCCAAGCCCACCACCTGCGTTGGAACGTGATCGCTCCGCAGCTATCGCACGATTGCTGCACGTCGAAATGAGCTTCTAGGTAGGCTCCGCAGTTCTCGCATTCGATGTCGATTAGGGGGAACACAATTCTTCGACTCTTGGCTTCGCTCGGGCGGATGTCTTGTCGTTCCACAGCCCAATCCCAAACCGACTGCTCAGGCAAGGCCATCAGAGTAAGGATGCTCCAGTCGCCTTTCTCGATCACTTTGAGGTAGTACTGCTTGCCGATGCCTCGCTCGATTGGACGACGCTTCGTACCGCACCGATCGACAAGCATTCTGAATTCGGCGTGCCGCTGTTCGGTATTCGTGATCCTGACGGTCTGACCCGCTTCAAGTGCAGCGGAAGCAACTTCAAGCCAGCCTCGCCTTATCTTCCTCGCCATCATCGAAGTGGCAGAGTTCGTAACTGTGGCTGGGTTTGGCTGCATCGTGTCACCTGTCGAACGGTCCTCGGACTCCGTAGGAGTGGGTCCATTCGTCACGCCTTCTTGGTGACAGGCTTTGATCGCTGGTCGTCGTGCTTCCTTGATGCAGGAGAGCGGACGCAACTCGACCGTGTTGGGAGCGGGCCTCTCGATGTGAGAACTGAGAAGGATGAGCGTCGGTGACTTTGAACGGCAGATGATCGAAGTCCGTGGTCCGAACAGGACGTCATCGAATCGTGAATGCCAGCAATGCTTCCGACTTATCAGAGCAAGGTTCTCGATTTGGCAGCTACGCCTTTTGCGAGCCAGACAGCGACCTTAGACGGATTCTCCCCAGCCTCAAGTTGAGAACCAAGGGAAGGTCACCGAGTGGGCGGCTGAGGCCGCACTATGTTCGACACCGTCACTCGTCTTCAGAGTCCCGGAGCGAGCGAGTTGAATCGACGCCTAAGGTCACTCTTCAATGGAAAAATCTGGCCCGCATGAAGACTGGAGTGCGAGAACTGGTAAGGCAGGCAACTACTTAACAACGAGCCCACTCAAAGGACATCAGGGGGTCTGCTGCCAGTCCCAAGCACCGATACAAGGTAGGTGCGAACATCGACGAGATTGCAGGCCGAAAGCGTGAATTCTGATGCACCGTAAATGCACCCTAAGACTGCAAAATGCACCCTATTCACGCAACTCCAGCAACTTTTCACAATCCCTCAAACGCAATCCACAAAGGAACTTGCGTCAAAAATCATCACCTATCTATTTCGCCCATCACGATGTCGAGTGAGCCGACGATTGCCGGAATGTCGGCCAGCAGCACGCCTTCGCACATGGGCTCTGTGATCGAGAGATTGCAGAAGCAGGAACTCTTCGCACGAGCCCGATAAGGGTTCGCGTCGCCGTTGCCGACGAAGTAGAAGCCCATCGCGCCGCGGGGAGCTTCGGTCTCGAGATAGACCTCGTTCTTCGGCAGCTTGGTGGTCATCTTGTGGGGCATGCGGTACGTGCCAGTGGTCGTGGGGTACTTGGCCATCGCCTGACGTACCAGACTGATCGACTGCACGACTTCCATCATGCGGACGTAGAAGCGGCACCAATTATCGCCCAGCAACGCTTCGTTCGGAGCTTCCTTGAACGGCGCCACCGGAATCTGGAAGTTGTAGCCTTGATACATGCGGGTATAGAACGGATCGCCGTCACGACGCAGGTCCCAATCGACACCGCTACCACGCAACACCGGTCCGGTGCAGCCGTAGTCCATCGCCATCTCTTTAGTGAGGACGCCCAAGCCAGCCGTACGCTTGATGAAGATATGATTGCGCGTCAGCAGCGTGTGATACTCACTGATACGCTTCTCCAGCCAGTCGAGGAACAGCGTGCAGGCTTCCATCCACGACAGCTTGGTATTCGGACTCTTGCCGATCAGCGCTGCGAGACCTGGCGGAATCGGAATCTGATTCGGCAGATCGTGAGTCACGCCACCAACGGTGATGTAGCTGTAGGTCAGCCGTGCGCCGCAAACCTCTTCGAAGAGGTCCAGAATGATTTCACGTTCGCGGAAGGCGTACAGGAACGGGCTGAACGTGCCCAAGTCCAAACCATAGGCGCCCATGCCGACGAGGTGGCTGGCGACACGATTCAGTTCGCCAATCATCACGCGCAGACAGTTGGCTTTCTCCGGAACTTCCATGCCCAGCAGCTTTTCGGCCGCCAGCGCCATGCCAAGGTTCATATTCATGGCGGCGAGATAGTCCATGCGGTCCGTGTACGGCACCCATTGGACTGGAGTCAGGTTCTCACCAATCTTCTCGGCACAGCGATGCAGGTAACCGATGAACGGAGTGACCTCGTAGCAGATTTCGCCGTCGGTACGGAGCAGCAAACGCAACACGCCGTGCGTACTAGGGTGTTGCGGGCCCATGTTCACCAACATTTCGTCGGTACGAACATCGAACTCAACAACGCGAGGATCTTCAATTGTCAGCGACATGGAGAGAGTCCGCCGTGCTCAAAAAAGGTAGCCAGAGTGATCGATCGTGCTGAAACTGCGAACGCTTACTTGCCGCGAATCCCCTGGAATTCCAGCGGAAACTCATAGTCTTTGCGGAGCGGATGACCGACCCAGTCATCATCGCACAGGATGCGTGTGTGATTGGGATGGCCGAGAAACTTCACTCCCACCAGATCGTAGCATTCGCGTTCGTGCCAGTTGGCGATGCCCCAGACTCCAGACACGGACGGAACCTCGGGCAATTCACCGGCCTTGTCGTTCTGCCAGCGCGGCAGAATGACCTTCAGCGTGATCTTGTGTTTATGGGTGTAGCTGGAGAGGTGATAGACGACCTCAACATGCGGCTGATGCCCGAAGTTCTTCTGCTTCGCGGCGTCCGGCTCGAAGTAGTCCACGCCCGTCAGGTCGTTGAGATGCTCCATGAGCAGCCGTGAATCGGTCTTCGCAAACCGGCAGACGTCGACAATCGCGCTGGGGCTTACTTCCACCCAGGGATCAATCGCCTGCATGTTTCCACCGGTGATCTTGTCACCGAACCGTTCTTGCAGCAGAGCCTGAATTTGCTCAGCGGTCATTCCACTATCCACAGCTTGGGGAACATTCTCGAACACACGGAGCCAGGAAACCTCTTCCAAAGCTCAATCGAACAGCGGCAACTCAGGTCGCTTCTGTCACTGCTGCGGCTGCGGCAGCACCCTTGCGACGATGGCTGGGCATCACCTTCACCCATTCCAGATCGCCGCGTTTCCACACGTAGGCAAAGCCCACGAGCAGCACGCCGAAGAACACCAGGATGTCAGCGAAGGCAAACCAGCCGAACTGCAGCGCGGTTGCCGCCGAAATCGCTTCCGAGGCAGGCAAACTTCCGGCGGGCTGATTCAACACTTTCTCAGTGATCATCATGCGAGCTGAGTCAGCCAATCGCGTATCCGTCAACTGCATAAAGTTGCCATAGATCGTCGACCACGGGAAGAAGAACGCAACTTCCACGTCGAACACGATGAATAACAAAGCAACCGTATAAAACCGCAAGTCGAACTGAATGAAGCTCGATCCGATGGTCGCTTCACCGCACTCGTAAACAGAGTCCTTTTGCGGAGTTGGCAATGTCGGACGGACGAGCTTGCCAAGGATCATCGGGGCGGCCACAAGGCCCACACCGGCCAAGGTGAACAGCACAAAATGGAATACAAGGTCTGTCATATTCGTCCGAGTTCGTGATATCCGTTTTCAGTTCGTGCCGTTTCCCACCGTCCCGGCGGAAACCTCGTTGCTCAACCCACTAACTTAATTCTGGCGGAGCATGGAACATGTCCGGCGCGATGGGTTGCCGCCCGGCGAACCCGGCATCCAGTTCATGCCAGTGCTCGATATCGTTCTCGCCCAGCTTCCAGCACAGGTAGACGACGCGCTCGTCGAGCTGAGCCGCGAAGTCGATCAATCCCGAGCGTGGGTCTTTGAGTTCAACTCCCAGATCAGACAGCTCATGGACGTAGCCCATCAGCTTTTCTTCGTCGCGTTCGATGTCCGCTTCGATCTGATCGAGTTCTTCCGAGTACATCCGCCCAGTCTGCGACTGACCTCGAATCCGTTTCACATTCTCCAGACGCTCCCGGCGTTCGCTCAGATCGCGATACATGTCAACGATATCCTGCACGATCGCTCGCACGAGCGGAATTCGTTGATTCGCTTCGTCGATCGTGAACAGTCGCCGCACCGCAGAGTCAGCTGAAGACATGATCTCGATTACTCCTCTGCGCCTACACCGAACGGGCTGGGTTCACCCTTCACCCAGACAGGCTCGTACAGCACTTTGGACTCAGCCACCGCCGTCGGATTCAGCGTTGCTCGCCCCCAAGCCACCGTCAGCGGCAACTTGGCGTAGTCGACGATGCAACCATCCCGGCTGAAGCAGCTGAGGTCGTAGTTGGACCCCATGAAAATGCAGTCAACAGGACACGGCTCGACACACAAAGCACAGAACATGCACTTCGTATAGTCGATCGCGAACCCGTTGATACGAAAGCCTTTACCAACCGGCGCCTTCTCTTTGTGGATGTAGATGCAATCCACCGGGCACGCGGCAGCACACTTTTCGCAACCGATACAGGTTGTCAGGTCAAAACGATGAAAGCCGCGGTAGCGAGCCTTCACGGGCACTGGCGTTTCAGGATATTCGTAAATTTCCGCAAATGTTCGGCGACGGTAGGTCTTCACCATCGTCCAAATGGTGACCCACATTCCATGCAAGACAGTCCATACGGTGCGGACGACGTTCCTAACCCACGTAATCATGGTGTCCCCAAAGGCGTCTAATCACCGACGCATCGCAAACCACTCTTCGCGAAGAGCGAGTTGTGCCACAAAGATGCCTGACTGCAATTGATTATATGGAGCCCCCTTCCGCTCGCAAGGCAGCCCGAAAGCCGCAATGACTCGGCGTCGCAGTTCCTCAGAAATCGGAAAAGAGGCACTTGAAGCCAGTACGGTAGATCTTTCGAGTGAAGTCTAGGAGTCGTGAATCTCCCGGCTATACTCATTGTCCGACACGATCTCAGAATCGACGGGAATCTCAGCGGCCCGTTCGATTTCGACCACTCTATTCTTTGAGCGGAACGATGACATTTACGCGCCTCAGTCTGTTCATCGTCGGATTCGTCACGGCCTGTCAGGGCTGGACCATTCAGGCTGCCGAACCGCAGGCAGACGCTCGCAAGTTCTTTGAAAATCGCGTGCGTCCGTTGCTGGCAGAAAAGTGCTTCAAGTGCCATGACGAGCGTAAGCAGCGCGGCGGCCTGCGACTCGACATCCGGGAAGGCGTTTTCTCTGGCGGTGAGTCGGGCGAAGTCCTCAAGCCCGGTAAGCCGGACGAGAGCCTGCTGATTCAGGCGATTCGCTACGAATCTTTTGAGATGCCGCCGGATGGAAAACTGTCGGCGGAAGAGATCGCCACACTCACACAGTGGGTCGCCGCCGGCGCCTACTGGCCAGACGAACCCAAGTCGACGGGCACGGGCACAGCCCGCAAAGGTGGCGGTCACGGGATCAGCGACGAAGACAAGAAGTGGTGGGCGTTTCAGCCGCTCGCCGAAGTAGCCGCCCCGCAAATCGAAAACGATGCCTGGTCGCGCAATGAGATTGATCGGTTCATCCTCAGTCGCCTGAAGCGCGAAGACATCAGCCCAGCCCCCGAAGCGTCACGCGCGACGCTGATCCGTCGTCTGTACTTTGATCTCACCGGCTTGCCTCCCAGTCCCGAGGATGTCGAAGCATTCGTGAAGGACGAGTCGCCCAAAGCCTACGAGCAACTGGTTGATCGCCTGTTGGCCAGTCCGCGCTACGGCGAACGCTGGGCTCGGCAATGGTTCGATCTGATCCGCTACAACGAGTCAGACGGCTACCGCAAGGACGACTACCGCCCTGACATGTGGCGGTATCGCGATTACGTGATCTCCTCACTGAACAGCGACAAGCCGTTCTCGCAATTCGCCTCTGAGCAGATTGCGGGAGATGAACTGGATCCCCTGAACCCGGACGCGAGAGTCGCCACCGGTTACTGGCGGCTCTACCTCTACGAATACAACCAGCGCGATGCCCGCACGCACTGGCAGGCGATTCTGGACGAGCTTACCGATGTCACTGGTGAGGTGTTCTTCGGGTTCTCCATCGGGTGCGCGAAGTGCCACGATCACAAGTTCGACCCGATCCTGCGCGAAGATTATTTTCGATTGCAGGCCCACTTCTCATCGATTCTGCCGCAAGACAGCCTGCCTGTCGCGAAGGCTGATGAACTGGCTGCTCACAACAAGAAGCTGGCTGAATGGGAGCAGGCGACCAAAGCGATTCGCGATGAGATCGAGAAGATCCGCGCTCCCTACATCGCGAAGGCCAAGCCCGGTGCCGTCAACAAATTCCCCCCGGACATTCGCGCCATCGCAGATAAGTCTCCGGAAGAAAGAAGTGCCGAAGAGCACCAGTTGATGGACCTGATGCGTCGGCAGATCGATTACGAATATGCCAGCATCAAGCCGAAGGAAGATGACAAGAAACGGCTGACGGAACTCAACGAGCAGTTGGCCAAGTTCGATTCCATGAAGCCCGCAGCGCTGCCGACCGCAATGACTGTCACCGATGCGTCACTGACTCCGGCGAAGACGTTGATCCCGGGAGACCGGAAGCAACGCGACATCACCCCAGGCAAGCTGACGATTCTGAGCCCCGAGCCGAGCACGATCGAACCACTTGCTACAGCTCCGCAATCGACCGGGCGCCGAGCCGCTCTCGCGCGTTGGGTCGCTGATCCCCAGAACCCGCTGACCCCGCGTGTCGTCGTGAACCGCATCTGGCAAGGTCATTTTGGTATGGGCATCGTTCCCACAGCCAGTGACTTCGGGCACCTCGGCGAACCACCAACCCATCCAGAGTTGCTCGACTGGTTGACGCGCTACTTTCTGAGTCACAACGGTCAATTCAAAGAACTGCACCGCCTGATTGTGAACTCGGCCACCTACCGGCAGTCGGCGACAAACCCGTCGCCCGAACGTGCCTTGAAGGTCGACCCGACGACGCGCCTGCGCTGGCGCTGGGATGTGCGTCGACTGGATGCTGAGCAAGTACGCGATGCCATGCTCGCGGCGTCTGGGGAACTCGATAACGAACTCGGCGGCCCCAGCGTGGATGCCGGCAAGCCGCGCCGTTCGATCTACCTGCGTCAGATGCGAAACGCGCCTGACCCCCTGCTCTACTCGTTCGACGCCACCGACGGCTTCAACAGCACCGCACGACGCAACGTAACAACGACGCCCAACCAGTCGTTGCTGATGATCAACGGCGCCTTCCCGCTCTCGCGGTCCAAAGGCTTTTCGAAACGCGTCGACTCGTTGGTGGCGAATGACCCCGCCGCGAAATCAGACCCGTTGAAGGCTGCAGCCAACGCCGCCTGGCGACTGGCCTACGGTCGCTTGCCGAATGAGTCAGAACTTGCCTCGGCAGTACACTTCCTGCGTTCGGGCGGCGAAACTCAAAGTCCCCCTGACCCCGCCACACTCACAGCAACCTTTCCCGTAACCAATAGCCCGGCCATCGAGTTGAATGGCGCCAGCGCGTTGCCCCAATGGAAGCTCGCTGACACCCAGCAGGCCATCTCCGGGGACTTCACTGTCGAAGCGATCGTGCAACTGCGTTCGATATACTCGGACACCAGCGTGCGCACCATCGTCTCGCAGTGGGACGGCGACTCAGCGCATCGCGGTTGGGGCTTGGGCGTCACCAGCGCCCAATCGAAGCACCAACCTCGCAACCTGATCCTGCAATTGGTCGGCGACGCTGCGGATGGAAAGCTGACGTATGAGGTCGTGGTCTCGAACTTCCGCCTGGAGTTGAACCGTCCCTACTACGTCGCTGCTGCCGTTCAGCTCTCGGAGACTTCAGAAAAAGGCATCACCTTCTACTTGAAGGATCTCGGAGACCCAGACGCCGTGCTGCAGATCGCCTCCGCAACGCACAAGGTCGTGAGCGGCATTCAACCCGATTTCCGCATGACAATGGGTGACCGCGACGGAACGAAGCGAGCTCGCTGGGATGGCCTGATCGATCAGGTCCGCCTGTCCGCAGCCACACTTCAACAGAGTGAATTGATCGATGAGGACGGTAACGGCCGCGAGGTCGTGGGTTCCTGGAACTTCAACACCAGAACCCAGCTTGGCCAGGACCAATCCGGCAAAGGCCGCGATCTGACTGCCATCACTCAGCCCCCCGAGTCAGCCCGCAGCGGAGTTCCTCAACGCGCCCTGTCCGATCTCTGTCACGTCTTGCTGAACTCCAGCGAGTTCCTGTACGTGGACTAGGAATGTGTCCGAGTAGGTTGAGAATCCTTCTCAACCCGTCTGCGAGTCCGGCGACTTACGTCAGTTCAGGCAGCAAGCAATTCAGAGCCCGCTGTCTAGTTCTTGACGATGTGTCATCGTGCCAATTGCCGAACTTGTCCCCGCTGCTGCTGGTCGGGATGGAATCCCAACCTACGACGACTCGGACAGTCCCCTAAGCGACCGGTCCGTCGGACAAGATCGCTCTGCAATTCGATGGGTGTGTGGCGATCGCAGCACCGCGGACGCTGCTAGGCGTCAAGTTCAGTCCACTTCTTGAAGGCGGTCGCTAACTCCGCTTCCAGTTCAGCCAGGCGCGTTCCGGCAGTCGAGAGTTCCGCCTTGGGGCGCTGGTAGAAACCGGGAGATGCCATCTCGGCCTGAAGTTTTGCAATCTCAGTTTCGAGTTCGTCAATTAGACCGGGTAAGGCTTCGAGTTCCCGCTGCTCTTTGAAGCTCAGCTTACGAGTCGGAACGGATTTCAGTGCGGGAGTTGGTTCTGGCTTTACCTCAGGAACCGCGGCTGTCGGTTGCTGAGCGGCCGCCCTGGCTGCCTGCTTGCTGGCACCGCGCTGACGCAGCCAGTCGTCGTACCCGCCGTTGTATTCCCGCACATGGCCGTCGTCTTCGAACGCAAAGGTGCTCGTAACGACGTTGTTCAAGAACTCGCGATCATGGCTCACCAGCAGCACCGTGCCGGGATAGGAACCCAGCATCTCTTCGAGCAGTTCCATCGTTTCGGCGTCGAGGTCATTAGTCGGTTCGTCGAGCACCAGCACATTGGATGGCTTCGTCAGCAGCCGTGCGAGCAGCAAGCGATTGCGTTCGCCACCTGACAGGTACTTCACCAGCGTGCGGGCGCGTTCGGGAGAAAACAGAAAATCCTGCAGGTATCCGAGCACATGCTTCTTCACGCCGTTGATCAGCAGCATGTCCTGCCCGTCACTGACATTCTCCTGAGCCGTTTTGGTCTCATCGAGTTGCTCGCGCAGTTGGTCGAAGTACGCCACTTCGACGCGCGTACCGATTCGCAACGAGCCGCCGGTTGGCTGCAACTGTCCGAGCAACAGCTTCAGCAGTGTGCTTTTCCCCGCGCCGTTGCGACCGATCAGGCCGACTCGATCACCGCGCATGATGACCGTCGAGAAGTCACGGATGATGGCTTTGTCGCCATATTGAAAGCTGATCGACTTGGCCTCGGTGACCAGCTGGCCTGACCGCTCGGCCTCCTGCACGATCATCTTCACGTTGCCCACGCGCGATAGCCGCTCTCGCCGCTGCTCGCGCATTTTGACGAGTTCACGAATGCGGGCTTCACTGCGCGTGCGTCGTGCTTTCACGCCTTGCCGAATCCAAACTTCCTCTTGCGCCAGCTTCTTGTCGAACAAGGCTTGCTGCTGAGCTTCTGCATCCAACAATGCCTCTTTACGTTGCTGGAAAGCCTCGTAGCTGCAGGCCACATCCAACAACTTGCCGCGATCGATTTCGATGATGCGTGTTGACAGCTTCCGCAGAAACTGCCGGTCGTGCGTCACGAACAGCAAGGTGCCGTCGTACCGCAGCAAAAAGTCTTCGAGCCAGTCGATCGATTCAATATCGAGGTGGTTTGTTGGTTCGTCGAGCAGCAGCAGGTCGGGCTCACTGACGAGTGCCTGAGCCAGCAGGACACGGCGCCGCATGCCAGACGACAATGTTGAGAACTGCGCCGCGCCGTCGAGACTCATCTGCGACAATACGCGGTCGACTTTGGCCTGCAGGTCCCAGCCGCCGCGCTGATTCAGTTCATGTTCAATCTGATGCAGTTCGTCCTCGATGGCTTTCGTCGACTTCTGCCCCAGTTGCACGCAGAGCGCATGATACCGCGCCAGCAACGCGCCTTCGGCTCCGAGTCCTTCCGCGATGACGTCCTGCACAGCGCTGGCGGAAGAGGTCGGCACCTCCTGAATCAGCCGCCCGACGCGCAAACCCGGCTCGCGGACAATCTCACCGTTGTCGGGATTCAGTTCACCGTTGATGAGCTTCATGAGAGTCGACTTGCCGCAACCGTTGCGGCCGAGCAGGCCCACTCGATCACCGCGTTCAATCTGCACGGTCACCGTTTCGAGCAGGTTGCGACCGCCGTAGGTGAAACTCACATCCTTCAAACTCAGTAACGCCATGAAAAGTCCTTGCGGGCAGCCTGCACGTATCATTCGCCAACGGGCGACAGAATGCTGTCGTGTTGCTTCAGTAAAAAGAAAACTGGGTGCCGAGTCACCCGTTGAATTCGGAGACGCGTCACCCAGTGTCAGTTTAGCAGGTTGACGAACAGAATCGTCGTGATCGCCCGACGACCCATATTGTGGTCTGCCAGCCAAGATTGTGAAGCCCAGCCCGCGAAAGACTCCCCCTCGTCACTACGAGCTGGGCCATGACTTATGCTGCAGCCACCGCACGGGCGTTGAAGGCGAACTCGCCATTCGCGGCATCGACCACGATCTCAGATCCCACTTCGAACTGGCCGGACAGCAGATACTTCGCCAACTGATTCTGAATCCGCTGTTGAATCACTCGCTTCAACGGTCGCGCCCCGTAGGCCGGGTCATAGCCTTCTGCCGCCAGCAGTTCGCGAGCTGCCGTAGTGACATTCAGCTTGAAACCGTTTTCGTCGAGTTGCTTCTCCAGTCGCTTCAACTGCAGATCGACAATCGAACGAATCTCGCCCGCTCCCAGCGGACGGAACACAATCACGTCGTCAATACGGTTGAGGAACTCGGGCAGGAATTCACGTCGCAGCGCGTTCATGGCCGCTTCCTGAATCGTGCCTTCATCATTGGTACCGCGCGTTTCGGCCAACTGAATGATGGCCTGACTGCCGATGTTCGACGTCATCACGACGATCGTATTTGAGAAGTCCACGGTGCGACCGTGGCTATCCGTCAGACGACCATCGTCGAGTAACTGCAACAGCACGTTGAACACGTCGCGATGCGCCTTCTCGATTTCGTCCAGCAGGATCACGCAGTACGGCTGGCGTCGCACCGCTTCCGTCAGTTTGCCGCCTTCCTCATACCCCACGTAGCCGGGAGGAGCTCCGATCAGCCGCGAGACTGAGTGCTTCTCCATGAACTCGCTCATGTCGATGCGCACCATCGCACGTTCATCATCGAACAAGAACTCGGCGAGTGCTTTACAGAGCTCCGTTTTTCCTACACCGGTCGGACCGAGGAAGATGAACGACCCGATCGGGCGATTGCGGTCTTGCAGGCCTGAACGCGATCGACGCACGGCGTCCGACACCGCACGCACGGCCGCGTCCTGCGACATGATGCGACGATGCAAGTCGTCTTCCATGTGCAGCAGCTTCTCACGTTCGCTTTGCAGCATGCGTGAGACCGGAATCCCGGTCCAGGTGCTGACCACTTTTGCAATGTCTTCAGATGTGACCTCTTCCCGCAGCAGACGTTCGCCATTCGCGTCGGCGACTTCGGTGACCTTCTTCTCCTGCTCAGTCAGTTCGGCCTCGGCGTGCTTCAGCTTCTTCTCAGTTTCAAACGCCGCGATGAAGTCCTCATTGCGATGCGTCTGCTGAGCCTGATGAAACGCCTGCTGATATGCCGTCCGCAGAGATTCAATCTCGTTCTTCAACGGACTGATCTTGGACAACACGTCCTTCTCAGACTGCCAGCGAGCCCGCAACTGATTGACCTCTTCTTCGCGGTTGGCGATCTGCTTGCGCAGCTCGGCCAGTCGCTCACGACTCTCGGCACTCGTTTCCGAGGCGAGAGCGGTGGCTTCAATCTGCATGCGAGTCAGCGTGCGGCTGGCCTCGTCAATCTCCGTCGGCATCGAGTCGATTTCCATACGCAACCGGCTGGCGGCTTCATCAACGAGGTCGATGGCCTTATCCGGCAGGAAGCGATCCGAGATGTAGCGGTCCGACAGAGTGGCAGCCGAGATCAGCGAATCGTCCGTAATCCGCACACCATGGTGCGATTCGTAGCGCGCCTTCAGGCCACGCAGAATCGAAATGGTGTCCTCAACATTCGGCTCCTGAACCGTGACCGGCTGGAAGCGACGCTCCAACGCCGGATCTTTTTCGATGTGCTTGCGGTACTCATCCAGAGTCGTCGCACCGACGCAGTGCAGCTCACCGCGAGCCAAGGCCGGCTTCAGCAGGTTCGACGCATCCATCGCCCCCTCGGACGCACCTGCACCCACAACGGTGTGCAGTTCGTCGATGAACAGAATCACGCGTCCTTCGGCTTCGGTCACTTCGCGCAAGACGGCTTTCAAGCGGTCCTCGAACTCACCGCGATACTTCGCGCCAGCGATGAGCGCACCCATATCGAGCGCGATGACTCGCTTCTCTTTGAGGTTCTGGGGCACGTCGCCCATCACGATGCGCTGAGCAAGGCCTTCGACGATGGCTGTCTTGCCGACGCCCGGCTCGCCAATCAGCACAGGGTTGTTCTTACGACGTCGCGACAGCACCTGAATAACGCGCCGAATCTCTGCATCACGACCAATGACGGGATCGATCTTGCCCTGGCGGGCGAGTTCGACGAGGTCTTTGCCGTACTTCTGCAGCGACTGGTACTTATCCTCGGGCGACTGGTCCGTAACGGTCTGTCCGCCACGAATCGTCTTCAAGGCATTGAGGATGTCATGCTCCCCGACGCCGTTGACACCCAGCAGTTTCTTGGCGTCGCCGTCAACTCCGACTAGGCCCAGCAGCAGGTGCTCGGTCGAAACGAACGAGTCCTTCATGCGGTCAGCCTGCTTCTGAGCAGCGTCGAAGACCTGCATCACCTGCGGACTGGCCCCGACCTGAAAGTCAGGTCGTGACACCTTCGGCAGTCGATTCAATTCAATATCGACGGCAGAGCGCAGTTGATTCGCATTGGCCCCGATCTTCTGCACGAGTGGGCGTACCAAGCCTTGCTCCTCGTCCAGCATGGCGGCGAGTAAGTGCAGCGGCAGCAATTGAGAGTTCCCGCGATCCTCAGCCAGTTGCTGGGCGCGCTGAACCGCTTCTTGAGCCTTGACGGTGAGTTTGTCGAAACGAAAAGCCATAACGAGCTCTCCTCAGCATGAGTCCTCTGCCAGAATTGCATGGGCGTCTAGCAGGCTCTGCCAGCCTTAGACGCTGCCGATGTGGCAGGTGAATGCTTACTGGGGCAAACCTCGGGCCAAACTGAGAGCAAAATGTTCCGCAGTCCACAAGCAAGTCGCCTCGGCACACCCGTTTAACAGTTGAGCCGAGGCTACGGCATGACGATCGATCAGCCGAGGTCAATGGGCCGGCTAGGACCCCGTCCGAGTGGGTTGAGAATCCTTCTCGACCCGTCCGCGAGTGCTGCGACTTACATCACTTAAGGCCAAGTCGAGAAGGATCCTCGACCTTGGAGGCTACTTAGAGCCTGCTGACGGGTCCTTGAAGATGTCTGAGGCTACCCCTTGCCGACCTTATCCCCGCTGATGGTCGGGATGGAATCCCAACCTACGACTACTCGGCCAGTGTCCTACGGCCGTGCTCCATCCGGCAGATACAGCTCGTTAACTTTGTTGGATGCGATTTCGGGCGGCGTTCCCGAGTCCCAGCGACGCGGTTCGGTCTTCTCGGGTGCGTAAAGAGCCTCCATCGGTTCCCAAACGTCGTCCACCTTGTCCGTGAACAAATCGCCGATCAGCAGGTCGGTGAGATGCCCCTTGAGATGCGGGTTCTGTTTCACGAACTGGCCGAAGCTGAAGCCGTCGTAGTACTCGCACACCAGCCGACGCATGCGGTCGACGCCCTCGTTGAAGTTCTGCCCCCACTTGCCCAGTTGAGCCTCTGAAGTGTCACCTTTTCGAATGCCTTCGACGATCGCATCCGCCGCGAGTTCGCCCGACCGCAAGGCCAGCAGCACGCCGGACGAATACAGCGGGTCGAGGAAGCCAAAGGCATCGCCCACCAGTACCCAGCCATTCCCCGCGCAGGCCTTCGAGCGGTACGAATAGTCCTTCGTCGCAAAGTAGCCGGTGATGCGTTTGGCGTTCCCGATTCGCTCCTTAACAGCCGGGCACTTCTCGACCTCTTCGTGATAAGTCTCCTCATGCGAGCCCCGGTTCTTGAAGAGGTAGTCGAATGGAGCCACCACCCCCAGGCTGATGCGGTTGTTGTAGAGCGGGATGTACCAGAACCAGCCCTCTTTATTGGGCGTCTGAATAACAATCGTCGCGCCTTCGTCCTTGCCGACGTCGCGGTAGGCGCCCTCCCAATAAGTCCAGATAGCCCCCTTATTAAGGATCGGATCCCACTCGCGCAGCTTGAAGCGGTTCTGCAGCATCGTGCTCTGGCCGCTCGCATCCACGACGACCTTGGCGCGGACTTCACGCTTCGTCCCATCAGCCTCCTGAATCTTCACGCCGACCGCGACGTTATTCTCAATGATGACTTCCAGCACGCGAACTTGCTCATGCACGTTGACGCCATGCTCGCGTGCGTTGTTCAGCATCATCTGATCGAACTCGCTGCGGACTACCTGCCAAGTCTGCGAACACTCATGCGGTTTGTTGTCGTGAAAGTAGAACGGAGCGGACAGCTTGCCGTTCGCGTTCACGAACTGCACGCTGTACTTCTTGATGAACGGGCTGGCGCGGAGCTTATCCAGCATGTTGAGCCGTCGTAGCACCCAGTACGTCTCTGGAATCAGCGATTCGCCAATGTGGAACCGCGGGAACTTCTCGCGCTCGAACAGTTGAACCTTCAGTCCGCTCTGAGCGATCAAGGTTGAGGTCGTGGCGCCCGCCGGACCGCCACCGATCACCACGACATCAGATTCGCTGTTTATCGCCGATGTTTCAGTTGTCATGCAGCACACATCCTTAAAAGTGGACAACCGGATCGAATTTCAATTTGGACGACCGTAGCTTCTGGCAGCAAGTGGTGTCCATAGGTCTGGAAGTCGCGTTCATAAGCTCTCAGAAAGCGTTGCCGATTTCTAGGCGCGGCTACGCCGTCATCGAATCCGCAGGAGCCAGCCGGAATTAACCGCGCATTTCGCGGCAGAGGTCGGCCAGCGGGATTGCCAGCCATTCAGGCCGCTCTTGCAGTTCGTGCGCCGTCTCGTGAACCAGACGCTCGCGGACGAAGATGCTCAGCAGTTGCGACGTCTTGGCAAGCGTCGGTGGCAGCAGGCGATCAGCGCCGGGAAAAGCCACGTACGCCTTGAGGAATGTGGCGCTGACGGCATGAATCCAGAAGTCAGACCACGGCGTCAGAGTGGCTCGATCCGTGCCACGCACATTGCCAATGACCTGCCCGCGCCCGGTGCTGAGACCGTACAGAGCGGAATGCGCCGCGTAACGGAACGAGCGGAGCAAGCCAGCCACATCTCGGAGGGGGGCGCGCTTCAGACGACGCTCCCCGATCGACTGCGTCGGGATGCCCTCGAAGTCGATGATGACGAAGTCCTTGCCCGTGAAGAGCAGTTGATTCAGATGGAAATCGCCATGCACCCGGATGCGTCTGCCACCGAAGGGTTCACTCAGTAGCACTCGCAAAGACTCGAAGAACCGTCCCGGCTGTCGAACGAACTCCTTCGCCAGCTCGCGCTCATCAGCGGGCAACTTGGGAATCGCGTCTTCCAGCGCGTCGATGAGTTCCATCGCCTGTCGCCGCATCGATTGATACAGCGAACGCTGATGCTGCATCGAATACTGTTCGGGGGCGAAGTCAGGCAGTTCGCAGGTGGCCAGCTTGACGTGCAGTTCAGCGAGACGCTCGCCCATGCGCGCGGCTTGATGCAGATACTCGTCCACCCATGTGAGCGATTCACCCGGCCAAGGCGGCGTCTCGTCCAACAGCATGTCCTTCGGAATTTCAGGAGCGGCGAGGCTTTGAGTCGCCATGCGCTCGAAGAAATCTCCGACCCTGTCGAGCGTGTACTGCCACGCGTCCGACTCGTGAGCGATGGTCTGATGCAGGACCGCCAGTGCAATCGGATCGGCGTTACGACGCCGATACTCCAGACAGCCTAGTAGTCGCGCCACGAGCGGAGCTTCCGTGCGCGGCCCCGTCTCTTCATTTGTTGATGGATCCGAAACTTTCACGGCTGGAGTGATGAAGGCGCGATCCATCTCCACTTCGGGATGCTGTCCCTCCTCAACGCGACGGAAGAACTTCAGGATCCAGCGATCACCGAATGTGATCGACTGATTGTTCTGCTCGGAACGAGTCACCGCAATTGGACACGATGCAATGTAGTCGGCCGGGAACTCGTCCTTGGTGAACGTGCTGCCGACGAGTTCGCCAAGACGGCCCCGAACGTTCTTCATCCGCACAATCGCCTCGATTGTTGAGCGGCACAGTTCAGGCTCTGAGACTGCGTTGTAGAGTACGCCGGGAGTGGCGCCTTCCACTCGCGCAATCAGACGAATCGGTCGGCCGGTCGGCCATTGCGAGTACTCATCAGCAGTCGCAAACGCCAGAGGCAACAGAATCGTTTCCGATTCGCGATCACCGCGTTCCACCGCCACCAGCACGATCCACTGCGCCTTGCTGTCCTGCTCAATGCGGAACTCATCCACAATGCGAATGCTGCGGCAAGACATCGGTCGCGAACCCTCACATTCGAAGTACGTTCGCAGCAGTTCCTGCAGGCGTGGCGCGTTCGTGCGTTTGAAGAGTTCTTCCCAGGATTCAGCGACCTCCACTTGCGGTGTGATCGCGCACTGAGTCGCGAGTTGTTGCCCTAAGTCGAACCAATAGAACGCATGAGGTCCAAGCGACAGCATGTAGGGTGTCTTACCGATTTCCGGGAACGGCGTCCCGCCGAAGATCTCGACAGGGTGCAACCCCGCGAACTCACTGAGATCCAGTTCCACGAACTGCACGAAGCGTGACAAGTTGGCGACGACCAGCACGACGTCGGTCTCATGCTTGCGAATGAACGCCAGAATCTTGCGGTTGTGCGGATCAAGGAACTGGATATCACCCCGACTGAATGCGACGTGATTCTTACGGAAGCTGATCAATCGCTTGTGCCACCATAGCAGCGAGCTGGGGTTTCCCTGTTGAGCTTCCACATTGATCGCTTCGTAGTGGTACTCGGGGTCGATGATGATCGGCAGGTAGAGCCGCTGCGGATTGGCCCGCGAGAACCCTGCATTGCGATCGGCACTCCATTGCATGGGCGTACGCACACCGTTGCGGTCTCCGAGATAGATGTTGTCGCCCATCCCGATCTCATCGCCGTAGTACATGACCGGCGTACCGGGCAAAGAGAACAACAGCCCATTCAACAATTCAATGCGGCGCCGATTGTTTCCCATCAACGGTGCAAGTCGACGGCGAATGCCGAGATTGATACGCGCGCGGCGTTCAGATGCGTAGGCGCGGTACATGTAGTCCCGCTCTTCGTCCGTCACCATCTCCAGCGTCAACTCATCATGGTTGCGCAGAAACACCGCCCACTGACAGGACTCAGGAATTGCTGGCGTCTGTTGCACGATGTCAACCAGCGGGAACCGGTCCTCGGTGTGCATTGCCATATAGAGGCGGGGCATCACCGGGAAGTTGAACGCCATATGGCATTCGTCCCCGTCCCCGAAGTAAGCCACGGCGTCTTCCGGCCATTGATTGGCCTCGGCCAGTAGCATGCCATCTGGAAAACGCTTATCCATGTGTTTGCGGAGCGCTTTCAAGAACGCGTGCGTTTCCGGCAGATTCTCGCAGTTCGTCCCTTCCCGCTCATAGAGATAAGGGATTGCGTCCAGGCGGAGCCCATCAATGCCCATTTCGAACCAGTAATCCACCAGTGGAAACAGCGCGTCCCAAACGGCTCGATTGTCGTAGTTCAGATCGGGTTGATGTGAGTAAAAGCGGTGCCAATAGTACGCCTGAGCGACGTTGTCATAACTCCAGTTCGATGACTCGAAGTCCTTAAAGATGATGCGTGCGTCGAGGTACTTCTCCGGGGTATCACTCCAGACGTAAAAGTCGCGTTCCACGCTGCCTTTGGGAGCGCGCCTCGCTCGCTGAAACCAACTATGCTGATCGGACGTATGATTGATGACTAGCTCGGTGATAACTCTCAGATTCCGCTGATGCGCCGCTGCCAGGAATTCCCGGAAGCTTTCCATCGTCCCATAGTCGGGATGGATCTGTGAGTAATCGGCGATGTCATAACCATCATCGCGCAGGGGAGACGGATAGAACGGTAATAGCCACAGTGCCGTGACTCCCAAGTCCTGCAGGTAGTCCAGTTTCTGCGTGAGACCTCGAAAATCACCTGTGCCATCGCCCACGCTGTCGTGATACGCACGCACGTGAAGTTCGTAAATAATAGCGTCTTTATACCAATCCCTGCGGTTGCGCATGGGACGCTCCTGAATCGCCAGCGACCGGTTTGGTGGGCCGTTGGCTAGTCAACGCGATCCGCGATGCGGTGGGGCATCGCCTGCCATGATTTCTTGCAGCCCAAACGCAGGGCAGATACCTAATCGGTCTGGCCCCCCTCGATGAACGCTGAATGGTCGATCGGCGGCGAATACCACAGACCAACCGGGAAGCGGGCGAGCAGGCTGGCTACAGACAACTCTTTCTGGACGGGTAGCATTTCGCCCGTGAACACATTGCAGAGTTCGGTGTGTTCAAACGCGTCTGGAAGTACAACGCGTGTGTCCGCCCAAACGGACGCTCCGCAAGGCGGAGTCGCTGCGCCATTCAGATTTGCTGTCCGCAATGGCACAACGACCACTGCAACTTCGTTCTCCAGAATCCGAGCGAACGCGCAGATGTGATCTCGCGCGGAACCTGCCACTTGCAAAGGCACATAGGCTCCGCTTGAGAACAATCGCGAACGAACACGACGGAACTGCAACGTCTGGGTTGTGAGAAAGAACTTAATCCGGCCATCACTGGCATGTTCAATCAGATCCGTCACCAGATTCTGATGGCTGGCATCATCCAGCAGTTGATTTTCCACTTCGTCAAGCAGTCGCTGACGCAGATCAAAATCAACTGGCTGCCGATTGTCGGGGTCCACCAAGGTAAAATCCCACAATTCGGTACCTTGATAGATATCCGGTACGCCGGGAGCCGTCAGTTTGAGCAGTGTTTGTGAGAGCGAATTCCAGATTCCACAATTCGCAATCTCTCTCGCGAAAGGTTCGAAATCGGTGCGGAAAGCAGATGTTGGCTGCTCTTGTAGAATCGCTTCAATGAACTGAGACATAGCCCGCTCATATGCCTCATGCGGCGCAATCCAGCTAGTCCGCGCCTTACCCTCGCGCATCGCCTTCAACATGTATTGCTGAATTCGCGTCACATACGCCGTCAGCGCCGGGCCGGTTGGAGCCTCAGCGGGCCACGTACCGATCAACGTCTGGTACAAAAGGTATTCATCACTACGACTCGGCGCGAGCTCGCCATCGACCTTCATCTTTTTGCGCTTGTTCCAGCGGGCCCACAAAAGGACGTGCTCTTTCCAGGACCCTGGCAATTCCGACAGAACGTTGATACGCGCCCGAGTATCTTCGCCGCGCTTGGTGTCGTGAGTGGACGTGGCCGAGAGTGCGAAGGGCTGGAGTTGCTGGCGGCGCGCATTGAAACGATGAAACTCATCAACGCTGACGCCAAAGTGCCGCGGGTCGCCCCCGACTTCGTTTAGCGAAACCAGACGGTGATAGTTGTAATAAGCCGTATCCTCGACGGATTTCGCCATCAGCGGTCCCGTAAACTGTTGCAGGCGCCCGATGAATCGCAGCGTTTGCTCCTTCACTTCCGGAGAAGCGTCAGGAAACGCTCGCAGCAGCAGAACGTCGCGTACAAAATCAAAAACTGCATGGCTGACGGCCGGGTTGCGACGTTTCGCTTGTGCGACCGCGCGCTCGATGTATTTACGATCGCGTTCGGAAACGCCGCTGGCCGTGATGTAGGTGCGATAAACGGGGAAACACGCAACCACTTCGCGGAGGGCCTGAATCAAGCCATGCAGTGTGTAATCTCGGGAGCGTCGATGGCGCTCCGACAACCGGTCCAACTGGTGTCCCAGAACATGCAATTCGCCGGCCAATGACACCTTCATAATGAGTCGCTTGGCCTCATAAACCAGTTCATCAAAGCTTTCTGGCTGCCGGCAAAAGCTGGCATAGATCGAACTGAAAGCCTTCTCGTGCTCGGTTTGCACAAACAAGCCGTTGAGCTGATTCAGAAAGTCGTAGCCCGTCGTCCCGGCAACTGGCCATTCAGAAGGCAGAGTCTCATCGCCCTCCAGAATCTTCTCGACGACAACATACAACGGTGGCTTGACGCTCTCCGCATCCGGCAATGCAATGAAGTCTTCCAGCGTGGCGTCATCTCCCTGAGTTCCGCCGCGATTGCCCTGACGATCACGAAACAGGCCATGATGCGCCAGCACCTCCTCGATGCGCGCTCGGATCGCTTCCCATTCCGGCATCGCAACCGTTGAGTCTTCTTCCGTCAGCCAGTCATCGAAAGCCTGCTGGCACAGCTGCAGGAATCGGGAATGCTGCAACTGCCATAGGTAACCCGACGGATCGAACAGGCCGTCTGCATGATCAATGCGGAAGCCATCCACCAAGCCACCTTCCAGCAGCTTCAGCACATACTCGTGAGTCCGCGAGAAAACCGTGGGCAGTTCCATGCACACCGCCGCCAGTTCATTGACGTCAAAGAACCGGCGGTAGTTGATCTCGTCTGCGGCGACTTGCCAGTAGCACAAGCGAAAGGCCTGATCCTGCAATAGTTCATCCAACAGGTCGAAGCTCGAGGGGTCTCCTCGCTGTCCGTTGAAGATGGCAACATTCTGCTGAATGAAGACCGCAATGGATTCATCCTCTTCACACAATCGCTTCAAACGTCGCTTGACCACTTCCTTCTCGCGATGCCGCTCGGCAATACGTTCCGGATCTTTTTCTTCACGTTTCGGCAAATGGCTCAAGGCAGTTAAAATGCTGCCATACTCCAGGATCGAATGATGATCGGGGTCGAAACGCTCCCGCAGCTCGTCGATACGATGCTGCAGCACCTTCGCGTAAGTACTCGGTGCAATCGGGAAGGTTCGCTCGTAGTACGCCAGCAGGAACGCACCATTCTGAAAGCGCAGTTCGAACTGCTGCTCTTCGAGCACCGCTCCAAACTGATCCCCGAGCACCGGCAGTAAAACTTTGTTCTCAATATCCGGCTTCAGCGGTTGCCAATCGATATCAAAGAATTGCGCGTAAATAGAACTCGGACCGTTCTCCAAAACGTCCTGCCACCAGGCATTCTCGTCAGTACCAACTCCCATATGGTTGGGCACAAGGTCCAGAATGTGACCCATTCCCTGTGCTCTCAATCCCTCAACAAACGCAACATGCTCATCGTCGGTACCGACTTCCGGATTGAGCTGCGAGTGATCAACCACGTCATAACCGTGCGTGCTACCGCGACGGGCACGCAGGTACGGGGACGCGTAGAGATCCGAGATCCCCAACTGCTTCCAATAATCAGCCAGGCGCGTGGCATCGCGAAAACCAAACCTCTGCTGAAATTGGCAGCGATACGTGGCCACGGGGCGCCGTTGACGCGTTGATAACTCGAAGGCGCGGTGGAGAACTTCCTCCACAACAGTATCAAGGTGGATGCCTGGTCGAGTTGTCATGGTGTTCGATTCAGCAAGTGCAGACATGACGAAAATCTCCGTCGTTGGATGGATGAGAAACCAACGTCAGGCGCGTTGTTGATGCCAGCTCTTCTGGGATTCACCGGTAGTGAAAACCAGCACCTCATACGCCCGCAGTGCGCGAATGGCGTGAGAGCTTTCGCCAGCGCGTTGCGAAACATCGGGCCGCGAACCTCCATATCGGCGCGACATCGAACTGATCAGAGGAAACAGCTCGACACCAGGTAACGATTCCGAAGCCTCGGGAATCAAGGCTGGCCGGACACTGAAATTGAACACGGCCCGCAACCACTCGTTGGTGAGGCGACAACTACGAGTGAGTTCCAGAACACCCTCTCGCGGCGACTCGGCTGGATCGGAGTCATCTCCCTGCTTGTAGAGGCGATCTTCGCGCACTTCTTTCGGCAGCGGAGCCAATTGGTCGGGTGAGTACCAGCGAGCATCGATCAGCAAATGATCGTGCAGAGGTTTCAAGAGCCTCCGTGCTCGTATCAGGTCTTGATACCAATAACGCAGTTCAGACTGCCATGACTCCTTCGACCAGTCCCAACTTAGTACTGCGGACTGCATGGTTGCTTCCGCCTGCGGGTCAGGAATGGAGTCCGGCCAGTTGAAGTCCGCAAACTCAGCGCGTCGGCCTTTGCGAACGGCTTCAATCAGTTGTTTGTCGGCAAACGAACAGAAGAACGGAAACGGCGCCCGTTCTCCGTACTCTTCACCCATGAAGAGCAGCGGCACATTTCCCGACAGCAGCATGAGTGCTGCCGCGAGCCGTAGCTGATCTGGGTTGAGCTGTTGTCCGAGTCGATCCCCGATCGCCCGATTACCGACTTGATCGTGATTCTGAATGCTCACCACAAAGCGATCACCCGAGTGACCGCCCGTCGGCGCTCCATGTCGACGCTTGCGACAAGGACTGTGACAGCCGTCGTAGACAAATGCCTGACGGATCGCTTTCACCAACTGCTGAGGGCATCCGAAATCCGCGTAGTAGCCATGATTCTCGCCCGTCAGCAGAGCGTGCACAGAATGGTGGAAGTCGTCACTCCATTGAGCCACCAATCCGTAGCCGCCGCACTCGGGCTGATCGATAAGCCTGACGTCGTTGAGATCGCTTTCGGCGACCATATGAATATGACGCCGAGCAGTCGCAATCTCTTCGTTCGCGACTTGCTGAATCTCAGAGAGGATATGAATCGCATTAAAATCGTAGATGCCATGCACGGCGTCCAGACGCAGCCCGTCCAGATGAAATTCGTGTAACCAGTACCTGACCGCATCGAGCACATAGCTGCGTACGTGGTCTGATTCAGGTCCGTCATAGTTCCAGGCCGGTCCCCACGGAGTTCGATATTTTTCGGTGAAGTAGGGACCGAACTGACTGAAGTAGTTGCCTTCCGGGCCGAGGTGGTTGAAGACCACATCCAGCAGGACTGAAATCCCTTTCGCATGGCATGTGTCGACGAACCGCTGCAGGTCGGCTGGTGAACCGTAGGTATTCTGTACGGCGCAGGGGAAAACACCGTCATAACCCCAGTTGCGTGAACCGGAGAATTGCGAGACCGGCATCAACTCAATGCAGTTGATACCCAATTCCTTGAGGTCATCGAGTCGGGTGATCGCCGCAGCGAAAGTGCCTTCAGGAGTGAGCGTTCCGATATGCAGTTCATAGATGACTAGTTCTCGGAAAGGCGATCCGCGCCATTCATTGTCAGTCCAAGTGAATTCACCTGAACAGCAGACCGCAGAAGGTCCGAACACGCCTTTCGGCTGCCAGCGCGATGCCGGATCGGGCAACTCTCGATCTTGATTGAGGCGGTAGAAGTATTGCTGACCTTGCTTAACTTCGCCCATCTGGCACTGGAACCAGCCATGCGGATGTGCCGTCATGGGAACGATTTCCCGGCGCGCATGGTCAATCAACACGAGTTCCGCGTTCTGAGCGCGCGGAGCCCACACACTCCACGTGCCTCCGCTGTCTACTTTTTGGAAGCCGTGTTGAAATGGCGAAGTTGGAAACATGCAGCCTCTCTCGGAAGTTGCCCGCGATCCCTTGGAGCAGCCGCGCGCAGTGCGGCTCGCCGCATTCACATTCCTGTAGATGTTCGGGAGAGACCACTTTGCAGAGACCGTGCCAGCAAGCATGGGTCGCGGCAACCCACAGCGCAGAATGCCTAAACCTCCTGCGCATCGTGAGATTGCGGCACGCCTAGCCGCAGCGCGAGTAAGAATTGCTCAGGCTTGGTCGTAGAATTGCACCGGCGGCAAAACTTTATTCATTGCCGTCAATTGATGGGTTGTCTCCTGACGGCGCAATTTCATTCAACGCAACCGACGCCGTGAGGTTTTTTTCGACACTCAACCCCAAGGCACGCAGCTTCGACCGAAATGTCGGGCGACTGACTCCGATCAGTGTCGCCGCGTTCGCTTGATGCCCGTTGGTCTGGGCGAGAGCCCGCGACAGAATTTGCTTGTCAAACCTCTCGATTGATCGCCGATAAACGTCTGCCTCATGACGCGCGATTGCCGTCTCCACGAACGCACCCAGTTCCTGCCAATCATTTGGCCTCACTGCAGGCACGCTGACGGAATCAGCTTCAGGCAGTGACACCTGATGCAGATCAGGAGGTAGAAACTGAGGCATCAACACCGAGCCGGCGGCGGCGATCAACGCCTCGCGCAGTACCGACTGCAACTCGCGAATATTGCCCGGCCACGGATAACGTTGCAGCAGTTCCAGCGTTTCCGGCGCGATACTTTGTACCGTCGTTCCGACCTGCCGATTCAGACGGAAGAGGAAATAGTGTGCCAGCTCCGCAATATCGTCACTGCGTTCCCGCAGCGGCGGCAAATGCACGGACACGCCTTTGAGCCGGTAGAACAGATCGCGTCGAAACGCGCCGCGCTCGATCAGAGCGTCCAGATTCTGATTCGTAGCCGCTATGACGCGCACGTTGACCTTGAGAGTTTCGTTGCCGCCCACACGTTCAAACGTGCCGTCCTGCAGTACGCGTAGCAACTTCACCTGAGTCGCCAGCGGCATGTCTCCAGCTTCGTCGAGAAATAGAGTGCCGCCATCACACTGCTCGAACTTGCCGATGCGTTTGCGATCGGCGCCGGTGAAAGCACCGCGTTCGTGACCAAACAGCTCGCTTTCCAACAGGCTCTCCGCTATCGCTCCGCAGTTGATCGCCAGAAACGGTTTCGATGAGCGACGACTATGCTGATAGAGCGCTCGCGCAACCAGTTCCTTGCCAGTACCACTTTCTCCCAGGATGAGCACGTTCACATCTTGCGCGGCAACGCGGCCGATCTGCTTGCAGACGAACTGCATCGCGACGCCGTTACCGATCATGCGTTCCGCGGGTTCCAGCGATGAGCCCTCATCAACGACCGCGGGCACGCGCATCAGGCGGCTGATCTCGAACGCCTGATGCACGACGTCGCGCAGTCGATCGAAGTCCAGTGGCTTCACCAGATACTCAAACGCCCCGAGCTTCATCGCTTCAATCGCGATGTCCGCGGAACCGTGCCCCGTGATAAAGATGATGAGGACGCGTTCATCGATCTGGCGCAACTTTTCGAAAAGTTCCAGGCCGGACGTGTTTCCGAGTCGCACATCCAGCAACACGACTTCCGGCAATTCCCGTGCGGCTAGTTTCAGCCCCTCTTCAGCCGTCGCCGCTGAGAAAACACGGATCGCCTCATCGGCGAAGACCTGCTCCACCGTGAAGTGAATGTTCGGCACGTCATCAATCAGCAGCAGCGTTCGCATGATATCCTTCGCGGTTTTATGAATTGCCTGCCGCCAGTTTAGTGCACGCACTGGCGACATGGTTGCCGCGCCCGTGAATGCCCCGTCTTCGTGAGCCTTACGTAATCGTAGCTAGCCGAATGCGTTTACGATTCGTTCTCACGGTCAGCGATCATGCGCTCGACGCGGCCACCGGCAACACGCGAGAGTTGCTTGAGGGACTCAGCGGTATCTCCAGGCAGAAGCGAGCGCCGCCCTCGGGACGGTTGTCGGCGATCAACTTTCCACCGTGGTCAGAAACGATGCGGCGCGTAACGGCCAATCCCAACCCGGTCCCGCGTTCTTTCGTAGTAACAAAGGGTTCAAACAGCCGCGGCATGATCTCCGTCGGGATCCCTTCGCCATTGTCGGCGAACGTCACTTGAGCCCAATCGCCGGACGCGGCTTCCTCGGCAATTACCTCAATGATCGCGCCGGTTGGAGAAGCCTCGATCGCGTTGATGAGCAAGTTAACGCAGACCTGATGCAGTTGTTCGGGATCGCCATCAATGATGAGCGGTGCGTCGCAGAACTCCCTGCGCAACGACACTTCGGACTGCCGGGCACGTCCCTCGATCAAATTCATCGCGCGTTGCACAGTCTCACGCAGGTCGTGCCGAGTGCGACTGAGCGTCGGCGGGCGGGCGAAATCGAGCATCCCCTGAATCGTCGTCTCCATCCGACTGACTTCTTCCAGCACGACCGCCAGCGTTCGCGGTGAAATTGATTGTCCCGAGCGATGCTGAGCCGTCTGAATCAACAGCTTCACTGAGGTGAGCGGGTTGCGAAGTTCATGAGCCACACCTGCAGCCAAGCCTCCGACCGCAGCCAGTCGTTCGGAACGCATCGCGTCCTGACGCGCCTGCTGCAATTCGTTGACAACCTCGCGAATGCGGGCCGCGACAATATCGAGCTGCTTCTGAATCTCGGGCAGATCAACCTCCGTGGAAACCTCCAACTGGCCGAGTTCGTGGCTCAACTCACCGGCAACGTCATTAAGCCCCACGCTGATCTGCGTGATCGAAGTCCTCAACTTTCGCGCCAGCCGGAGGCCCATCAGCAGTCCACAGGTAGGACCAACAATCAGCATCAACAGGCGCCCAAACCACACCAACTCTGTGAGCTGCTGTCGCCGCGATGTGGATTGAATCATCAATCGCTCGTTCAGTCGCAGCAAGGCTTGGGACGGCCCGGTAATCTGAGGAATCAGTTCCAGCATGGCCCCGAAGTCGTATGGCTTGCCTTCACCTCGCGCGCACACGCTCCGCCAGATCTTGCGGTACTTCTCAAAACCGACCGCAATCGCTTCAACGAGCCCGTCTTCCTCTGGAACCCGCTTGGCGTCATCCATCTGCTCCCACCAGTAGCGGAATTCAGATTCCAAGTCGGCAATGCTGTCGGGATCGGCGGCGTAGTCGGTGCGTTCCGCGTCCAAGGCCAGGTTCTGCATCTGCCAAAGCACGGCTTCCATTTCCGACGCAGCCCGGATCGAAACCACGTTCTCGGACAGCACGCGATCCAGAGACCGGTCCTGCCAGGTGATGAAGTAAGAAGTCATACCGCCGACGCAGAACCAGGTGAGGCTCACGACCAGAACGGGGGCAATGACATTCTTCCACATCGCGCGGGACGCTCACTGATCAGCACGCCCAGCCCAGTTGAGAGCTGTTGCCATGCAACATCGCCAGAACCGAAGGCACGTAGAACGTCGGCAACACGCCGACGGAACCGTAGGTCGCTCGCACCAACTGAGACACTCGCAACGAGTGCCACGACGAAGCGCCTGGCCAGCAGGCCGCTCGGCGTGATACCAGCAATAGGTCCGTTGGCTTCAGACCACAATAACGAATGCAGTCTTCCGCGACATGGGTATCAAGTGCCGCCTCAGTGCAGCGGGTTTTCCAATCGCCCCAGGCTGTCCAACGCAGCGGACGCAGTTCAATGGCATCGATCGGCAGATTCCACAAGCGAGCCCAATGTTGAGCCCAGCTATTCAGGCTGACTAATTCTTCCGCGTTCGCGCCAGCGACGACGATGCGTGACCAGTTCGCTGAGCCCAGCATCAGAATGGGGCGTTGCACCCGACGGATAATCTGCTTCCACCAGCCAGCAACGACATCACTGCCGCCGCCATCGCGTCGAGAGATCATCGCCAACGTGAAGTGTGGGGCTAGAAACTCCGCCAGTTGCGGAAGAGCCCAACTGCTTTTCAGTGTGTCGCAGCGTAGGCCATTTGCGGTCGCGACCTCGGCGGCAAATTGCACGACCTGATCGGCCGCATTGATCTCCAGCACCTTCTCAACGACCGAATCCAGCGGCATCGCTAGCTGCGAGCCACGAACGATCGGAGATAAAATCATCCCGCTGGGAGACAACATGGAGGGTTGCTGCCTGGTTAAAGAGCAACTGACCCCATGCGCCCCCAAGCGGGACGCCACTTCAACTCCCCAGGTGAACAGAGACGGCGCCGCTGCCAGTTTCTCGGCGAGCATCAACACTCTGTTCATGCTCAGTCCCAGTTCCCTTGGAAATTGAGTGGACGCACACAGCGACGGCAGTCAGAAGCAACGGGTATGCCGAGTTGTCGTTCGAGCTACGAAAGTCACCGAAGCGCCGGGCCAGATTGAGACTGAGTGGCATCAATTCGCTATGGATTTCGAGGCGCCAGCAGAGATGACGAAATTCAGCCGCAGGTCCGATGTCGTCCCAGCGTCGCTTCTCAGTGTCCTCAATGGCGCGGTCTCGCCAGCAATCACGTTGTGTCAAGGAAAAACCTTTTCCCTGACGCGGAAGATTCATTTCCCCGAATGCGTGGTTGCAGTGGCATCCGCGCACTGATGGATGTTGTTTGACTGCACGACTCCACAGATTGACGAAGATCTGAAGTCTGAATGTCGGCAGCGGTGCCTGACGCTCGTCTGCTGCACCCCTTCGGAAAATTGAACATCGATATCCATCTTTCCGAGCTGCATGCTCGCCGCCCCTGCTCCGTAGCCTGAATTCGTACAGCAATGATGCGGTCGCAGGTTAAACTCGGCATGAAGCTTGCCTAGTGAATCAGTTTCCCGTTCGCACAAGGAACGCGACGCCAGTTCGCAGTGAGAGTTGACCTGTCCGGGTTCGGACGCAGCAACAGCGACCAGCTCATAAATCGAATTCATCATGTTTCAGCGCATCATTCTCGCCGGAAGGCCCCACTTCGTCTGGTACGGCTGGCAGGATGCCCTGCAAAGCCAGGGCTGCCAGGTATGGTTGACCCACGACGGGACCGAGTGCGTTGACCTCATTCACGAGCACAACCCTGACGTTGTTATCCTCGATGTCTCGTGCCCATCGGGTGGAGCGGCAGAGATTCTGGCAGCATTGCACGGCGAAGAACTGGCAGGGCTCGTGAAAGTGATCGTCGCGGACCACTGCGACGCGGCGACGCTCTATCGGATCTCCAATTATCCAATTGACGATCTGATCGATCGCCCGGCCGCAGGCCCCGCGATCGTATCGCACCTCAAGCGATTGCATCGCTTCCACTGCGGACAACTTGTGAAAGCGTCGTCTTAAGTCATCTTTCAACGTCGCACAGACAGCAATCTGTCCGCTGCCTCAGCGAGATATGTCGAAACTCGGAAGCCTTTTCCCGTGGCGTGGCCTTCGAGACCTTGCCCGCGAGTGACTCTCCGGTCCCACTCGCAACAGACATTCTCGCTGAGGCTTTTTTCGTGCGCAGCTCGACTAATTGGATCTCGGCACCTACGTCTTCAGGCTGAATCGGTCATTCAGCTTGGTCCGTACCAAGTCGCGAAAACTGGTCATGTCGGCTGACGTTGCGAAGGCTCTTTTCGGTATCAACAAGCCTGTCTGCTGAAGATCCAACTCGAAATAATCCTGGTATTCCATTGCGCTGCCATCCGCAGCGAATGAGTCCCAGGTAAACACTTCGCCGCCGGCGCCTCGCTCAACTCGAATTGCCTCGGAATCAAGTTCGATGCGAACTATCGGAACCTTCCCTAACCATTGGAGCGACTGCGTTAGGACGTACGCAAAGATGGATTCCCAAAAAATCAAATAGATCGACGAAGCAGCGATCAGGCACACTCCAAAGTTAATGCCATAATTCAGGAACTGGTTAGACGCATAGGCCGCAGCAAGCAGCCCCCCAAAAAAGTGCACCGACAGCCAGCGACGTTCATCATGGAACTTAAAGAACTGGCGTATTTCAGCAGCGGTCAGCGTGTATTCCAACGCGAGGCTCATTGGGATCTCTCCAGTCGTGATACTCACGAATGCGTGTCACCCGCGAATGATCTCAGCCATGCACTCGGCAAGTTTGTCGGGAGTGCATACCAGCACATCCATGCCAACCTTACGACATTTTCCTGCGGTTGTCTTGTTGTAAGCGGGGCGCGCGTCATAGCCGAGTGCCCCGAGACCAATCATACGCACCCCCGAATCCGCCATAACTCGGACCTGCTGAACCAGATCTTTTTCGTCACGGCCTTCATAGAAATCGGTGATCAATACCACGATCGACCGGGCAGGCTCTCGGACCAATTGCTGCCCGTATTGGAGAGCCTTCATGATATCCGTGCCTCCGCCGAGCTGAATTGATAGCAGTACGTCAACCGGCTGACCAACCTGATCCGTCAGGTCCGCGATCTCCGTATCGAACAGAAAGAGAGACGTTTTCACCGCCGGAAGTTCGGCGAAGATCGACGCCATCACCGCCGAGAAGATTGCAGAGTCCAGCATCGACCCGGACTGGTCCACGGCGATGATGATGTGCCACGGTCGCTTGTTTCGCTGAGCCGCGAAGAAGAACAGTTGATCGACCAGCAACTTACCCGATCCCTGATCATAGTTCTTCAAGTTACGGCGCAGCGTCGTCTTCAGATCCAGGTTTCGAAAGACCTTCCGTGGCGAATGCTTATCACGCCAGATGGCGCCGGTAATTGTCTGCTCAACCTGCACCTGCATCTTCCGCTTCAGCTCATCCACAACCTGCTGAATGATCTTGCGAGCCAGCGCTCGCGTCTTCTCGTTCAGGAGATCGCGATGAGTCAGCAGTGTTTTGACGATTTCTACATTTGGCTCGATCCGTTCCAGCAGCTTCGGTTCGTCAAGCAATTCCGCGATGCCGCGCCGCTGCACAAGTTCGCGTTCCATGACCTCTTTCGCCTGGCGCGGGAAGAGTTCGGAAACCGCATCGACCCAGTCGGGCACTGTCAATGCGTGGCCGCTACCGCTACCCCCAGAGCGTTGCTTCGACCTGCCGCGTTTCGAACAGGATTGCGAATCCTCACCGTCCTCGGCCTCCTCAAACAGGAAGCCCACCAGTTGCTCGATGCGCTCACAGTCGGGATCTCCCGAGCAGGTGATGTTGTGCTGCTCAGCCTCCTGCCCAAGCACCAGACGCCATCGAGCCAGATTGTGTGCGTCGCTCATGAGAAACTCCATTTGCGCATGATCTCGGCCACTCGCCGGTCGATGTCGGCCAGCAGCGCGGCGGCAGCTACCGAAGTCGAGAGTTCGGTGAGCTGATCCGTCGCATGTTCAGTCAGTCCGTACTTGCGGGCGACGCACGCCGCGAGCGAATCAACCTGCCGATCGTGCAACCGTTCAAATGCGGCTCTCAATCGCGGCAGCATCGTCAGGAAGACATTCCACTCGGCGACCTTCAGCAATTGATCGATCGCTGCTACGAGCGACTCCGCCCCCAGCATGACCGAGGTTCGTGATACCGCCAGAACACCTTCCAGAAACTCGCCGGCGAAGACCATCTGATCGGCGCTCGTCTGAGCAAACGACGCCACGTGCCCGGCCAGCTCGTCGGACGTGATCTCCCGCAACTCGGCCAACAATCCAAGAAACGCACCGCGCAGGAAAGGAACCGTTGATTGCGCGGCTGCGGTACGCACGTGACTGGAGAAGACATTCCGATCGATATCATCTCGATCACCGCGCAGGACGAGTTCAGCGAGCGACTGCAGCGCCGAAATGATCCCCGCGTGCTGTTCCGGTGGCGCCGAGGCAACATCGGGCAGCGCGAAGCAAGCACGGTCGAAGCATCGTAAAATCAAGTCAGCAAGTTCGGTCCGCCGGAGGTTCCGATAGACAGCATAGCGGTCGATGACGACCAGATGCCCCAGGGCGCTGCCCAAGGACACAAACTGGGCGTCTGCATCGACAGCGGATCCGCAGGCAGCCTGCACTTCGACGACGAGATGCGGCAAATCCATATCAAGAGCACGACGAAGATGAGCACAGGTGACGCCCGCATGCTGCGAATCCGTTGCCACCATCTCGTGCAGCTTCGACAGCACGGCAGCTTCGATCGAATCGCCCAGCAGCGTTTGCTCGACGAGATGCGTTTCAATCTTCGGATTCCATTTCAACGACCAGCGTTCGCGAAACAGCAGACCGGACGACGCTTCGGTGCCCGGCATTTCCGTCAACACGGCGAGTGGCACTTCGAGAAACCGCAGTCGATGCAGAAACACGCTGCGGCGTTCCTCGTCCGGCTTGCGTTTGTCGAGCTCAATCTTCACCAGACGTTCGTGCCCCAACACTTCTCCAAAATCGAGGTCACTCAACTGAGCAAAGAAGTCGTGCACGATCGGCAACCGCCCCAGCTTGCTGGTGACCTTGCCAACCTTCGTACCGATGTTGATAAAGTCGATCGCTCGCCGGAGCGCAACGCCCTCGTCGTCTGGATTGCCTTTGCAGCAGCATGTGATGACGGCGTCTTCGATGTCATCAAGGATGGGAGTTGCTCGACCGCGCAGCCCTGCGAGCATGCGTGCGTGCTGAGTAACAGCAACGCCGTCAGCCGCAGATGTCGCATGCCCTTCACGGCGGGCCCGCTTCAACAAAGCCACGACATGCTCGGGCAGCAGATCCTGCTCACGGCCGGACCGCATCAGTTCCCACGCTGTCTGATAATACTGCGGCGCGCGATTGCCCGCTCCGTAACCTGACAGCTCTGAAATGCGAAAGTACGAATACGGCACGACGGTTGTGTAAACGGTCCCCTCCGGACATGGTGGAGGTGCAGTCTGATCGTCTCGATCCAGAAACAAGTGGAACCCGCCGCACACAACCATCGCTTGCTGAGGTTTCAGCTTGCGACGCGATAGAGTCTCGCGGATCGTCTTCAGAAAGTGTCGCTCGCGCTCGAGCGTTCCGTCATTCTGAATATGTCGCGGATCTGATGTCAGGCGAGCTGCCAGGCAGAACGTCGCCAGCTCACGCCGGAACTGCTCCGCGTCGGCGTTGGTGATTTCGAAGAGTGAATCCCAGGCTTCATTCCAAGATCGATAACCAGCCACTTCCGCCAACCGCTGGTAAAAGCCGCTTTCGATAATGAGTTCATCCGAAGGAGTATGTCCGGAGTGCTTACGATCCACGGTATCGGGCGCATCGGTTGATACCGACGACGGGAGCGCAGATGTCTTGTCGGATCGCTTGATCAGCGCGTGGTGCGGCAGATCAATGAAGATCACATCCGCTCCGATTCGATTCGCGGTTTGCATCGCCACGTATTCTGGCGAGTACGCCAGCAGCGGATACCAGCACCCGAATCGCGGAGGAATATCAGCAGCGGGACTCGCGATGCCAGCCAGTCCCAGCACATTGTTGTCATCGCGATACGACGAATAGATCGCGATCGGAGGCTTCGTTTGTGAGTCCGTCACAAACGGAATCAGTTCCTGAGCTTCAGCAGGGCCTTCGACGAAAACTACCTTCGGCTTTCGTTCGCTGATCACTGTTTCCAGACATCGTGCGACTGCCGCTGAGTGATGCCGAACCGGGAACCAGTACAGGTCATCATTCAGCACTGCATCGACCTGCGATGCCAGTGCATCAACATCCAAATCTGCCGCGTCCAATACGTTCCGCATTCAGCGATCTCGTAGCGAAATGAGTCAACAACGCTCGGTGGTTTGCTCGAAGTGGCATCGGCTGCCGATCACTCAGCCCAGTTGAGTTGCCAGCGTGTCGTGAAACTCTTTCCAGCTCTTGTCGTTCAAAGCCCGCTTGCGAGCGACCAGCGTGTTGTATTCCTTGAGGACGTTCAGATCCTCAGTGTCCTCCTTGACGATCGAGCCGATTAGATTGCGTGCGACATCTCCCGGACTGACCGCGCCGCTGCCGAAAAACTTCGCGTGCAAGGCCGAATCAAGAGCGACTCCAATTGCTTCCGCAGTGGAGAGCGTCGTAGAGGGCTTCTTGATACTGGTTCCGTCGGAGGTCTTGCCCTGCCGGATCTCACGGAAGACAGTCGCCAGCAGTTGTAGAATCGGCGGATTGATCTTTACCGGTAGTTCATACTGAGCAATTAATTCGCCGGATCGTTGCTGCACAATTTCCACTTCGGTTTTCTGATCGGCCACAATTGGAATATGGATGTAATTGAATCGACGTTTCAGCGCCGCGGAGAGTTCGTTAACACCCTGATCGCGCGAATTGGCGGTGGCAATCACATTGAAGCCCGGCTTGGCCCAGATCATATTCGCGTCCGGCAGTTCAGGAATCGCAATCGCTTTGTCCGACAGAATCGAAACCAGCGAGTCCTGCACATCGGGGACGCAGCGTGTGATTTCTTCGAATCTCAATAGAGCGCCACCGCGCATGGCCACCATCGTCGGTGACGGAATCATGTTCTGCGGAGTCGGCCCTTCAGCGATGATACGGGCGATATTCCATGAATATTTGATGTGCTCCTCTGTGGTGCCGGCGGTGCCCTGAATTGTCAGTGTGGAGGTACCGCTGATCGCCGCGGCCAGATGCTCGGATAACCAACTCTTGCCCGTCCCAGGTTCGCCAACCAACAGCAGAGCCCGTTCAGAAGCCAGCGTAACGATGGCCCGCTCGACCAGACTGTCATCGCCAAAGAACTTTCGAGTGATGGGGACTTCCCGCTTCTTGCCATTGATCTCGGCTGACAGCGGCTTGCCGCCCACGATGTACGCCATGATCGCTCGTGGCGAGAGCCGCCACGAACGCGGCTTGGCTTCCTGATCATGTTGCCGCAGAGCTTCCAGCTGATCGGCGTAACGCACTTCGGCCGGTTCGCGGACCTGCTCCGAAGTTGTTGAGCTGGTTGGTGGCGTCGTGTCAGCAGCCGGAGAAGCTTTCTTCGCCATGAGGTTTCCTTGTCGCAGGCGTGTCTGGCCTAGAACTTCAATGTCTTGAGGATGGCAGCGCGATCAATCTTGTCCGTGGCAATCGTCAGGTACTCGGGCCCTGTCTCTTTGAGTACTGACAGCGGCTGCAGGATGAACTGGCAACGTTCGAAGTGCAGCAGTCCGAAGAGCGGTGGCCTTGCCTGATCTGTCTGCTCGCGCAGCACGTTCAGACCATTATCGAGCGCTTGCCCGTCGGCTGCGGCGGCAACCGTCGCTTCGAAATTCAGTGGCCCGGCCGAAACTGGATAGATCAACTGCCCGTCGCGGGGATCAGGTAATCGCTCTTGAATGCTCCAGTTCTGCAGGACCACTTCGTCCTGCAACTCGATTTCGAGATCAAATGGGCTTGGTTCGTACTGTCGCACGCGTTCGTGCAGAGGCTCAGGCGACCAATTGCTGAACGCAGCCCAGTCCGTGAAGACTTCACCCTGCGTGACTGTGCTGTTGTCTGTGAGTGACACTCGACCGCAGCCGCTCGCGTCTACAGTCATCATCACTTGAGTCAGCACAACCGAGCGGCCTTCCAGAAAGGTGAGGGCTTTGAACTTCTGCTTCTGAGGCATCTGCAGAAAGCCTTCCGGTGGAATCTCAACGTCGGCCTTCAGCGGAAAAACACACGACCAGACCAACCGCGAAGGAACATCAGCGACGGCACGTCCGACGCGCCGCAGGCGAAACTCGAACGCGCAGAACGATCCTTTCGCGACCTTCTTACCCACACCAAGCGTGACGACTTCCAGACGCGGCACGGGTATCGCAGGCTGAGTCCACACCAATCGATCCCACTCAGCCTCATCCTTGTTAGCTAAAGCGCGCAACAGTCCTCGCGCCAGTAACCAGGCCCGATTCAAGAAGAACGACATTCGCTTGCCGGAGAACTCAGGTTGCTTGTTGACGAAGCGTCCGATCTCCTCGTTGGCTGCTCGTAACGTGGAAGCCAGCCGCAGCAGTCTCAACCGCGAGGCTTCTCGAAACGTCACCTCAAATGTCTCGCGAGTCGCCGCGCTCGCTGTCGTTAACCCGGACAACAACAGCTCTTCGACAGCACGTGCGACGGCTTCCAACTGCCGCTGCAGCATCGCGTGATCGTTTGCCGCGAGCTTCATGCTTGTTCCTCGCTGAGCGCCGTCGTCAAACACTCGTCCACAACGCGCATCGTGAGCACACGCTCAAAGACCCGCAACGACGCCTGAGTTTCCAGTAGCGCCGCGGCCGCACCGCGATCATCAGCTTGAATGGCGTTTGTCAAAGTCGTAAGCCGATCGGCGAGATGCCCCGCGCCAACGCGCGCGAGTTCGTTGCGGATAGCGTTCAATGCTCCGAGATGCTCTGGTCCACAAACTCGCAATCCGCGCACCACCAGATCCTGCAACTCGCCGTTGAGCCGATCCAGCGTGCCCACCACTTCGTCGATTTCTGGCATGCGCGACCTCCCTGAAAGTAGCCACCAGCAGAACATCGATCAGAGTGCGTAGTAGTCCTCAGGAATCGTTTCGACCGGCCGCCAATCGACATCGCCAGCCTCAGCACCTTTATACCGCAGCAGCGTTTCGCTCATGACGTTCTTGTCGATCTTGGGCGACTGACTTTGACTGGCCAGAATCCAGTTGATGATACGATCAGATCGCAACTGACCGCTCTTTGCCGCACCAAACAGCAACACAAACAGGTGCTTGCAGAGTGAGCCTTTCAGGCCGCCACATGGCTTGAGATTCTGCGTGCAGCACGAAAACGCGCCGTCTTGGGTCAAGCGGCACGAATAGACGAGGTCGGGATCGGTCTGACTTTTGACCACTCCGACAACGTGCTGGTCGGTGATGTCAGCGAACAGCTGAAAGCGGTCCTTCTTCAGCATCTCCAGCGCGTTGCCAATTCGAGGTCCGTCCCAGGCAAGCGATCTCAAGAATTGATGGAGCTGCGCTGAACTAATCGGAGTCGCATCGGTCACCAGATTGAGGATATCGGTGTTGCGCGGATCGACACCTTTGCCGCACCACTTAAGTCCGCTCGGCAGTCGGCCATCTGGAAACTTGGTGTGCTCGTCGAACTCCGCAAGATTGAAGCAAGTTGCCGGCTGGTACTCGCTCCAATCGAAAGGCGGTGGCCAAGGTGAGTAGGATGTTTTATAGGCGCTTGTATCAAGCAAGTAGGCCTGCTCGTCCACGGTCGACTCTGTTAAGTCGGCACCTTGCAAGTAGCTGCGAGTCAAATTCGCCCCACGCAGATCGCAAGCCTTGAGTGTGGTTCCGCGCAAGCTCGCGTTTTCAAGTTGCACACGTTGCAAGTTAGCTCCGGTCATGTCGGCTTGATCGAAGGTGGCGTTCTTCGCGTTGCATTCGGGCAGCGAGGCACCACGGAACGTGACGGATCGAAAGCTGCCGCGAAACTCCACCTTTTTAAACGACGATTGATCGAAGTTGGAATGGTCGAACTCTCCGTAGTGAGAAAACGAGACACCCTCGAACACTCGTGCTTGCAAGTCGGCGTGATGAAACTTGGGTGGGCGTGACGTCTGCTGGTAGGGTCTTTCTTTCCAACGCTTGATACCTTCTGGACCGCCGCCCAATTCTGAAAGCATGGTGGCACGCAGCACGTCTTCCTCAGACAGTGCTTCGGCTTTGAGTTGCTGAATCGTGTCCTCGGTTGCAACCTCGACTCCAAAAGCCTCGCTGAGCGCAGCCAGTGCCAGCGTGTTGAGCGTCTTAGGCGAGACGCCTGTTTTCGAACCCTTTACCGTTAGCGTTTCGGGCCTCAGAGCACCATCGCCGAGCAACTTCGTGACATGCACAATCGCGTCCTGCAACGTCGCGAACTGCTGCCAGCTGCCAGCAAACTCGCCCTCCTCCACTTTGCTCAAACGTGCGTCGCATGAGCGAGAACTGGCAGAGAATCGCGCGTACCACAAACCCGTAGCAGTCTTGACGTGAATCGTAATTCCCACTGACGAGGAATTCTGAGCGAGTCCTGACAACTCCAATATCTTGGGACCAACTGTAACGGCTTTGGCAGGAATCAATGCCACACCTTTGGCTTTGGAGTAATCGACACCACTCCAATTCACCTCTGCCAATTCGGCGCCGGTAAAATCAGCGCCATCAACGATCGCGTGACTTAGATCAGCTTGCATCAAGTTGGCGCCGGTGAAATTCGCACGCGTAAAATTGGCGCGTTGAAAGTTCGCCTTCTTCAGGTCAGCTTTCTCAAAGTTCGCCCCTGTGAAGTCGGAGGCTCTAAAACTCGCTTGCGTGCACTCGGCCTCACGAAAGCAAGCGCCTTTGAAGCTCAAGCCCTCGGCCGTGATCTCCTCTGCATCCGATTCCGTCCAATTACTCCCTTCGAAGTTGCACTCTTCCAATTGCGACTTTTCAAACGAGAACTTTGTGAAATCTGCTTTGCGAAAGTCGCAACCGCGGGCCACGTGACCTCTCAGGGTGGAATATGAGAAGTCGGTCTCTACACACGAGCAATTCGTCAGCGTGCCGAGCCATCCGTAGAGGCGGGCTTTGTCTAGCTTGGCAGATGAAATTGCTGCAAAGCTAGTTTGTTCGGTGAGCGTCACGCCGCGCAGATCGGCTTCGTCCAGATCCAGGTACTCCAGGACATCCCTAACACTGGTCAAATCCAGATTGCGCAGATCCATGCCCCGACAGTCATATTTCGGGTAGGTCACTTTCTCCCGCGACTTGTAGCGTGAACGCCGGACCGTTTCGAAAAGCATGGCGAGATGCCCGAGAGCCTCATCGCCGCCAGTCAGCATGGCCTGAAGCGCAGCAGTGCTGGGGAGGATCATTTCAAGAAACGATTCAGACGCAATCGTCTGAATCGCCGCGCCTTTCTCATTGAGTTTCGCGGCCTTCTTCTCAATTCCGGATGTCGGCGTCGGGACTTCAACAACCAGAAAGTTGACGTCGGGCGTGAGGTCATCACTGACCGTGCCGCCGTGCTGCTTCGCGATTACCGGTAAGTCCTCGGGAGGAAAACTTGTAAGCTTCGCGAGCCGACCCGCGAAATGAAAAACCATTCCCTGAAGTCGAGGAGCTTTCCAATCGACGACGACCGCCTGACCCGCCGACTTCGCCTGCTTCATTGCCATCGGTTGCCTCTCATTGTGGTTGATACTCCGTCGTCATCCTGCAGTCCGCGACGTTGCGCCCTCGTGTGCCCTAAGTCTTCGCCGTAGTCCAGTCTAACTCCTTGAAGACGCGCTCTCGCGAAGCATGAAATACGCTCGCATTCCAGACAAAATCACAGCGTATAATAATCTTCAGGAATCGTTTCGACCGGCCGCCAATCGACATCGCCAGCTTCAGCGCCCTTATACCGCAGCAGGGTTTCGCTCATGACGTCTTTATCGAGTACCGGCTTCTTGAAGCGGCTCGAAGTCACCCATTGATTGACAATCGTAGGATCAACCTCGCCGCCGTTCGCCATGCCGATCAGTAGTACCAGGATATGTTTGCAGAGTGCCCCGCGCAGGCCACCGCAGACGTTCAGATTCTGCGTGCAGCACGCGAAATCTCCATCTTTAGTCAGGCGGCAAGAATACACGAGGTCAGGATCTCCCTGGCTCTTCACCACGCCGACCAGATGATCGCCAGCGGCCTGAGCGAACAATCGGAACCGCTCGGCCTTCAACATCGACAGTGCCTTGCTCAATCGCTCTGTATCAACTGATGCTTCCAACACCTTCATAAACTGCGGCATGTCGATCGTTCCGGCAGCCTGAATCTCTTCCACCGCCTGTTTGGCGCGCGGATCAACACCTTTACCCTTCCACACCATGTCCGTCGGAATGACGAACCCCTTCGGAAACACAGTAGTGTCATCAAAGAGGGCCATCGAGAAATCGGCGGCGCCGGTTTGCTTCGCAGACAGCTTGGCATTCGTGAGATTCGCGCCGATCAGATTTACACGCGCCAGGTCTGCTCCAGACAGATCGGCTTTCGTCAGATTGGCTCGGGCAAGCGACGCATTCTCCAGACCGGCTTCTCTCAGGTTGGCGCGTGTGAAATCACAGTCGTCAAATTTACTACCAATCCCTCTCAACCTGCTGAGGTTCGCATTGCGAAAACTCGACTTACGATACGAGGAAAAACGAAGCTGCGCACCGACAAGCGAGGCCCCATCAAACTTCGCCTGTTCAAAGTCGAGCCGGTCGAGATCCAATTCATCCAGCTTCTTGTTGGCGAGATCTGCCAGCGGAAAGGAGCCGATCACCATCTGCTCATTCGAAGAGGCATTCCATCGCTGAACCCCATCGGGTTGATCCAGCATGGCAAGTGAAGTCGCTCGAGCATCCTGCTTCTGATTCTCCGCAGCCGCTTTTGTCTGCTTCAACTCGTCCGCATCCGGCACAGGAGCTTCGAACACTTCGCACCACACCTCCAAGGCAAGCTGTTTGAGATGCTTATGGACCAGTCCGGTCTTGGTGCCCTCAACCTTGACGGTGTGGCATCGCGGCGTCGCCTTTGGCCATAACGCCGCAACGGCGAGGAAGGCGTCAGGCAAATTCGAAGCCCTATGCTGCCAGTCGTAGAATATGTCACTCTGCAGATCCTTAGACCAACGCCCAACGAATATCCACTGATTACCAGACACTGATAAAAGGTACGCCTGATTGTCGGCTTCAATTTCAATCGACGTTCGAAGACTTGCCGCCTTCATTGCGACCTTAGTGAGTTCCTTCAACTTTTTGCCGACGACAAATTGTTTGGGCGGAGTCGCTGCCAGTCCTTTTGCTTTGGATACATCGACTCCCTCAAACGACGCTCCAGCGACATTGGCCCCTGTGAAATTGGCGCCATCAAGGCGAGCGTTCTTGAAGTTCGCATTCATCAAGCTCGCACCTTGCAGGTTGGCGCCGGAGAAATTGCAACCCTCAAAGTTGGCTTCGAACAGTTCCGCGTTTGACAAGTTTGCCTTGGAGAAATCCGAGCCGCTGAAATCTCCATACTTGCCTTGGAGAGAGGCGAGGCATGCACTCCGAAAGCAGATGGCCTTGGCATCCGGGAGTTCCAGTTCCGCTCCCGTCAGGTCGGCTTTGGTAAAATCGCTGCCGGAAAGATCGGTGTTTCCAAAATGGAAGCCGGTCAACTTCGCTCCTGTGAAGTCTCCTTCGCAGCGAACGTTCTCGCCAAACCTGCCAAGCCTTCCGCCGCTGAAGTTCACCTTGCGACAGGAGCAACCATGAAAGCTGGAGAACGAACCACCCATCACGGCGCCATCGAGTTTGACATTCTTCAATGGCCCGAGGCAGATTAAACCGGGATCCTCATCTTCGGATGTGACAGTCGAGTTGCTGAGATCTGAATCTTCCAGCGTGGCACACCAGAGAGGGGCACCGTCGAGTAGCTGCCCTTTCAGGTTCAGCCCACGGACTATGTAAGAAGGGTCATTCGCGCCGAAACGACTCGAGGAGTAGTAGCCTGCGTTTGACAGCCACTCTTTCAGGCGGAGATGCCCCTCAGGCCCCGCCTGTAACATCGCGCTGACTTCGTCGCTCGTCGGCAGAAAAAGAGCCCGCAGTTGCTCGGGAGTGATGACAGCAATCGAGGCGCCTTTGGCGTTCAACTGCGCGCCTTTGGTCTCGTGCGATGATGAACCGGTCGGTTCTCTCATCACCAGATAGCTGGTGTCCGCGGTCAGCTTGTCAGCAATCGCTCCGCCTCCCGCGGTGACAAACTTGTCGAGCGAGTCTCGCCCCAGGTTCCACCCGTGCTTTTCGAAACGTCCAGCGAAGAAGAATGACTTGCCTTGAAACCGGGGTGTCATCCAGTCAACAGCCTGCGCCGCTTTCTTCTTCGCCATTGGCCGACTCCATAAAGCCATTAGATGGACGGGTGGGATCTATACACCCAGTGGTTTGTATCGGTGCCACCACGGCTTCGCCATGCGCCGGCCGAAGAGAGAAACGGGAAGTGCTCTCTCTGACTATGATGATCGGGGCAGCGCGCTTGGGACGCAGGGCGATCGTCTCCACAGCCACTTCATGCTCGCCAGTCGTGTGTTCTTTGTTTGCGGAAGCCATGCAGGTAGAGCGTGCCTGTCGGGGTGATGTCCAACAGCGAGTAGCCGTTGTTCTCGGCGCCCGAGCCTTCGATCATGGCCAGCAGCGTGACGTAGTGAATGCCGTTGACATCCTTCAGTTCATTCTGATGGCTGTGACCTTGGAAGACCGCGAGCACCTTGCCAGAGGACGACTCGAAGAGCTTGCGAATCTCGGCGCAGTTCTTCACGCCATGGTCGTTGCTGACGTCCAACCGCTGGTGGGCAAAGACGACCACTGGCCTGTCGTTTGCTTTGAGATCAGCCGCCAGCCATTCCAATTCAGCGGGCGGAATGTTGGCGTCGCTCCATTTGGAGTTCTTGCGGCCGTAGGGCTGGCCGTCACTCCGGAAGCAGGCATCCAGCACGATGAAATGAATCCCGGCGCGGTCGAACGAGTAGTACGACTTCGGTTGCTCAACACCACCGAGGAATTCATCCTTCGTCAGCGTGTCGACACAATGGTTGCCGAGCACATAGTGGCGATTCTTATGGATCGCCGAGAACTCGCGATTGATCGTCTTGAGGTAAGCCAGTTCGGTCTCAACGGTGGCTGCGGCGTCGATCAGATCGCCGAGTTCAACCACGAAGTCAGCCTGCGATTGCCGAAAGTGCTCGCCAGCTTCCTGGAGTTTGCTCAGCGTCTCGCGGTAGTGCCGAGTCCCGGCTGGCGCCTTGTCCGCATGGTGGAGATCAGTGATCAACCCGACGCGCAGTTTGGCCGGCTCGGCAGCGCGGAGATCGGTTGAGCCACCCACAGCCGCTGCGGCGAGAATCAACGTGCCGTGTTCGAGGAACGCTCGACGCCCCAGCTTCGTTCCTAATTGCTCGCTCGAACTCATGGCAGGTGACTCCTGAAAGGCGGCAGACAAAACGAAGTAGCCCGGACGCCTCGACAGGACGCATTCAAGAGTCCCGGACGAGGCGTCCGGGCTACGGAACGCTCATCGTATCAATCTGGCCGCCAAGGCACCCGCCGAAGCTGACGCCTAGTTCGTCGCAACTCCGACCTCTAAATCATCCGTCGACAGCACTTCTTCCACCACGTCCGCGACGAAGTTCTGAGCGGCTGCTTTTTCTTCGTGCGGGGCTGCTGCGCCAGCATTCATCCCCACGCCGGGATTCTTGAAGAGGTAAGGAACCGTGTCTCGCAACGCCTGATAGTAGTTCGGAAACATGGGGTACTGGAGCGCTGGAGCCTTCTCCACGTACTCGTGCATCAGAGCCCGCAGCTTGCGATGAGCAACTCGCGGATGGCGATGATGCGGACCATGAATGAAGATGTCGAAGTTGAGATAGGTGCAGAGCTTTGTGATCCAGTTGCGTCCCACCACCGTGCGGGTGCCTTGCATCGGGTCATAGCTGGACATGCCCAGATGCTCGGTGAACTTGCGGGCGCTCTGATACGTTCCGGCAATCATGTAAGGGATCAGCCAACCGCGAACGACGGCCATGACACCACCATCAAAACAGGCCGCAATGCCGAAAACAGCACCCCAGAAGACCAGGCAGCCCAAGTATTCCAACCAGATCGTACGACGCAGACGCGGATCGGTCAGCGGCGAGTTCTTGTGGAAGAAGATACGCCCGTAGGTAACCATCGCGGCGAACGCGCCAAGGAAGAAGTCAAACCAGACGAAGGCGCGGCGGAAAGCCAGGGAGCACTTCGGGTCCGAGTACGGCCAGAGTTCCCAGTCATGCGGCTTGTTGAGATATGCATGATGGCGAATGTGGCTCTCACGGTAGACCGAGTAGGGCACACACATCAGGGTGCCAAGTGCGCGACCGATCCAGATGCTCGTCCAGCGGGCGGCGCTCAGGGTCTGATGGGCCGTCTCATGAAAGCAGCTCGTCCAGCAGAAGAAGCAGTACGAGGTGAAGATCGTCAGCGAGACCATCCAGAGCGGATCCGCTGACGGCCATTGAGCCGCCAGAGCCCAGATTCCAAAAGCTCCGCCTGGCAAGAATTGGAACCGAATCCAAGTCCAGCGATCTTTGAGGGCCTCCTGCTCCTCATGGGTGAAATTCGTTACAGACACGGCAGCATCACTCCCCGGGTGAACTTCGCAGGTCGGGCTCCATGCGGCCTCGAAGTTATAGTGCATCGTAGTGAGCAGCTCCGTCGCCCCCATCTGCGATGACGCACCAACATGTTTGGCCCGCCGCAGCACCCTAGTGCAGCAGCTGTACCAGATAGAAAATCCTACTGATGAGTACCTCGTCCTCACAATCATTCAACTCGAACGCCCGCCGAGTTGCCAAAAACGAGACAGGTTAAATCGGCACAACCCGGCAAGAGAGCTTTATCCTAGCAATCCGCCTCCAAACGAACATTTATGACAATTCCACAGCCACGGAACACGAATACTCATTAACAGTTCTGAACCGTCCTTAAAGGCTGCAGGCGACAGTTTCTGCGGTAACACGCAGAGAGATCAGGAGCCGGATGAGTGCTCGCGGCACCTGCAGCGTCGCCACCAAAGAGTCATCCCATTCATCCCACTTTGCGAGGTCAATCCGGAGTGTCAGGATATTTTCTGCGGCGTTCGACGCAACTACTGAACGCGCACGCCAACTTGAATGCACTCAAATGGCGCGGTTGAAGGATCCCAGAATGCCGGGCGAAATCTCTCTGACACCCTTGTCGGGCGGGATTCTGGAGGGTGCAATGCCAGTCGGTGGTTCTTCCCCCAAAACGGCGATGAGGAGGCAGCGATGAGGCGGCTAGTCTGTCTGATGGGCGTGGCGCTGGCGATGTTCGGACAGGTCTTCGCAGCCGAGACCTCAAAACCGAACATCATTTTCATCCTCGCTGACGATCTCGGACTGGATGGAGTGGGATGCTACGGATCGGACAAGCACAAGACACCGAACATCGACAAGCTGGCGAAGTCCGGCACCCGATTTGAAACCTGCTACGCCGCGCCTCTGTGCGGACCATCGCGCTGCCTGCTGATGACTGGCAGATATGCCTTCCGCACCGGCGGGCTACTGAATCAGTCCTGGCGAAGGCAAGGACCGGGGGCTGTTTCCGCAAACGAACACCCCATGGCAAAACTGCTCAAGCAGGGAGGCTATGCGACGGGCATGGGGGGCAAGTGGCGTCAGGTTGGTGAAACACCGCGCGATTGGGGTTTTGATGAATACATCACCGATCCCACTGCTGGCGGTTGGTTCTGGCAGACGAAGCATCTGAAGAACGGCGAAGAGATTTCTGTTCCCGAAGGCACTTACGCACCCGACGTCGTGCACAAGTTCGCCATCGACTTCCTGCAGCGCCACAAGGAGCAGCCGTTCTTCTTCTACTATTCCATGCACCATGTTCATGGACCGATCCTGAAGACGCCGGACACAGAGAAGAACGGGCGGGAGACGCTGTACGAAGACAACATCGCTTACATGGACAAACAGGTGGGCGCGGTCGTTGAGGAAGTTGAAAAGCTGGGGCTGAGAGAAAAGACACTGATCATCTTCTCGGCAGACAACGGCACGGCTCTCACTCACCCGAGCACGATCGGTGGCAAGATGATCAACGGCAAGAAGGCTTCGATGCTCGAAGGCGGTTCGCGAGTTCCGTTTATCGCCAGTTGGCCGGGAACGACACCAGCCGGCGCTGTCTCGAAAGACATCGTCAGCATTGCTGACCCGCACGCGACATTTGCGGAACTGGTGGGGGTTAAGCTTCCCGAGGGATTCAAGTTCGATGGACAGAGCATCGCTTCACAACTGCGCGGCAAGCCCGGTCAGCCGCGTCCTTGGGCCTACGTGCAACTCGGCCAGCGCTGGTTTGTCCGTGAGCAAGGCTTCAAGATGAACGAGAAGGCTGAGCTGTTCGACATGTCGGCGGCCCCATTCGAGGAAAAGCTCGTCGCGAAAGACGCCGACACTGAAGCGAGCAAGGCCGCTCGATCGCGGTTGTCAGCCGCTCTGGCAGACCTGAAACCCGCCAGCGGCAAGTCCGATGACGCTCCCCCCAACGCGAAGCCGGCCGACAAGAAGAAAAAGAAAGCCAGGAAGGCAGCGAAAGCGTCGAGCGCCACCTAACTCGCATCCATTGAATCTGAGGGAGGACGAATCTGCCGCACTCCGCTGGCGGACCGTTAACTTGCCGTTAATTCTGAGCGACAAGGCTGCAGCGATCGGCTCTGTCTCGTCTAGCATCCCGACGCGCGAAGACAGGAGAATCTCTCACACGCCCGACAGATGAACGCGCTCACTCGGTTTGTCGGTTCTCCGACGCTCACAACCTGTGTGGAGCGAGAATCTGTACCGCGCTCATACGCGATAACGGGGCGCACGACGGGGAACTACAAGCCAACATGCGGCACTACTGGCGTGATCTCGGAATCCTATTGCTGCTGGTCACGATCGTCTTCGGTCAAACTGTCGCCTTTGACTTCGTTCACTACGACGATACTCAGCTCGTCGTCAGTAACCCCCACGTCAATCGAGGCGTCACGGTCGACGGTCTAGTCTGGATTGCTACTCCTGCGGCGGGAGGAACCGCCAACTGGATGCCTCTCACGTATCTCACATACATGCTGGAATGCGAACTGTGGGGACTGAACTCCGCCGGATTTCACTGCACGAACTTGATACTGCATCTGGCGAATATCTGCCTGCTGTACGATTTGCTTCGACGGGCAGGGATCTCTCGTGAAATCGCCTGGATGACGACTGCGGTCTTCGCTTTGCATCCACTACAGACGCAAACCGTCTGCTGGATCGGTGAACGCAAGGGGCTGCTGGCGACATTCTTTGCCTTGGCCGCGTTTGACTCCTGGGTGCTGTCTGTTCGCAAAGCGTCGTCCGGCTGGAAGAACTCTGCATTGCTGTTTTACGCCGCCAGCCTTTGCAGCAAGCAGATGTATGTCACGCTGCCATTCTTCATGCTGCTGCTCGATGTATGGCCTTTGAAGCGGATGCCACTGAGGGGAACTCAAGCCGATCCGCGCTTGGCCACAGAGCCGACGCCTTCGCATAGCCATGCTGTGAGCAATTCGCCGTTGGGGTTGGTTCTCGAAAAGCTTCCGTTCTTCGCCTTGGCCGTCGCAGGCGTTGTTGTTGCGGTCGTAGCGCAGTCCGCCGGAGGTACTGTTGGAACGATGTCGGACTATCCGCTCGCGGTTCGCGCAGGCAATGCGGTGTTGTCATATGGACTGTTTCTGCGGTGGATGATTTGGCCGTCCGGCCTAGCGGTCTACTACCCTCATCCCGGCACGAACCTGCCGTGGAGTGATGTGTGGACAAGCGGAGTTCTGCTGCTGCTCATCACGCTGACAGTTGTGTCTTATGCGCGCCGCCATCAGGGGCCGCTCGTTGGTTGGTTGTGGTTCGTGGGCGGACTCGTACCGGTTATTGGTCTGGTGCAGCTTGCGACTCAACAACTGGGCCTGCGTTACTGCTACTTCCCGATCATTGGGCTGGTGCTCGGCTTGGGCGCGTTTATGGAGCAGTGTTGGCCGAAGTGGATCGCCAGCCGAGCCGCTCGCATCACTGCGAGCGTTCTGACTTCGGCCATGATGCTGGTTTCAATGATTGAGGCTGCCCGCTGGAGCGATACCGCGACTCTGTTCAAGCACGCGATAGCAGTCACGCGGGCTGATGATTTGACCCACTACACGCTGGCCGAGTTCTATCTCAGTGTCGGAAATCGACCGGCAGCGATCGAACACTTCGCGGCTGCGGCGGAACTAGCCCCGATCGATCAACCCATCAAAGCAGGCCGGGCGGTGCGAAGACTCGATGCCGCCAGGTACAGCCTCGCCAAGGTTCTGATCGATGAAGGCCAAATCCCTGCGGCAAAGCGCTTGCTCGAAACCACCGTCGCCGAGTCTCCGGGCGTAGCGGCTGCCTGGGATGAACTTGGCTATCTCGCTCTTGCTGATCAGGACTTACCACACGCGCGGCAGTATCTGGAGCGCGCGATTGAACTCGACGGACAACTGGCTGGCGCTCACAACAATCTTGGCATTCTCTCGATGATGGAGGGGCAACCGGACGCTGCGATGGAACATTTCCGGAAGGCGCTGCAGATCGATCCCCATCATGAAGGCGCTCGAGCTAACCTCGAACGTAGCACGCTTGAGCGAAGGCAACGCTTGGGGTTGTAGAAACCGCCTGCCCCTGCCCTCTCTACTGACGTTCGGCCAGAGCCTTGAGCAACACACGGACGAATTGATCCGCCGAATCTGCGTCGCGACCGGTGATGATGTTGCCTTCACGTTCAACCGGTGCATCAGTGAAGGTGATGCCGAATTTCTCGCTGCACTTGTCGCGAACGAGCGGACTTCCCGTAACCGGAATCCCGTCCAGCAGCCCCGCCTTTGCTAGTACGATCGGTCCCATGCAAATCGCCGAGACCAGACGTCCTTTCGCCTTCATGGTCTTTACCAGACGGAGGGCTGCCGCGCCTTCAGGCTTGTCGTAGATCAGGTGTTCGATGCCGGGACCGCCGCAAATCATGATCGCGTCGTAGTCCGCCGGGTTCACTTCGTGCAGGAGTAAATCGACAGCAACGGACGAGCCGCCTCCGTCTTTCAACGGATGAGCCTCACGCTGCCATGACGCCACCGTCACTTGAGCACCGGCTGCCTCCAGCATCTTGCGGGGCGGGCCGTAATCCGGCCACCAGAAGCTCCAGGCGGGAAGCAGCATTAGCACGCGTTTTGAGGATTGCAGAGTGGCATCTGTTGTTGCCCCTCCGTCCGTCTTCGAGACTTCAGGAACTCCGCCGGAAGTTCCGTCTTGCTGGCTATCGCCCGACCCGTTGGCCGCGAGGCTGTCCTGATTCAACTTGGAGACGACCCAACTGCCCGCGCCGTAGAGCAATGCGACAGCCAGCAACGCAAGTGCCGCTTGCTTTCCCCAGCGGCGGAACAGCCTTGTCGCCAGCACCTGCAAAGTGGGACGGGCCGGACGACCGCGCGGTCGAGTTCGCCTCCGCCAGGCCGGATCCTCTTCCGCTTCACGCCACTTTGTGGGCTCATCACCAAACTCTGTTTCCTCAGCCGGGCGACGGCGCGACAACGATGTCGATCGGCTTTTTGATGACGGCTTCTCGGGGACGGCTTCCGACGTATCGTCATCGACCAGACTCTTCAGTTCGCTGACACCCGCATCGTCGGAACTCTTGGCGTCCGCGCTGCTGCCCTTCTCGCCGCGGCCAAACGGAGTTAACGCCTCTGCCACATCAACGACCGATGCGAAGCGCTCGCTGGGCTTCAGTGCCATCATGCGTTCGACAATCGTGACCAGTTCCTTCGGCAGGTCCTTGCGAAGGGAGGTCAGCGGCACCATTTCACGCTGCACACCTTTGGAAATCATCGCCGTGAACGAGCCGGCTTCAAACGGCGACCGGCCGGTCAGCAGGAAATACAGCGTCGAACCGAGGCTGAAAATGTCGGATCGGGCATCAGCGAGCCGCGCGTCAGTCGCCTGTTCGGGAGCCATGTAGTCGGGCGTTCCCAGCAGAGTTCCGAACGCCGTCAGTTCGCTCTCTGTCGGCGCTGTGGGCGAAACGGCGATCTGTTCGCGTTCAAAACGAGCCAGACCGAAGTCCAGAATCTTGATCTTCCCGTTCTTCGCCAGCATCAGGTTCTGCGGCTTGATATCGCGGTGAGTCATCCCGCGCTCATGGGCGTGCTGCAGCCCCTGACAGATCTGCCGGGTCGCATTGCAGGCCTGCACGATCGTCAGCGGCCCGCGTTGCTGGACCCACTGAGCGAGGCTCTTACCTTCGACGTACTCCATGACCAGGAAGTGCAGATTGCCGGCCTGTTCGGCATCAAACGCTCCCACAATGTTCGGATGGCTGAGCTGAGCTGCAGCCCGGACTTCCTGATGAAACCGCTCAATGGCTTCCGAGTTCGAAATGAAGCGCCGGTTGATGACCTTCAACGCCACAGGCCGCTGCATCATGCGATGCTCGGCCTTGTAGACGATGCCCATGCCACCGCGGCCGATCACTTTCTGCACTCGGTAACGCGGATGCTCAGCCAGCTCGACCGGCACCTTACTCAAATCGCCGTCATCAGGCGTCGGCTTGCGGGCGACATCGGTGTCTGTCCCAGCCATCATGACCGTCGGAGTACCCGCCTCATGAGCCGCGCGAGCCAGATCGGCCAATTGATCGTCGGGCGTTTGACTCAAGAACTCGCAGCACTGATCGCACCCGGCGACGTGAGTTTCAACTGCGGCCATCTGCGCGTCGCTCAATCGCCCTTGGCTGAATGCCGTAAGTTCTTGAGGCAAGGGATGTTGTTGTTGAGCAGTCGGCACGATCAATTCCTGCTGGAAACCGGTGGCAACGAGAACTCGACGCGGAAGAGCATTCGGTGTCAATCACGTTGTGCTGTCTTAAGATGCCACTCGCAGACAACTTCTTTCAATCCATTTCCACAGCCAGATCATCGCGACAGTCTAGCTCCCGGTGCTCTTGCGAAAAACGAGATCGCCCTCGCTGACGGACCACAGTCTACTTACACGGCGCATCGATCGTCGCGTCACGGTTGACCGAGACTCGCGGGGAAGCGGTTCTGCGAGCCTTGATTCCTTGTTGCGGCGTTTGGACATTTTGCGTGCGCGATGCCCGTGCAGGCCAAGAAAATCCGGGACTCGACAAATATCTGTTGTCGATTTCACGCCGCCTCAAACGACTGGATGGCAAATGCAGTGACTTCAACCGCCAATTGTCATCTCATCGGAGAATGCACATGCCGTCCGTTCAAAAGATTTCCCCCTGCCTGTGGTTTGACAGTCAGGCCGAGGAAGCCGCGAAGTTCTACACGTCGATTTTCAAGAACTCGAAGATCACAGGCACCGCTCGATACGGCGCTGCCGGGCAAGAGTTCCACCAGCGGCCTGTTGGATCCGTGATGACCGTGACGTTCGAACTTGAAGGGCTGCCCTTCACCGCTCTGAACGGCGGACCGTTGTTCAAGTTTAGCGAGGCGATCTCGCTGATGGTGATGTGCGACACGCAGGCCGAAGTGGACTACTTCTGGGAGAAGCTTTCCGCGGGCGGCGATCAGAATGCCCAAGCCTGCGGTTGGCTGAAAGATAAGTTCGGGGTCTCCTGGCAGGTTGTCCCCACGATCATCGATGAACTCGTGAAAGACCACACATCCGAGAAAACTCAACGTGCCATGACAGCGATGATGCAAATGAAGAAGCTCGACATCGCGGCATTACAGAAAGCTTATGAGGGCTAGTTCGCTCTAACCGTTTTTGTAGCTCACGTCTCTCCTCTTATGACTCAAGGAACAACGATGTCTACCGCCAGCATTCAACCGTATCTGTTCTTCAGTGGCCGCTGTGAAGAAGCCCTCGACTTCTACTGTAAGCACCTCGGTGCCCAAGTCGACATGATGATGCGTTTCAACGAAAGCCCCGATCCAACCCCGCCTGAGATGCTGCAACCTGGCTTCGAAAAGAAGATCATGCATGCCTCATTCCGCATCGGCGGCAGCGCGCTCATGGCGTCGGACGGTTGCGATGACAAGTCCAAGTTCGACGGGTTCCGCCTGGCGCTCAGCGTGGCAACGGAAGCCGAAGCCAATAAGGCATTCTCGGCACTCGCAGACGGTGGCTCCGTGATGATGCCACTCACCAAAACCTTCTGGTCGCCTTGCTTCGGAATGGTGACCGATAAATTCGGCGTCGGCTGGATGGTCAGCGTTCCGGGCGACATGGCTTAACACGCGAAGGTCGCCAGGCTTGACGCCGAACGCAATTTGTCCGGCGCCTGCTTGGCGTAGATCTCCGAATGATCCACCTCGGGGTAAGCATTCAACGGATGCGCGACGTCGCCGAGACGCTCCTGTAGGTCCACAGCCAGAAATCTCGAAAGCAGCCTGGAGAGACCAATAACGCTGGCTACTTCTTGCGACGCATATTTCCGGTCATAAAAGTGACCCATTTCCCGTCGTCACCCAGCATGAACGACGTAGCCACGATGTGATCCTTCGATTTGAACTCGTAGGCATCGCGGAACTTTGCCGTCTTGCCTTCAGCCAGAAAGTTTGGCCCCTCGGCTTCCAGCGTCAGGATTTTACCCGTCTCATCGACGGTGCCCTCATACTTCCACATGTAGTTGAGCATCGAATCGACCCAACTTCCGACGTATTTTTTCTTTGTCGAGTCGTAGCCGATGGTCTGAATCGCCTCGACGGTAGTGCCCATCATCTCCGCCTTGGATTCAGAGATTACCCAGAACGCTCCCAGCATCCGCGATTTAACCGTGCCCTTGCACTTCATGGCAGGCTGGTCCGGCCCACCTTTGGCTTCGGCTTCCGACTCCCATTCACCAACGAACTGCTTCAACCATTCATGCTGCTTCTCCGGTTCTGGAAACTTCGGTTCCTGAGCCCGCAGAGTCGACACAGTAAGCAAAGCAACCGTCGCTAACGCAATCAAAGACCTCTTCATCGAACGCGTCCTCTTTGTTGTGAATAAACTGGCAGCAGAATCGCTGTCGCGACCGACGATAGCCTACCCGTTCCCGCCATTGAGCACAGGAGTTGTCAGCCCAGTCTCAGCAGAGCCGAGACGCGCCAACGAGTTCCCGCAAAATTTGCATCCGGCACGAGCAGCTCTGGTTGCTCGCAAACCGATAATGAAAACGGCCGCGCGAACAACGAGTTCGGCGGCCGTTGATAGCACATCAGCAGAGCGTGTTAGTGCACGCGCTGGCCAGGAACGGCGCCGCTGTCGGGGGCGAGCAGGAACACATCCTTACCGCCGGGCCCAGAGGCGCAGATCATGCCTTCGCTGAGGCCGAACTTCATTTGTCGCGGCTTCAAGTTCGCCACCACGATGACCAGCTTGCCGATCAGGTCTTCGGGTTTGTAGGCCGCCTTGATACCCGCAAAGACCTGCCGTTGAGAATCGCCGCCGAGGCTCAGCTTCAGCTTCAACAGCTTGTTGGCTTCCGGCACGTCTTCCGCCGAGATGATGCGGGCAACTCGCAGGTCGACTTTGACGAAATCATCAATCGTGCATTCGGCCGTGAGTGGCTCGGCGGCCAATGCGTCCGGCCCGTCGTTCCACTGGGGCGCGGCGGGGGCGGCTGTTTCGTCAGGAACTTTGCTTTCTTCGGTCATCGCTTGAACTTGCTCCGGTGTAATGCGCTGCAACATGTGCTTGAAGGCGCTGACAGAGGACCCCATCAGCGGCTGCTGCACGGCGTCCCAGGATTGAATAGGTGAGTTCAACAATTCGCCCGTTTGCTCAGCCAGACGCGGCAGAACAGGGGCGAGATAAATCATGAGCTGACGGAAGAGATTCAAAGCCACCGTGCAGACATCGCGCACCTCAGCAGCTTTGCTCGGGTCTTTGCGCATCGTCCACGGTGCCTTCTCGTCGACGTACTTGTTGGCCGCGTCGGCGAGCAGCATCACTTCGCGCATGGCGTTGTTGTAGTCGCAGCGCTCATACAACTCGGCGATGGTGTCGGCCCTGGCGGCGGCAGCGGCGAATAAACCTCCGTCGTCGGGATAAGTGGTACTCAAGCCAGTCTCGGCAACAAACTTCGCGCTGCGGCTGGCGATGTTCACGACCTTGCCCACCAAGTCCGAATTGACCTTGGCGACCAGTTCATCGAGGTTCATGTCGATGTCATCGAGTCGCGGGCCGAGCTTAGAGGCGTAGTAGTATCGCAAATACGTCGGGTCGAGATGCTTGAGGTACGTCGACGCCATAATGAAGGTGCCGAGCGACTTCGACATTTTTTCGCCGCCGACCGTCAGGAAGCCGTGAATGTGCACCTTCTCCGGCAAGCTGAATCCCGCCGTATGCAGCATTCCCGGCCAGAACAACGTGTGGAAGTAAGTAATGTCCTTGCCGATGAAGTGATGGATCTCAGCGGGCTGAGGTCCCGTTGGTCGCCACCACGAATCGAAGTTTTCACCGTTTCGCTGGCACCAGTCGAGCGTTGAAGCCATGTAGCCGATCGGCGCATCAAACCACACGTACCAGTAGTGGCCGGGACAATCGGGGATCTCAAAACCAAAGTATGGAGCCGGACGTGAGATATCCCAGTCACGGAGAACCTTGGGTTCCGGAGAGTTCGCGTCACCGAGGAAGTGGCCTTTGAGATAGTTCGCAACTTCCGACTGCAGGTGATCGCCGGACTGCGTCCATTGATCGAGGAAGCCGTGCAGCTTCTCGAGTTCGATGAAGAGATGCGGAGCCTTACGAGCCTCGGGTGTCGCACCGGACAGAGTGCTCTTGGGGTTCACCAATTCCGCCGGTGAATAAGTTGCTCCACACTTCGAGCAGTTGTCCCCGGGCTGGTTTTCAGCACTACACTTGGGACAAGTGCCACGAACGAAGCGATCAGCGAGAAACGTACCGGCTTCGGGATCGTAAAGTTGCTCGACGTCCGATTCCTTAACGAGCCCCGAGGCGCGGATCTTCCCCCAAATCTCGTGGCATAATTGGCGATTCTCAGGGCTGTTCGTGCTGCCGTAATTGTCAAAGGCAACTTGAAAACCAGCGAAGTCGCGAATGTGAGCTTCCCTCATATCCGCGATGACCTCCTCTTCGGTCCGGCCTTCCTGGCGGGCTCGAATCATGATCGCCGTGCCGTGCGTGTCATCGGCACAGACGAAAACGCACTTGTGGCCGCGCAGCTTTTGAAACCGCACCCAGATGTCGGTTTGGATGTATTCGACCAGATGTCCCAAATGGATGTGGCCGTTGGCGTACGGCAATGCCGCAGTCACCAGAATCCGACGCTGACTCATGCAAACTCCTTAGAGCAGCCCTTGCGTCCCGAAATCGGGTAGTCCGCAGGCTGCTGCGATCTAAAATGACAATCCCTGCTGCTCGCAGGCGGTGAACGATAGGCCGGGAACTCCCGACCGTCGAGGTCTCCAAATTGATCGCCAACATCTTGCCGGGAAAGAACATCAATGCGGTGCAATCGCTGGGCTGTTTTGGCACTTTTCAGCGGCATTCTGCTGGTGATGCTGAGCGTCACCACATGGGCGTCGCTCGAACGCAGCGTGTTTGCGGCCGGTCGCGAACTGCTGCCGGACCGCTGGTTCCAAGCGACTCTGGCAGATGCCTACTGTGGTTTTCTGACGTTCTACGCCTGGCTGAGCTGGCGTGAACGCTACTGGGCGGCCCGCATCGGCTGGTTCATCGCCATCATGCTGTTGGGAAACATTGCCATGGCGGTCTATGTCCTGATTGAGACGTTAAGACTCGGATCGGAGTTTACAGTGCCGAAGCTGTTGCTCGGTCGACGTGCAGAGACTGAGATGACAGGTTTGTAGGTCGGACATCCTGTCCGACGCCGGACAAGATTGTCCGGCCTACTTGGTTCCAACTCGGACAACTCTCCGGCGATGGGGTTCGCTCGTTCCTGCGTTTCTTCGTGCTCAAAGCGCGAACAGTGAGGAAGTCGATGAAATCTTCGGCGCTGAAGTTCCTGCTCGCAGCATTGGCCTTGGTCGTTAGCTGCGGGTTCGCTGCAGCGGACGACGGGTTCGCTCTGCACGACGGCGACGTTGTCGTTTTTCTCGGAGACAGCCTGACGGCCGCCCGGACCTACGGAAAATACATCGAGAACTACACGCTCCTCCGTTATCCAGATCGAAAAGTCACGTTCATCAACGCGGGCTTCGGAGGTGACACGGCCGAGGGCGGACTGAAGCGTCTGGAGGCGGACGTGCTGGCTCACAAACCGTCGGTGGTGACCGTGATGTACGGCACGAACGACATCGGCTGGGGCGTCTATGCCGATGAGCCCCACAAACAACGATACCTCGCCGGAGTGCGCGGCATCGTGTCCGCTTGCGTCGAACGCAAGATTCGGGTTTACCTGTGCTCGGAACCCGTGACGGCCGCTGACCCGAACAAAAGCGAAGACAGTTTCCTGCAGAAGATGTGCGACGAAGGCATGGAGCTTTCCAAGTCGCTCGGGGGCCATGCAATCGACGTGCAGAGGTCTATGCGCGAAGCCCAGAAACGACTGTGGGCGGCGAACGAAGGCATCAAGGACGCGTCCAAGCGGGAAAGCATGCACGTCGCCGATGGCGTGCATTTGAACGATCTCGGGCAACTCGCAGTGGCGCACGCGATGCTGCGAGGACTCGGAGCCCCGGCCGAGGTGTCAGAAGCCACTGTGGACTACACGAACGCCAAAGCCAGCTCGAAGGGCTGCCAAATTGTGGATGCTCGCCGCGTGGATCAGACGCTGGAGTTCACCCGTATCGATGATGGTTTGCCCTTCAACTACGGAACTTTCTTCGCGCTGCACTACCGCTTCGTGCCAGTGCCTCAGGATCTCGCCAAGTACATGCTGACCATCAAGAACCTGCCCGCAGGCCGCTATGACGTTCTCGCCGATGGTCGTGAGGTCAGCGTCTATTCAGCGAAGCAACTTGCGGATGGCGTGAACATCACCTTCGCCACGACCAACGGCTGGGTTCCTGGAGGTCCTTGGAACGTTCAGGCGAATGCCCTTGTGCATGTCACGAATGCGCGGCACGAAGTGCTGACGTCTGCGTTCACGACGAAGCACTTTCTGCCACAGACCAAAGATGACAGTGCTGAGTTAGCTCACATCAGGCCGACACTGGAACAACTGGAAGCACTTCAGCGCGATACAGCTCGACCGCGTCCTTACCGCTTCGTAATCAAGCCGCATGTGGAGACCGATCCGAAGAAGTAGACCTCCCTCTTCGCGTTCTTGGCGGCCTTCTGTTCCCAATTCGTGGCATCCCCCGAACGGTCTACAAGAAACCCCTCACCCCAGATTACCGGGGCGAGGGGAGCGTTCACTTAATGGAGGCGAATGTCTTTTGTCCCAAACGCGTGCTCAAACTTCCTTCACACCGGGATGTCCAGCTTCCACAACAAACGACTTGCGCGTGTTGAGTGGAGCGTCGGGCTTCGTCACGAACGGCACCGTGCGGTAGTGCGAGATCCATGCCTTCGGAGTGACTTCGCACGACACATAACCGCGTTCTGCGTTGAAGAACTTCACGCAGGGATTCTCGGCCAGCGTTGCAGCCGTCATCTTCAATACCTCGCTGCCATCCCCGCTGGAACTGAGCGATGTGCCGACGAATTCAGACGCGACGACCGGCGATTTTTCGTCCGAAGCATCAACCTGCAAGTCATTCACCCAGTTGGTGTGAATGTCGCCCGTGATGACGATGGGGTTCAGCTTGGGGCGGTCTGCAAAGTACTTCAGCACGCGCTGGCGGTTGGCTTCATAACCCGGCCATTGATCCATGCTGTAGGTGACTTCCTCGCCAGCCTTGCGGTCGACGCGAGCCATCATCACCTGCTGAGTCAGCACGTTCCAAGTGCCTTTTGACGCATTAAGCGTGTCATACAGCCACTTCTCTTGAGTATCTCCCATCAGCGTGGCTTTAGGATCATACACCGCATCGCACGGCGCCTTGTTTCCATCGCCGCAAGGCTGATCCGTGCGGTACTGACGAGTATCCAGGATCGCAAACTCGGCCAACCGACCGAAGGACACTTTGCGGTAGAGCAGCATGTCCGGCCCCTTCGGAAGCTGAGCTGTCCGTAGCGGCATGTGCTCGTAGTAAGCCTTGTAGGAGTTCGCACGACGGTACAAGAACAGCTCAGGTCCTTCTGTCTTCTTCTCGGAGATCGCTCCGGCGCAGTTGTTGGCGAACTCATGATCGTCCCACGTCACCAGCCACGGACACATCGCATGAGCGGCCTGCAGGTACTCATCGGTCTTGTACTGCGCATGACGATTCCGGTAGTCCGCCAGTTCGTGCAGAATCGGACCAACGTGCTTGCGAACCTGTTTGTCCTTGCCGGGGTACTCGTAGATGTAGTCGCCCAAGTGCGCGATCAGGTCCAGGTCTTCATTCGCCATGTGCTTGTAGGCGGTGTAAAGACCGGATTCCCAGTGCTGGCATGACGCGAACGCAAACCGCAGGCGTTGCGAGAGCTCATCCAGCTTCGGAGCGGTACGAGTGCGTCCTTTCGGACTGACCTCTCCGGCTGCAGCGAACTGGTAGAAGTACCAGCGTCCCGGCTCCAACCCTTGAACCTCAACATGCACCGAGTGCGCGAGATCAGGCGTCGCGACGGCGGTGCCTTTGGCTACGACTTGCGTCATCGCCTCGTCGTTCGCCACTTGCCATTTGACCTCGACGTTCTCGTTCGGCATCCCGCCACCTTCGAGCGGTTTCGGTGCCAGTCGAGTCCACAGCACGAATCCGTCCGGAGTGGGATCACCAGATGTGACACCCAGCGAAAACGGATAGTCCCCGACTTTCAGGTTGCTGGCGGCAAAGGCCGATTCCGGACGTGCGAGCATGGGCCAGGCGATCAACGCCGCTCCACCTGCTGACAGAAACCCGCGACGGCTCCAGACTCGACCTGGTTCATGCTGAAAGAGCGGCATACGATGACCCTTGCTGTAGAGTTGGCAGATCGTCGATCGGATTTAAGAAGCGATTGCGACCCGTTCGTCAATAACTCGCGAAGACTACAACTGGAACGCCAGTACCAGCCCTGCGCAAGCCACGAAGGCTCCACTCAATCGCAAGCCAAAGTGACCGGTCGCCGAGCGCATCGCCAATCGGCCAACTGCCATGCCGAGCAGATGCAAAACGACGGTTGAACTCATCATTCCCGCCGCAAGCTCTGACGAAAATCCTGAAGCTGCCATCTCACCGCCGTGAGCCACTCCGTGAGCAAAGCCAAACGCACCGATCAGCAGCAGTGAAACACCAACAGGTCCCAAGCGACCACGAGTCACGCCCGCCCCCAGCAACACAATGGAAGCCGCGATCACGAATTCAACCGCCGGTGACGAGTTAAAGGCAGCACCGACGCCCATGCCCGCCGCCATGCTCAGCACAAAAGCCAGGGGCACCGCCCACACGGCACGGCCTCGCTGCTGAACACTCAACAAGCCCACCATCACCATGGCCAGCCAGTGATCCCAGCCCGACAACGGGTGAACAAGGCCCTGCCACAAGATGTGAGTATGCTCCTTAGGACCACCATGACCGGGATGGGCCATCGCAAGCTCAGGCAAGCCCAACGTCACGCACAGAACGAACAGCAGCGCGATCAACAACCGCATGAAATCCCTCTCTAGAGAAACAGCGAGCAGCAATTTGCCGGGCTCGCAGTCTATTCGGCTGAGCCCATCCTGTTCCACATTGACGCCTTCTACGCCGCCGGCAGTCCCCCGCAGCGAGAACTGGCACTCCAATCGACAGCGGGGAATGGAGTGCCAGGCTTTCCCCGTATCGTTCATGGGCGGCCACAAATTTCCCAAACCCAAACCGAGTACGACGACTTGCTGCGGCTGGCACGTTCTTGTGTGGTGGCTAATGTTCCCCGACCCGCGACGACCGCTCGTTGGGCCATTCATGATCAACACTTCACTGAGGAGACTGGTGATGCTGATGCGAAGCGGCCTGCTGGCTGCCGGCCTCATGCTGACAATGGCATTTCCTGCCTGGAGCCAATCCGATGCGGCGATCAAGCGGTTTGATGAGATCGCCAAGCGGTACATCAACGAATCACCCGCGCTATCGCCGATCAATGCAACGACGCTGGGTGATCATCGTTACGACCACCTGATTGATGATGTCAGCGATGTTGGCCGACAGCACGAACGAGCCTTTTACCAAAGACTGCTGAATGAGCTGAACCAATTGGATCGCCAGCAACTCAGCCGCGAGCAACAGGTCGACTACCAGTTGCTGGTTCATCAACTGAAAGGCGACATCTGGAGGCTCGACCAGTTGCAAGAATGGGCCTGGAATCCAATCCAGTACACCCAACTGACTGGCGGAGCAATCTATGGATTGATGGCCCGCGAGTTCGCCCCGTTGGAAAAACGTTTAGGCCATGTCGGCGACCGTTTAGAAAAACTGCCGAAGCTGTTCGAGCAGATCCGCGCGACGGTCGACATCAAGCGTGTGCCTCCCGTGCACGCGGAAACCGCGATCAAACAAAATCGCGGAGTGCTGAACATCATCGACAACATGGTGAAGCCACACCTCGGCAAGCTATCGGAAGCCGAGCGGCAGCGCATCGAGAAAGGCATCGCGGCCACCGCAGCCGCAGTCGAAGAACATCAGCAATGGCTCGAAAAGACTGTACTGCCGAATGCAAAAGGTAACGTCCAGCTTGGAGCCAAGGTTTTCGACGAAAAGCTGTTCTTCACGCTGGGTACGGGACTCACCCGGCAGGAGATTCGCGAGCGGGCGGAATTCGAACTTCTCCGCGTACGACGTCAGATGTATGACATCGCACGAAGTTATCTGCTGAAGCAGGGCTCCAAGCTGGAACTGCCTGAGAATCCCGCCCCCGAGCAGCAGCAGGCCGCAATTGAAGCGGCACTGGCAAAAGCGAGCAGCGATGTGCCGCCCCGTGATGGTGTTGTCGCTGCAGCCAAAAAGTCATTGGTCATGACGACGGACTTCGTGCGTCAGCGTGATCTGGTCACGATCCCGCCAGATCCACTCGACATCATCGAGATGCCCGAGTTTCAGCGCGGAGTTTCCGTCGCGTACTGCGACTCCCCCGGCCCGCTCGACGTTGGTCAAAGAACGTTCTACGCGGTGGCCCCCCTGCCCGCCGATTGGACCGACGCGCAAGTCGCATCGTTCTTGCGGGAATACAACATCCGCTCAATCCACGACCTGACCATTCACGAGGCCATGCCCGGCCACTTCCTGCAACTGGCACATTCCAACCGCAGCCCCAATCGCCTGCGGGCTCTGCTGGCTTCCGGAACGTTCATTGAAGGCTGGGGCGTCTACAGCGAGCAACTGATGTCCGAAGAGGGTTTTCTGGACGGAGACCCTCTGATGAAACTGGTCGCGCTCAAGTGGTACTTGCGTGGAATCGCGAACGCGATCCTCGATCAACAGGTCCACGTGGACGGCATCCGCCGCGAAGAAGCGATGCGGTTGATGATGAAAGACACCTTCCAGGAAGAACGCGAAGCTGCCGGAAAGTGGATCCGCGCCCAAGTCACGGGTGCTCAACTTTCAACTTATTTTGTGGGCTATCAGGAACACCGCGATCTGCGTGAAGCCGCCCGCAAAACCTGGGGCGACAAGTTCACGCTCAAGAAGTATCACGATGGAGTCCTGTCCTTCGGCTCGCCGCCAGTCAAGTTCGTCAAGCCGCTACTACTAAATGAGCCAATTCCATAATGCATACTAACGCCCTGTTACGCTCCCATACTCCCCTCGCCCCTTCGGGGAGAGGGGCGAGGCCAGAATACGTTCACTCACTCCCCAAGTAACAGTACCGCGACAGTGAGGGAGCGGCCCCAGCAAACATCACACACTACGTACCCAATGAGGATCCCCAATGATCGTCGTGATCGCCGAAATTGAAGTCGTTGAAGGCCAGCGAGACGCATTTCTGGCTGAATTCCGTAAGGTGATGCCACTCGTGCACGCCGAACAAGGCTGCATTGAATACGGCCCAACGCTGGATGTACCAACAGACATTCCCGTGCAACAGCCGCTACGCCCGCTGGTCGTCACCATCGTTGAGAAGTGGGCCAGCGTAGACGCCCTTAAGGCCCACCTGGTGGCCCAACACATGCAGGACTACCGCCCTCGAGTCAAAGATTTCGTGAAGGGCGTAAAGCTGAGAATTCTCGGTCCAACGTGAACCTGTGATACAGAAAATGGCGAGCAGAAAGTGATACGCTGCTCGCCATTTATTACTTCTGTTGAGTATAGAGTTTCACGTTATGAGTCGCTCGACCTACGGCCACGATGTCAATTAACCCGTCGCCGTTAATGTCCTCGGCAACCAAGTCTTCGACCGCGACGCCACCATTGTCGATAATGTGCTTGGTCCACTTGGTTCCAGCATCGTCCTGAGCGTCGAAGATTGATACTCCCGGCTTTTGCTCGCTGGCCTTGGTGGGATCACTGAAGCCAAACACGATTTCGTCTGAGCCGTCACGATCGACGTCAGCGGTCGCGAGCGCGTGGCCGCGGTTGAAGGTACCATCCAGAACGGTGCGTCCCCAAAGCTCGTCCGCCTTCTTCGGTGGCAGGTAGACCACCACGCTGGTGCCATGCATAGGTTCGACAGTCACGATGAAGCGTGAGCCGTTCTTCAGCTTGCCAACCTTGATCTCGCCCGCGCCGCTGGAGTCCATATTGGCGCCAGCCAGCCCCGCACCGAGCTTTGTTTTCTCGAAGCCATCCTTCGTTTTGCGAACCAGATACACGCCTTCGCGGCTGGCGGTAAGAGTGTCCACAACGCCGTCAGCGTCCCAGTCGATGTGCACATGGTTGTGCATGCGATTGAGTTCGCCATCCAGCACCGTCGGCTGCCAGCGCTCCGTCTTTGGCTTCTGTGGAATGCTGAACGCCGTCAGACGCACTCCGGGACGATTCTCCGAAGCCAGCAACGGCGAGACCACAAGCTGCGACTTGCCAGCGCCCAGTACATCCGCGAACCGCATGCGGTGAGTTGAGACCTCAACGCCGATGTCATGCACTGTCCATTTGTCGTCAAGCGACGCGCCGCGCGACAGCCAGTGCAGCGTACCGATCTTGGTCCACCCTGCCCCGACCGCGAAGTCGATCTTGCCGTCACCATCGATGTCCAGCGGCGCAATACACACGTTATCGCGTTGCGTCTGGTCCTCGATAATGACGCGTTTCTTCCAGTCAGGTGCCTGATACCACAGCACCTTGTTCTCCGTGACAACGACAATGTCCTGACGCTTGTCGCCATCGACATCCGCCAGCGAAACCGCGTAGCAGACGTTGCCAGCCATGGGGTCCAGAGTTGATTCAGCGAACTTCGGAAACGGCGACTCGGCGAAGGCGGTTCCGGATGACGCGACCAACGCAACGAAGAAACTCCAGCACGAAATCGAGCGCATAGGGTTGTCCTGAGTCTGTGACTTAAGCTTGATCTTTCGACAGCGGCAATCAGTGTTTACGGGAGCCTCGACGTTCTGAAAAGCCAGCGGCCCTGCTAAGAGTCGCGCAGCCTGATCGAGACGGCCTTCGTTTCGAGGTACGCCTCCAGCCCTTCGTGGGACAGCTCGCGGCCTAGGCCGCTTTCCTTCATGCCACCAAACGGGGCTTGAGGCGTCGCGGGCACCGGGTCGTTGATCCCGATGATGCCCGCTTCAAGCCGCTCGGCAAGTTGCCACATGACGGTCAGATCGTTCGTGAAGACATACGCCGCGAGTCCGTAACGCGTGTTGTTGGCCGCGCTGATGACCTCATCCAGCCGCCCGAAATCCAGCACGGGCATCACCGGCGCGAACGGCTCTTCCGTCATCAGGCGAGTTTCAGGAGCGATCCCCGTCAGCACCGTAGGTTCAAAGAAGTAACCGCGATCGAACCGTTCGGAACGCTTGCCACCCGTCAGCAATTGAGCGCCACGTTGCACAGCGTCATCGATGAGGGTTGAGGTCTGCTTCAGGGCTTTTTCTTCAAACATCGGACCGATTTCCGTACCCGCATCCAACCCGTTGCCGAGCTTCAGTTCTCGAGTGAACTGCACCGCTGCGGAGACGAAATCGTCACGGATATCCTGATGCACGAAGAACCGGGTCGGTGCAACGCACACCTGACCGTTGTTGCGGAACTTGCCCGTCACGGCCGCTTTCGCCACAACCGCCGGATCAGCATCCGGAAACACGATGAACGGTGCGTGACCACCCAGTTCCAGACTGAGTCGTTTCATCTGATCAGCGGCCCCGCGCATCAATTGCTTGCCTACTTCGGTGGAGCCAGTGAAGCTGATCTTGCGGCAAATCGGATTCGAGAGGAATTCGTCAGCCATTTCGTTAGCGGACCCGATCACGAGATTCGCAACGCCGGACGGCAGCCCCGCATCAATCAGGCACTCAAACAACTGAATCAGACAGAGCGGCGTCTGACTGGCCGGACGGCTGACAATCGTGCAACCCGCAGCCAGTGCCGGAGCCAGCTTACGCGCCTGAAGCGTGATCGGAAAATTCCACGGACTGATCGCCGCAACCACTCCCACCGGGTGCTTCAACGTCATATGCCGTTTGCCGGGCAGCGAGTTCGGAATCACCTGTCCGTAAGCCCGCTTCCCTTCTTCTGCAAACCATTCGAACGTATCAGCCGAATGCAGGACTTCACCGCGCGATTCCGCGAGCGGTTTCCCCTGCTCCAGAGTGATCGTCCGAGCAATCGCGTCACACCGCTCACGCATCAGTTCCGCAGTGCGTTTCAGAATCTTCGCGCGATCCCAGGTCGTCTGTTGGCGCGACCAGGTCGGCAGCGCGCGCTGAGCCGCCTCCAATGCCCGTCGGGTCTCCTCGCGTCCTCCGTATGCCACTTGCCCGATGACGCCCTCAGTCGCAGGATTGATAACATCCAGAGTCCGCCCGTCGGCGGCCGTCGTCCATTGGCCGTCAATCAACATTGAACGCCGTTCCGCAGTCGCTGTCGTCATGGTTCAACTTCCGATCCGAAAGGGCTGGCCAGCAAGCATGATGATCGATCAGGCCACCCTCGCAACTTCAGAGCCTACCGTAACGAGCAGCAAACGAATGAGCGGAGGAAACTCCCCGATCGCGGGACAACCAGAACGCATCCGAACTTGTTGATGACTTCTCTCAAAGTTCGAGTTATTATTTCTCTACCAATGTGGCGTCCGTTTGGTTCACACGTCTGTAAGAGGGTGATGCATGCGCAGAGGATCGCACCTTCTGATTCTGCTGATCGCGTCCGTCTGCCTGAGGACGCTATCGGCGGTCGCGGCAGATCCTGCCCAACAGCGGCTCCATCTGGACAATCAACCGCGCGTACCTACCGTGAACTTTACGCGAGATGTACTTCCGGCACTTACCAAGGCGGGCTGCAATGCCGGAGCTTGCCACGGATCGTTTCAGGGACGTGGGGGGTTCCAGCTTTCTCTGCTCGGGTTTGATCCGGCTTTTGACTACGAGGCCCTGACGAAAAATTCACGCGGTCGGCGTATTAGCGCATCCGCTCCAGATCAGAGCCTGCTGCTGACGAAGCCTGCTGGGTTGGTCCCGCACGGCGGTGGTCGTCGAATTGCTGCCGATTCCGAAGTAGCCGCCATCCTGAAAGGGTGGTTGGCGGTCGGTATGCCTGGACCGAAGGCCGATGATCTGACGGGATTCCAGATCAAGGTTGAACCTGCGTCCGCCGTACTGTCGACGATTGTCAAAGAACCAGCATCAGGCGACGCCGGAAAGTCTGGTGTCGCGCTGAAAGTCATGGCGTCTTTCGCTGACGGGACTTCGCGGGACGTCACGCCGTGGGCTCTGTACGACGTGCGTGACAAGACCATCGCCGACATTTCACGCTCAGGCCTGATCACCGCGAATCGTTCCGGCAAGACGTCCGTCAGCGTGCGTTACCTCGGACAGGTGGCGTCCATCAGCGTGTCGGTACCGCACGGACCGGAGTCTCAGTTTGAGTTTCCTCCGCAGAACTTCCTGGATGGACTCGCCGCTGCGGAGTGGAAACGCTTGGGAGTTCATCCCGCTCCGCTGGCCGACGACAGCACGTTCATCCGCCGCGTCTATTTGGACTTGATTGGCACATTGCCGACGGCAGACGAGGTCTTAAAGTTTCGAGGGGACACCGCAGCCAACAAGCGGGCCCGAGTGATTGATGAATTGCTCAACCGGGCTGAGTACGTCGACTATTGGTCGCTGAAATGGGGCGACTTGCTGAGGGCTCATCGGCGGTACTTGGGCGATAAGGGACTCGCCAGCTTTAACGGCTGGATCCGCCAGTCAGTGCGCGACAACAAGCCGCTGGATGTGATGACGCGCGAGTTGCTAACAGCGCAGGGCAATCTGTTTACCAACGGCCCTGTGGCCTACTACTTCATTGATGAGAAGGTGGAGGATCTCGCTGAGACCACTGCTCAAGTCTTTTTGGGGGTGCGGTTGCAATGCACCAAGTGCCATCACCATCCGAATGAAGTCTGGAGCCAGCAGGACTACTACGGTCTGGCCGCGTTCTTCTCGAAGCTGGAGACCAAAGACAGCGGGGCTCAGGGCGCGAAATTCGGCGGACCGAAGAGCATCCGCGCGTCGGAGAAAGAGAACCCCAATCGCAAACCGCAGATGGCGGTAGCTCCGCGAGTATTTGGCGAGATCGAGGCGACGAAGGCTGCCCCGACTTCGCTGTCGGTGCAGGCCAATGAGTCGCAAGTCGATCCGCGGCAGAAACTGGCGCAGTGGATGACTCGCGCGGACAACCCGTTCTTCGCTCGCAACTTCACGAATCGTTATTGGGCGTCTCTGTTCGGTATCGGTCTGGTTGATCCGGTTGATGATATGCGGGCAACGAATCCTGCATCGCTGCCAACTGTGCTCGACGCTCTGGCTACCGACTTTGCTCAGCATCAATTCGATGCCAAGCATCTGCTGCGGACGATCTGCAACTCGCGGATTTATCAACTGGCACCAGAACTCAATGCAACGCGCGATCTTGACGGTGCGTTGTTTACTCATCGAGTTCCCCGCCGGCTGTCGGCTGAGGTGCTGCTCGACGCGATCAATCAGGTAACGGCGAATTCCGAGAGCTTCGTCGGCCAACCTGTGGGAACTCGGGCGATCTCACTGCCGGATCCAACAATCGTCTCCCAGTTCCTGGCGACCTTCGGTAAGCCCGCGCGCAACAGTCCTTGTGACTGCGCACGCGGCTCGAATCCAGACCTGTCTCAGGCACTGCACCTCGCCAATAGCACGGCCCTGCATGAGAAGATCATCGCCCCGTCCGGCCGATTGATGCTGGCCGTGAAGGCGAACCGCGCCGATAGTGAAATCGCCGACGAATTATATCTGGCCGCGCTCGCTCGATATCCGACCGACGGGGAGCGTGCCGCAGTACAGGAAACATTGGCCGCGACGGCTTCTCGCGAAGAAGCGTGGCAAGACATTTTGTGGGCGTTGTTGAATTGCTCCGAGTTTGCGTTTGGTCATTGAAACTCGCTTTGTCTGCAGCAACGGGGTTATTGATTCAGGCAAGGAATCCGGTTCATGTTCGAAATCTCCAATCGCTCCAGGACCTGCGAGGGCATCTCGCGCCGAGCGTTGCTGCAAGTCGGCAGCCTGGGCATGTTCGGCCTGACGCTCCCCAAACTGCTGCGGGCCGAGCAGGCTCAGCCGGTCGCCAAGAAAGACGTGAACTTCATTCTGCTGTGGACCAACGGAGGCCTCAGCAACATCGACACGCTGGATATGAAGCCGCAAGCACCCGTCGAGTATCGCGGCGAGTTCCAGCCAATCTCGACGAACATGCCAGGGTTGTCCGTTTGCGAGCATCTGCCGCTGATGAGCCAGCAAATGGATAAGGTCTGCCAGGTTCGCACGATCACGCATCAGGGAACTCAGCACTCTGAGGCTACTCACTGGATGCTGACAGGCTATCCACAGGTGCCCGATGTGAACGGTGCTCCGGTCGGTTCGACGGTCTATCCGTGCTTTGGATCGGTCGTCTCCAAAGAACTTGGCTGGAAGAACGGACTGCCGCCCTATGTACAGTGTGCTAGCGGGCCAATTGGCTACTCCGGGGGCGGCTACTTGGGCTCGGCTTACAACCCGCTGATGGTCCGTCGCAATCCTCAAGACAAAGACTTTTCGGTAGACGACGTCTCCATTCCGACTGCTGTTGGGGCCGAGCGAACTCAACGCCGCCGCCGCATTCTCGAAAAACTCGACGGTTGGCAGCGGCAGATCGACAAATCGGGGGGCGCGGTTGCGGATCGGGGCGAGTTCTACCGACAGGCTTACGATCTCATCACTTCGCCAGTGGCCAAACAGGCGTTTGACTTGAGTGCCGAGCCTGAAGCTCTGCGCGATCGCTATGGCCGCACGCGCGAGGGTCAGGCGACTCTACTTGCCCGAAGGCTTGTTGAAGCCGGCGTGCGGTTCGTGACCGTGGATTTCACCGGCTACGACACGCACGTCAACAACTTCATCTCTCTCAAGAAGCCACTGCTGCCGACGTTGGATATGGCGTGGTCTGCACTGCTCTCGGATCTCTCGGACCGAGGCATGCTGAGTAATACCGTCGTGCTGTGTGCGGGCGAGTTCGGCCGCACGCCGCGTGTGAACGGTGGAGCCGGCCGTGATCACTGGCACCTCACGAATGCGATCGGTTTCAGCGGTGCGGGTATTCGGATGGGACACATCGTGGGCCAGACGGATGCCAAGTGCGAGTTTGTGTTGGGGCGAACCAACACCACGCTGGACTATGCCGCCACGATCTTCCGGCTGATGGGCATCGACGACACGCAGGAGTACATCTCCAACGACGGTCGTCCGATTCTGATCAACAATGGCGGTCGAGCCATCGAAGAAGTTTTTGCTTAGCCCGTCCGGGTTTGAACCCGCATTCGAATCGACGGTGATCCGTTCAGCGCCGCGCGGAGAGCGATTTCATGGTCCGTACCAATTTCGAAGCCCGTGCCAGTCTCGAATTTGTAAGTCGACGGATCTGGAACGTGGCTTTCGCGTGGCTCGGGCTGAGCGCCCTCATTCTTCCCGTTGTTGCTGTCGCTCAGCCCATGGCGCCGTCCTACACCGAATGCCGGCTGGATGCGATCTTTCCCAACGGCGGGCAGCGTGGCACGTCGGTGAAAGTGGAGTTCAAGGGAGTCGGTCACGGGTTGGCTGATCCCAAAGAGATCGTGATCGACGGTCCTGGCGGCATCGCTGTGAAGGAACTGAAGTACGTCAAGATCGGCATCGTGGAAGCCACTTTGGAGATTGCGGCCGATGCTCCTTTGGGACGCCGCTGGCTGCGAGTGCTCAACGAACGTAGCGGGCTGACGAGCTTCGCTCACTTTGTAGTCGGCGGATTGCCCGAGCAGATCGAAGCGGAACCGAACAACGATGTCGCGCACGCGCAACTGGTCGATACCACGCCCACGATTCTCAATGGTCGCATCAATCCTCAGGCGGATCTCGATGTCTTCCGATTTCGAGGCAAGGCTGGTCAAAAGATCGTGGCGGCCATCGCTGCTCACACGCTGGACGTGCATGGGCAGTACAAGACGTACGGCATCGCGGATTTCAGTCTGGAATTGCTGGATGCGAATGGTCGCACGTTAGCGGCTGCCGAAGATACGTTGGGTTTTGATCCGGTCGTTGAGTACGCCCTTCCCAGTGATGGCGAGTATCTCTTACGCGTCCAGCTGCTGAACTACAGCGGCTTTCCGGAGGCCGTCTATCGACTCACGCTGGGCGAAGTTGGCTATCCCGCGACTGTCTTTCCACCCGGACTGCAGCGAGGGACTTCAGTGGATGTAGAATTGGCGGGGCCGAACGTCTCGCATGGGACGAAGCAACGACTGGAGAGTAGTTCGACGAATGAGGCTTCAGCGTTTCCCTTGCAGTTTGTCACGTTGCCGGACAGCAATCATTCCGGGTTAGACGTGCCCGTTGTCATCGGAAGCCACCCCGAGATCATCGAAACCGAACCGAATAATGAAGCCGCTCAAGCTGCGTTGTTGAGCTTGCCAACCACCGTCAACGCGCGGTTTCAGCAATCGGGCGACGCCGACTGGTACCGAGTGAAGCTGAACGCGCAGCAGAAGGTCTGGTTTGAAATCACCGCTCACCGCTTCATTCGCTCGCCCGTGGATACGCTGATTCAAGTCTATGACACGAACGGCAAGCTGCTTGGCGAGAACGATGATGAAGTCTTCGAGCCGGGCTACGAGAGCTATCACGATTTCAAGACGACTGACAGTAAGTTGCTGTTCACGGCGCCGGCCGAGGGTGAGTTCTTCGTGAAAGTCACCGAGCAATCAGGATTGCACGGTTCGCGCGCGATGTATCGCCTGTCGGTGGAGGAAGCTCGCCCCGACTTTCGTCTGACGCACTTCCCGGATGTGGTTCCCGTTTGGGGACCTGGGTCTACGGCGTGCGTTCTTGTACGAGTGGATCGCTTCGTCGGCTGCGATGATGACATCGACCTCTCAGTGCAAGGCTTGCCGACAGGCTGGTCCAGCACCGTTGCGACGTCGCTCGGGGGCAAAGGGATTCGCCCCTACAACACCTACCAGTTGAAAGTGTTCGTCACCATCACGGCACCTGCAGATGCTCAACCCGGCACCTGCGTGCCGTTCCGGATTGTGGGACGGACTCGCCCGCCTGAGGCATCCGCCACTGCTGAAGTCCGCGAACGAACTTCCCTTCCGTTAACCCTGTTCTATTCCAGCGACACCGGTTTCTTCCGTGTCAGTCCACAATCGCGAGTCGCCGTTGCCAAGCCGCAAGGTCCGTGGGTCGAAGCGATCACTTCCGAGTTGACTCTGAAGTCTGGCGACAGCGGAACCATTCAAGTGAGGGTGCAAGGAGCGGGTGACGTTAAGGCCATGCCGCTGGTGGTGAACCTCGCCACCGCCGGCGTTGCCTGTGCACTGACGACGCCTCAGATCCTGCCCATCAAAGATGGCATCGTTGAGGTCCCCATCAAGATCCCCCCCGAGATCTACCCCGGCACCTATGGCATCACCGTCGCGCAAACCTGGAGCAGCGATATCCGCAATGGCATGCCCGGCCCCAGCACGCCGCTCATCAAGCTGACCGTGACGCCCGCTAAGTGAGCGGAAGTCAGTCTCTCTCCGATGAGAAGTGGCAACTTCAATCGCCAATTTGTTAGATGGACGGCCATCGCGCGATCTATATCCTTGCCATCGATGCCCCCACGTGCTTATATGCCCATATGTGCATGAGCACCTTGAGTATTCTCTGGGTTTCGCAGCGATGGACCGCACATGAGGGCTGACGATGAACCTTGCATCCGCTTCGTTTGCGATTCTGTTCACGCAAGCGCAGGTACCCGCAGCCGGTAATGCCGTTCCGCCCGCCAATCCTCCGGCAGGGGCGAATGCCGTAGCTCCCGGCGGCGTTGTGATCCAAGTCAATCCACCAGTCGCGGCAAATGCAGCTGCTCCGGGGAACGCAGTTGCGGCACCTAACGCAGTAGCACCGCCCGCCGGGCAACTTCAGGGTAACCCTACGGGTGGGGGAATTCCCGCAGCCGCAACGACGACAAGCGGCACGGCAGCGGCCCCGAGTGAACTTGGAGCGTTTGTCTCCTCTCATCCCAACTGGGCTGCCGCCGGACTGATCCTGACCACGGTCGCCATCGGCATCGCCACCTACTTTGGCACCAAACGCTACTCAGGCGTTGAGAGAACCGACGACCAATTCCGGCATCTCGTCGCCAAGAGCGTGCTGTTCAGTTCGATCTGGGGACTGATCAGCCTCGCGATCGTAAATACCATCTGTCATCCCGAAGACTCGAAGGAAATATTCACACTGCTGCTGCCAGTATTCGGCACGTGGATGGGAACGCTGCTGGCGTACTATTTTGGCAAAGACAACTACGAGAGTGCCACCCGCAATGCGAAAGAGACCTTCAGAGAAGCTTCCGCCGCTGAAAGGCTAAAATCGATTCCTGTGCTGCAGGCTATGATCAAGAGATCAGACATCAATTTCCCGGACGCCGTAAAAGACAAGTCCGTTGCAGAGTTCGGCACAATCTCACTGAAGACAGTCAGTGATCAAATGGAGGCCATGAAACGCGAACGCTTGCCCCTGATTGATCATGCCACTGGCAAGGTAACTGCCGTGCTGCACAGAAGTCTGATCAATAGCTATCTTGTGAAAAAGGGCGGTGATCTCAATGCACACACACTCCAGGCGCTGCTCGCCGATCCAGATGCGGGGAAGGTGGCATCAAAAAGCTTTGTCACAATCGACAGTACTGCGACATTGGCAGACGCCAAGCTTAAGATGACCCAGGCAAAGGCGGAAACAGGCATCAGTTGCGAGGACGCATTCGTCAGGCTACCCGGAAACGAAGACGTCATCGGCTGGATTACCAACGACATTATCAACGACCAGTCTCAAGCGTGACATTGCCTGGGCTATCTACTTCCGCGCCAAATAGCGAGCGGTCGTTGGTCCCAGAATGCGAGCAACGGTCTAAACAAACGCTGTCACGTAATGAGTTTGCACCTCACCCTAAATCGCATCCACCCAAGCTGGAACGAGTGAGAAGAAATCGAACACCAGGGTGTCACCGGCACCGGTGACCTTGGTGTCTGCGGCATCGTTCTCCAGGACGTCGGAACCGGCACCACCATTGAGCGAGTCAACGCCGTCGCTGCCTGCGACAGTGGAATCGTTGCGGCTACCGCCACTCAACGAATCAGCACCAGAACCGCCGAGTAAGGTGTCATTGCCTGCGGCGCCCAGCAGGATAACCGGAATGGATGCCAGGCTGGCATCCAACTTGTTTGCACCGGCTCCGCCAATCAAAACGATACGCTCAATCGTGGTCGGAGTATCCATGCCAGTGGCAGATGATGTGATCGTCACGCCGTTAACGGTGAAATCTACGTTTGCCTTCTCGATGATATAGTCCGTCCCCGCGCCGCCATCGAGGACATCGCCACCTGCGCCGCCTGAGAGTACGTCGTCACCATCGCCGCCGGTGATGCCATCTGCTTTGGATCCACCCAAGAGGGTGTCGTTGCCCGCAGCGCCTGCCAGAAAAACGGCAACCGTTGCTTGACGTGCATCGAAGAAGTTATTGGCTGCTCCGCCGCTGACCTGGATGCGTTCGACAGCAACGACAGAATCGGTGCCGAAGCTCGGCGTGCTGAGTGTGCTGCCCACGATCGTCAGATTAGTGTCGAAGACTTCGTTGATCCGATCAAAGTCGGCGCCGCCATCCAGCGTGTCGCTGCCCAAGTCGCCTTGCAGTGTGTCTGCACCAGTTCCGCCCGTCAGTGAGTCGTCACCGACGGCACCGATCAGCGAATCCGCGCCGTCACCACCGTCCAGGTCATCGTTGCCTTGCAGCCCAAAGAGGCGGTCGTCTCCGACTTCGCCGAACAAGAGATCCCTGGTGCTTCCACCTTGCAAGGTATCATTACCATCGCCGCCGAAGAGCTGATTGAACCCATCCTGTCCGCTCAGAAAATCGTTGCCAGCATTCCCGGAAAGTATGTCCTGGCCAGCGCCTCCAATGAGGATGTCGTTATCGGCGTCTCCAACAATTGAATCGTTGCCGTTCTGGCCGTTGAGATTGTCAGCTCCTGCACCACCGCTGATGGTGTCATTGCCGCTACCCGAAAAGACTGAATCGCTGCCGCCGCCACCCAGGATCGAATCTGCTCCCGTCAGAGTGAATATCATGTCCGCACCGGCAGTCCCCACGATGACATCGTTGCCGCCGCCACCGTTGATCGTCGTCACACCTGTGTTGGTGAAACCCGAGGCGTTGAACAGATCACGCATACCACCGCCGGTGATATCGGCCACCTCGAACCCCAGCAGCGAGTCCGCTGAAAGTGTCCCTGGTCCGACCTTCACCAGGAATGATGAGTTCGTCAGCGTGAGGTTTCGAATCTCGCCGGGCACGAAATCGCTGTAGGCAACGTCGCGGAAGACATCGATTCCCGCTGCTCCATTGAGCGTATCGTTACCATCCCTGGCCGACAGTGTGTCATTGCCGCCTTGGCCATCGACATAATCGGCCTGATTTGAGCCAATCAAAACATCGTTGCCACCACCGCCGAACAGCGAAACGGGAATGTCAGCGTTAGAGGCAGTCATCACGTTGGCAGCGCCGCCACCCAGCAGAATCGCCTTCTCGAAGTTGATATGGTCGTCGACCTCACTGCCGTCGCCCAAGCCGATCGTCAATTGAGCGGAGGACAGCGCGAGGTTCGTGGTCGTGGACTCCATCAGGATATCCGCAGTGCCATCCCCGCCGTCCAGTAGGTCAAAGCCCGCGCCGCTCGTGATTGTGTCGTTGCCGTTGCCTCCCATGAGTTGATCGCTCCCCGCACCGCTCACGAGGGAGTCTTGACCATCATCACCACCCAGCAAGTCGCTGCCGGCGCCGGTCGTCAAGGAATCGTTACCGCTGCCACCGAAGACTGTGACCGGCAAGTTCACCGCCGAAGAATCAAAGCGATCACCCAGAGGCCCCAGCGTGGCTTCAAGACCGACGGTCACGGACGCCATTGGGAAGCGGAACTCAGTCGTGGCCACACCGGACATGCGCGACGCAACAACGACTTCCTGGGTACCACCATCCAGAGTGACCAGTAAGTCCAAGGCAACACCGGACGGAGCGTTGATCAGAACCTTGCCACCGACCAGCGATGCGGAAACGGCTGGGTCAGGCAGACTGGTATCAAGCACCCACAATTCATTGCCGTTAGTTCCGTCATCGGCTGTGAAAAAGAGCTTGTTGTTAACTCGCGTCAGTTGTTGAGGCCCAAAGCCCAGCGGGTCCGATTCAACATCACTGACCAGGAAAGTTCCATCCGGCGTGCCATCACTGCGCCATAAGGCCACTCCGTTCCTACCCTCCCCGACATTGAAGTACAGCTTATCATTGACGGCGACTGTGAACTGATTTTCATCTCTGATCGTAGTGAATCCACTCCCCACGCCACCAAAAATGTCTTTGACCATCACGGTTCCGGCGGTTGTGCCGTCAGTCTTGTACAATTCCTCGTTCAACTCACCATCGGTCGTAACAAAGAACAGCGTGTTGCCGACGGCAGTTAGAAGTCTCGGTCCTACCGAGACGAATCCGACAGACAGATCGGCAACCTGCACCGTTCCGGCTTCAGTTCCATCGCTTTTCCACAATTCGTGTCCGCTGGACGCGTCAAATTCCGTTGGCCCCGCGTTCGCCGAAAAGAACAGCGTGCCGTTGAAGTTCACCAGACCAGTGGGTTCTGAGGAACGAGGTATCGTGCTGAAAGGAATGAACTGCGGCCCAATGTCTTTGACCAACACCGTGCCTTGAGGTGTGCCATCGCTTTTCCACAGTTCCCTGGAATGGTCAGCATCGACCGCCGTGAAATAGAGAGTTCCATTGACATTCGTTAATTGAGAGGGGCCCGATTCGAACTCATTCGGAGCGATATCCTTGAGCTGCGACACGACGCCAGTGACTGGATCGAGTTTATAAAGTTCCAATCCCGTGATCCGATCGGTCGCAACAAAGAACAACGTACCATTGACGTTGGTTAAGGATTGTGGAACCGAGTTTTCGCCTCCTGAGGGATTCACGCTTTCTCTCGCAATATCAGAGACTCGAGACGTCCCTAATTCGGTGCCGTCGCTGACCCACAATTCGACACCGAACTCGTCGATCGCGCTGAAGTAAAGCTTGTTGCCCACCGCCGTGAGTTCGCTGATCTGCGAGATATTTCCAGCCGGCCCCGGTGTGATATCCCTAACCATGCTGGTGCCTCCGGGTGTGCCATCACTCTTCCAGAGCTCGAAGCCGTGAATGTCGTCATTGGCGACGAAGAACAACGTACCATTCACATTCGTCAACTCGAAGGGCAGCGAGCCAGATGGATTACTCGGTTCGGTACTGATGTCCTTTACCAGCACTGTTCCCTGAGGCGTGCCATCGCTCTTCCACAACTCGCGTTTAGTTCCTTCCGTAAACGCGCTAAAAAACAGCGTGCCGTTGACGTCAACCAACTGCGCGGGAAACGAACTTTCCCCCAGCACGCTGTTGATGTTGATCAATTGGGTCGCGACCGACAGCAACGCCCGATCCTCCAGCCACTCAACCGCCGGTCGCAGATCACTCCGTCTGCGTGTTGGGCACTGATTCATCCGCCGAGTCCTCGACGCGCTTCGCAGTGCAGTCTGATTCAAAAAACTTCGAACGCAGGCGAGCCAATGATTGACGATCATGAAGATGCCGACCTCACAGGACGTGAATAAATAGAAAGCCCTGATTGCATAACAACTGAGGAAGGCAAGTGAAAGCGCCTGTACGCTTTCATCGCGAAGATTTCACTTGGTCAAAGTCGACAAAGCGATTTTCACTCGGCCACTCTTTGACGGCGCCTGCGGCGGCGTGGAGGAGGGCGTCGAGGTCTCGGCTGAGTTGAGGGGAGGCGGGGCTGACTCGAGAATTGAGCAGTGCCACAAAATTCTTGCCGTCGTTGCGGCGGATAAGGGTGGTCGCGGTGCCGGACAGTGAGCCGGTGTGCCAGTGATTGATCCTGTCAGGACCAACCACACGGTTCTGCCAGCCGAGTGAATAGAAGACATCCAGCGGCTTGTTGTTGGCGTCGTGGCCAGCCAATCCCGGCGGGCGACCATACATCAGGTCGATGCTTTGACGGGACAGAATCTTGCAGTGATCGGGATCGTCGAACGCGGTACCGAAGCGGGCGAGATCCACTGCGGAAGCGATCCAGCCGCCGTGCGAATCCATCGCTTCCAGATGCCAGCCGCCGTATGCCCAGGGTACTTGCTGCCCCAAGTCTGTTTGAAAGACCGATCTCGCGCTGCCTGGCTGGTAGTAGCGGACCTCTTGAGGCGAACGCCCCTCCAACCGCGAAGCGCCGATGCGCATCGAGCGAATTCCAATCGGCGCCAGCACGTGCTCTTGCACATATTTTTCATAAGTCGCGCCGGTGAGTTTTTCGATAGCGCGGCCCAGCAGGCAATAACCGAAGTTCGAATACGCGTAGCGCTCGCCGGGATCAAAGTCGAGCTTCTGACGGAACATGGCTCGAATGACTTCCTGAGGGCCGGCCGGCGCCGGGGCTTCAAACATCTGTGCGAAACGCACGGAGTTGAACATCGCGTCGAAGGACTTATCTCGATCCCAGCCTCCGCGATGTTCCAGCAGGTGCCGAACGGTGATGTCGTTCCAGCGGGTATCAAACGCGGAGCCAGCCTTTTCAATCTCAGCCTTGTAGTCCAGCACTTCGAGGATCTTGTCGTCGAGCTTCAGCTTGCCTTGTTCGATGAGTTGCAGAATCGCGACCGCAGTGACGGACTTTGAGATGCTGGCGATGCGGAACAGACTGGTCGGTTCGACCAGTTCACGGGCTCCGATGTCCGCGTAGCCGTAACCACGAGCCAGCATCAACTTACTCTTGTTAGTTACCGCCAGCGCGAAACCGGGCACGCAATGCTTCTCCATGAATTCAGCGACCTGCTTGTCAAAGCTGGCCAAGCGCTCGTCCTGCTTGCCGGTTGAGACCGCGAACGGCGCCTTGCTCCTCTGATAGCCCGGGCCGCGCAGCACTCGCCCCGGACGCTTGCCGGTGAACTTACCATCCTCCAGCACGAGCGAGCCGTTGACGACAACGTGCTTCACGCCTTCCGACTGCGCGTTCGGTTGGGCGAAGTTGGCCTTATCAACGATCTTCTCAAAATCGAAGACGCAGATATCCGCAGCCAAGCCCTCGACGATGCGGCCTCGGTCCTTGGCAAGGACTTCGGCAGCCGCGACGGAACTCGCTTGAGCCACCGCTTGTTCGAGCGTGATCGCCTTCATGTCGCGGACGTACTTCGCCAGCAACCGAGGAAACGCGCCGGACGCTCGCGGGTGAGACGTCGACGAGTCTGAGCTGATCGGTCCCACGTCAGTACAAAACGAAACGAAGTCCTGCCGCATCGCGAGGACTTTGTTGTCCTCCGACATGCTCTGCGGCAACGCGAACGCACCGGCTTTCACGAGGGCGAAGAACGTGTTCCACGGATCTTCAGTCTTTGCCTTGGCCATCGCAGCAACACTCTGCCCGACGACATCGCGGTAGCGTGCATCATTGGTTTGCCCGATGACGACTCGATCCCAATCGTGACCGACATGCCGGAACCAGTTCTCCCAACCGCTGGTGGATTCCATCTCCTTGCGGATCTCGGCCCGGAACTCGGCATCCTCCAGTCGGCGCCGGAATGCCTCTCGTCCTGCTGCGAAGTGACGCGGATGGACCAGCGCCGAGATCTCCAGCCCGTTATTGACGTACGGATAGATATCAGCCGCGACATGCCGACCAGCAGCGCGGGCCGCTTTGATCTTCTCAATCGCCAGCGGCATCTTGGGCCAGTTCTGTTGGCCAGCCGTCTTGAGATGGAAGATGTGCACGGGAGCATTGCCGAGCCGTCCAATCTCCAAAGCCTCGTCAATCGCTTCGAGAAGCTGATCGCCCTCATTCCGCATGTGCGTGTAGTAGCGGCCACCGTGGTCACCGGCGACTTTCGCCAGCGCCCCGATTTCTTCTGTCGTTGCGTAAACGGCTGGCGGATAGATCAAGGCCGTTGAAACACCAATGGCACCCGCTTCCATGCCTTCGCGAACAAGAGCCTGCATCTTGCTGAGCTCATCAGCCGTCGGCCGACGCTCGACATCGCCAATGATCATCTGCCGCACTTGGGAGTGGCCGACAGTCTGCACCACGTTGACCGGCAGACCGTTGAGATCCAGCAACGTGAAGTACTCGGCCATCGTCGTCCAACCTTGCCGAGTTCCCTCCGCCTTGCTGAGCGGTGCTGCCGACGCCCCTTCGCCCGCATTGATGGTCGTGATGCCTTGCGTGAGCAAATTCATGGCGTTGCGAGGATCGTCCACCATCGGAGACGCGGTCTGCCCCATCATGTCGATGAAGCCCGGAGCGACGATCAACCCCTTGGCATCCAGCACGGTGTCGCCAGAGTCAGCATCGAGGTTGCCAATCCTGGCGATCTTCCCGTTGCGAATCCCGACGTCTGAAACAAATCCCGGCTTGCCCGTGCCGTCCACGATGCGCCCGCCGCGAATGACGAGATCAAACTTTGGCTCGGCGGCCTGAGCTTGAGCCATCATCATTCCAACCACGACCACCGAAAGTTTCACTCTTTGCCACATGGCAGCCTGGCTTTCTACGAGCATGCTGGATGCTTAGGACTGAGTTGAAGTCGCGAGGCGAGAAGCAAAATTACTCGGTCTCAGATGATGCTGGTTCCGACTTTGCCGAGGACTCCGAAGTCCGCGACGATGCGACTGCCGATTTGGATCGCGAAGGGAATCACGCTCGTCCCCGTTGTCACGATGTGGCCGGCTTCCAATGTGATGCCGTGCGATCGCAATTCGTTGGCCAGCCACGTCAGCGCAATGCGCGGATCGCCGAGTACGTTGGCACCCAAACCTTCGCGAGCCTCGACACCATCCAACTGCACTTTGACGACGTGAGCCTTGAGATCGATCTCGCGCCAGTTGGCCGTCGTGGCATTACCCAGAACGAAGTGATGAGCGCAAGCATTGTCGGCGATGAGTTGCGGCGAGCCGACGATGCAAAAGTCGCTGTAGCGTGAGTCTGGAATCTCAATGGCCGGGTGCAGCGTCGCCACGGCTGCCATGACTTCCGCTTGCTCATAGGGAGTATCACGCGGCTGCAGATCCTGGCCCATGCGGAAGCAGAATTCGGCCTCGCCAACACGCATGCCGTTGTTGCCTAGCACGATAGGCGTGCCGTCGGGATGAACTCGATCATTCAACAGTCGCCCCGCCAGCGGACCGTCAACTTTCAAATGGGCCTGACCTGCGGAACTCGTCGCCGCGATCTTCCAGCCCACGGTTGGTTGGCCGGAGAGTTCCCCCACGTGACGTTGAATCGCATAACCATCAGCTCGTGAGGCCGGACGATTGGCTTCAGGGATGGCGTCGATATGGCGATCTGCGTTCCAGGCATTCAAGAGGAAGTCGGCAGCGCTGCGGGCTTGGTCCTGATTCATGAACGAGTCTTCTCCATTATCAAATGTTCGACGGAAATGTATTGAGTATGAATTGTCGGGCGCGTTGAATGTTGAGTAGCTGCGCCTCAAGGTGACTTGAAGACAACGCCTTCCTTCATCACGAAGACGACATCATGCATGGCTTTGATGTCAGTCAGCGGGTTGCCTTTAACAGCGACGATATCCGCCAGTTTCTGGGGTTCCAGCGTGCCCAGTTTGTCTTCAATCTTGAGCAACTGCGATGCGACCAGAGTCGCTGACTGAATGGCTTTCATCGGTGGCATGCCACCTTCGACCATCAGTTCGAATTCGCGAGCGTTCTCGCCGTGCGGTGACACGCCGGTATCCGTGCCGAAGGCAATTTTTACTCCAGCAGCATGAGCCTTCCGGAACGTGTCTTTGATCACCGGACCCATTGACGCCGCTTTCGGACGCACGACTTCCGGGAAGTAGCCCGGCTTCTTGGCCTGCTCGGCAACCCATTCACCGGCCAGATTCGTGGGCACAAAGTAAGTACCGCGTTGCTTCATCAGGCCGATGATTTCGTCAGTCATGAATGTGCCGTGCTCGATGGAATCAACGCCCGCCAGCACGGCGCGCTTCATGCCCTCGGTGCCGTGAGCGTGAACCGCGACGATCATGCCGTAGTCGTGAGCGGTCTCGACAATCGCCTTCAGTTCTTCATTGGTGAACTGTGGATTCTGACCGTTCGTGGCGAGACTCAGCACACCGCCGGTCGCCGTAATCTTGATGAGGTCTGCGCCGTCCTTGTAACGCTGACGTACCGCCTTGCGGGCATCATCAGGTCCGTTGATCACGCCTTCGAGCGGTCCTGGATCGCGTTTGTAGTCGCCTCGCAGGCTGTTGGTGGGATCGGCATGTCCGCCCGTGGTGGCGATCGACTTCCCCGACGTGTAAATCCGCGGCCCGATAACCCAGCCTTCGTTGATCGCCTTACGAAGCGCGATCGAATTCACACCGTTGTCACCGAGGTCGCGCACGGTGGTGAAGCCGGCCATCAACGTCTTGCGAGCGTACACCGTGGACCGCAGCGCGTAGTCCGCCTGGTCCATGAAGAATCGTTCTGTGTACGAGTCCTTGGAGTGCTGTGACTGCAGGTGCGTGTGCATGTCCATCAGGCCGGGCATCACGGTGTGATCGGCCAGCGAGATGACTTTGTCTCCCGCCTGAGGAGCCATGAAGCCATCGACCAGCTTCGTGATGCGACCATCCTCAACGACTATGGACGTCTTACCGCGTGGTTCATCGTTGCGACCGTCGATGACTCGCCCAGCATGAATGATCGTCGCGGCTTGAGCGGCCACGGAGAGCACAGAGAACGCGACCCACACGCAGAGACAACGCCGCAACATGATGAGTAACTCCGCAGCCTGTGATTGGACTAGAGCACTAACGAGCGAGCCCTTGGTTGGCCCCCGAGAGTTCCGGCCACCTGACACGATGAGTAAACAATAGCGAAGTGAGGCGCAGGCTCACGTCTGCGGCGGCTTTCATTTTGAATCTTGTCGACTTGCGGGGTCGACAGGCTGCTGCCAGAACTTGGTACCGCGATAGAGCATCCATCCGGATCGACGAGTTTTCCTTGAGCCCACCAAGGTGCTGCGATGTTGCGAACAATGATTGCTCTGTGGTTAGTCATCTGTGGAATGCTGCTGCGTGATGCGCGAGCGGACGAGCTGCAACCGGTACGGATCGCGAAACCCGCGGGCGGTCACATTCATCCTGCGGTGTGCATCAGCCCGAAAGGGACGCTCGTAGTGATCTACGGGCAGGTCAATCATCGTGACCTGAGGCTGACTCGTTCAGTGGATGGTGGCCGCAAGTGGTCTGAAACGGTGCCGTTTGAGCACACCGTTCAAAAGACCTACTACCCCGGCTCGCTGACAACGTTGCGCGATGGCCGCCTGCTGCATGCGTGGAATCGCTGGAGTGAAGACACCAACGAAAAGGAACCGCGATCGGTGCTGTATTCACTCTCCAGTGACGAGGGTGCGACGTGGACTGTGCCGCAACCGTTTCCGCGCGATCCGAAGGTGATGAGCGTGATTCGCCATCCCATCGTCGAACTCTCCGCGAACAAGTGGCTCGCCGGACTGAGCGATCGCCCGTTGATCTTCAACCCGACAACGGGCGATGCGACCGATTTCGGTGACGGTCGGAAGCACGGTCTGGTGCCGATCGTGCGCACTCCGAAAGGCACATTCATCAGCGGCGCCGGTTTGAGATCGACTGACGACGGACAAACGTGGCAAGCGATTCCAAAGTTCCCCAACCTGAAAGAGCAAGGCTGGCGCCACGAACTGGTCTGCCTCTCGAACGGCTTGCTACTAGCCTCCGAGATCCTCGGCCCCGGCGTTGGAGGAGAGCGCATTCGGTATGTCATCTCGCGCGACGACGGCCTCACGTGGAGCGACACCTTCGAGTACCACAATCCTGGCCGCCCCATCGGCGGCCGCGCCTGCCCACGCACCGTTGAGCTCGACGCTCAGACCGTCGGAGTCGTCTACTACGACGTGAGCGAAGACCAACCAGGCGGCCCCGGAATGTTCTTCCTGCGAATCCCCGTCGCGAGGCTAGCCGCAGCGGCAAATCCATAACTTATCACTGTCGAGCCACCACCGGTTTTGTAAACCGGGGGTTGCGGGTTCAACTCCCGCCGCTGGCCCTTTCTCAAGAGTTCTCAGAGACGCTCGCAAGTCCCTAATTATTAGCGGTTCTTCGCTCTCTGAGACGCTGCTCTCCGGACTCTCCAAAACCAGTGAGATCTCCTGAGTATTCCCTGGTTGCACTGTTTCGAGTGCAACCATTGGTGCAACCAAAACTCGCTCCGGTGCGTCCGAGGTCAGCGTGTGGCTCTGAACCGCAGTCGGCAACTCCGACATCGCTGGCAGCATCTGCAATGCGGAGTTCATGTCAGCCAGCCCGACGTGGGCGTACCGATCCATCGTCAAAGTGATGGTCGAGTGCCGGGCGAGTTCCTTGGCCAGCTTGGGATGGACGCCGCTGTTAGCGAGATTCGTGATGAACGTGTGCCGCAAGGCATGAAAATCTGCCTGCCCCTCGCTTGTTTTGAACTGAAGGAAACCTGTTCTGGCGTATTGATCGCGTTCCAACTCGTCCAGTTCCAGAAGCCAGAATTGACGAGCTGCTTCCAAGTCCTTTCTAAGCATCTTGGACGAGCGCTCGGACCACGTTCCTGGAAAGAGCCGATCAGCATCATCGCAAGGCTTACCTGAGCCGTTTGGCTTCGTTCCCGTCGCCTTCACGGCGATTCGGCCATCCATCCGCGCACGGCGTTCCTGAAGCCATTCAGCGAGCTTCGCTGCAAGCATGGGATGAAGTGGCAACACGTCTTCCCGCCGATGCTTGGAGTAGCCAGCTTCGATAGTCACGGTTGGGGGCGTCGTACTGAATACAAAGCTCATTTCAGTAAGAGAGGCCAACTCGCTGACTCTCAGGCCTGTGAAGCTGGCCAGCACGTAGAGCATGGCTCGGTCTTTCCCCGATAAGCCACGATATGGCTTACCCTGCTCGGCAGCGTGGACCAACCGGGAGAGTTCTTCCCGCGACAGGACACGGCGGACACACCGAACGTCAACCTTCGCATTCACTTTCGTCAGATGGGCGAATGGGTGTTCGGGATGGCGTCGGTCCTTGTAGAGCCAGTTTCCGAAAGTCTTCAGGCTGGCCACGAAGTGATTTGACGTCTGCGGTCCCTTTCCGGCTGCTCGTTGATCTTTCAGCCAGGCGGCGACACGACCCGCTGCTAAGTCGTCAAGCACCTTGAAGCTGCATCCCGAACAAACGGTGCGAACACGACTGATGATGAGACTGACGTAGTCTTTGGAGTTGCCCTTGGCTTCGAGGTGCTCCCGAAAGCCGGTCAGATGGTTCGCTTCGCAAGGGATCGCTTTGTCTTTGTCGTTCTTGCAGCCAGCGCCAGTGCACTTGGGACAGAGCAGCGGGATCTCGCGATGCACCTCATAGGGATCAGGACGCCGCACTCCAGCGATCTCTTCTCGGACGCGCTGCACGATGGCTGCGAGCTTCGCTTGTGAAAGCCCCTTGTCTGTCAGCAGAGACACCGTTCGCTCTTTGCCCTTGGCGTCGATGTACCGGCCACGCCAAGTGTTCGACTTCTCCCGAATACGTTTCGCTCCCGGAGTGCTCTTGGTTACTCGATTGCCTTCTTTGTCCACGTAGCGAATCACCGTTGGTCGAAAGATTGAAGCCATGTTCGTTACTTGCCCTCTTGCTTGTTCTCGTCGCGATGAACGCGAATCCCAAAGTAGTCCATCAGTGCTTCTGCCTTGTCCAGCCGCAGAGTCCGTTCGCCTCGCAGAAACCGCAGCAGTGAGGCGTGATGAACTCCGGCCTCACGGGCGACCAGGCGGATTGAGTCAACTTTTTGCAGCGACTCTTGAAGCATTTGAGTTAGTGTGGTTGCTTGTTCTGGTTTCTGGGTTGCCATAGTGGTTACAATTGTAACCACTGATCAAAGCGGTTCAATCCTTAACTTTGGCGGATGTTCAAGCTGCATGGTCGGGCGCCGCAACAGCTCAGTCTTTGGCTCTTCCGCCAACGCCCGCATCTCAATGTTCTACTGGCGCTCGCCCCTTCTTTCTGGACGCTCCTGTGGCTCTTGAACGCGTCGAAAAGAGGAACGACCAGTCGATCTGATTGCCGTCGGCGTCTCATCTGAGGCTCAGCCAAGGGCTTACTTGGATTCGCTGGCCGAGGTCTGCGAATCGCCGCCATTCGTTTTCATGAACGTCGGTGTCATCTGATTGGCTGTGCCTTTGCTTCTTCTCGTCACATCCCTCAGCGGATGGCGTCCAATGGCAAGCTTGCGGCACGCTTCATTGGAGCGTCAATCTCCTCCCTCCTTGCTCTTTGCCAAAGTCGTCAAGTGGGGCGACGGGGTAGCGTGACGTCTTGCTGAATGGATGGTCTGAAGACTGGGCACTCGGAACCACATCCCTTCTTTGTATATGGATGAGCCACAAGGGGGAGAGGAGAGCGTGAGTCGGAACTCGGAACCGGGTCTATATACATAGACCACGGTTCCGACTAACTCCGTCTCATCACGCTGAAACTCAGAACGAACAGGAAATTCCGACTGGTTCCGAGTCATTCCGACTCGCTGCCTTCAAACGAAATGCTACCTGTTTTTTGCCCGCCTTTTTGACGAAACACTGCTCTGCTTCTCCATCCGCCCTGAGCGCGTCAAGTAGTTCGCGGCAAACCTTTCCTTTGAGTCCAGCCACGGTTCTGAGGCAGGTCATTGTGTCACCCTCGGGGCTGGAACGCAGGGCAAACCTAAGCCTTTCCAATTGGTCCTCTCGAGTTTCAGCTTGAGCGGCGACCTTGTCGGCTTTCTTTCGCTCAATCTCTTCTTGAGCCGTCTCAACTTTCACATCCCAAACACGTTGGTCTGCATCGTCGTTGGCAACGCCTTCATTGACCGTCAGGAAGTAGTAACCGTGATGTCCGGATGAGCCAGCGATTTTCAAAGTCAGCTCATGCCTGCCATCTGCAAACTCACCGCGTCGTCCAATCAGCACCCATTGTCGAGCCCACTCAGAGAATCCGCTCATGGTGAGGTCTGGTAGCGCGGGCGTGGTCCGAGCCTCACGGAGCAACGTCGCGCCGTGCTGACAGAACAGATCCGGGAAGCTCATCAGGCCAGTCGACGGACGTATGGTTCGCCGCGAGTCCATGCGGAACTCGTGAGCCAA